>DCTV01000057.1 GCA_002329665.1 Christensenella sp. UBA1431
TTCTCGCGCGAGCTCATCGAGCAGGCGAAACACGCGCTTATAAGGCTGCAGAACGCCCGCGCGCACCTTATGGACGTCGCGCAAAACGGGGAGGACCGGGCGCCCGGCGACGCGGAACGGGAGTTTATCGAAAGCCTCGGGGAATACAGGCGCTCGTTCATCGAGGCGATGGACGACGACCTCAACACGGCGGACGCGCTGGGCGCCGTGTTCGAACTGGTGCGCGCGGCCAACACCTTCGTCACGCATACGGCCGCGCGGGAGGCGGCGCGGGCCGCGCTCGACATGCTCGCCGAACTCTGCGGCGTGCTGGGCGTCGACACGGTGCGGGAGGAGGCCGCGAGCGCCGAGGCGCTAAAGCTTCTGGAGCAAAGACAAGAAGCCCGCGGCGCCAGGGACTGGGCCAGGGCCGACGAGATACGCGACCGGCTCAGGGACCTTGGATACGTCGTGGAGGACACGCCTTTGGGCCCCAAGCTGAAGAAGGCATAGCGCGCTGACGGGATAAGGAGGCCGGCAATGGAACCGAAGAAGACGCCGCTGTATGACATGCACGTGAGAGCGGGCGCGAAAATGGTGGATTTCCACGGGTGGCTGATGCCGCTGCAGTTCGCGTCCATCCTGGCCGAACACGCGGCGGTGCGCGAATCCGCCGGGCTTTTCGACATCTCCCACATGGGCGTCATGGACATCGCCGGACCGGGCGCCTCGAAACTCGCCGATTACGTGCTCGCCAACGACATGAAGACCCTCAAAACAGGCCGCGCGCGGTATTCGCCGATGTGCAACGAAAAGGGTGGGACCGTGGACGACGTGCTCGCGTACAAGCTGAGCGACGCGTTCCTGAGGCTGGTCGTGAACGCGGCCAACACGGGAAAGGATCTCGCCTGGATCGCGGCGCACAACAGGGAGCAGGCCGAGGTTATCTACCGTTCGGACGGTTTCGCCATTATAGCGCTCCAGGGGCCCCGGAGTTCCGAGGTATTAAGGGCGGCCGACGCAGAGGCCCGCCTGCCGACGAGGGCCTATTCGTTCCTGCCCGAAACCCGGCTCGCGGGCGTGGGGTGCATGCTGGCGCGCACCGGGTATACGGGGGAGATAGGATACGAGATATTCTGTGCGCCGCGGGACGCGCAGGGGCTGTGGGAAGCCCTGCTCGAAGCCGGGAAGGCGGCAGGCGCCCGCCCCTGCGGCCTAGGGGCGAGGGACTCGCTCAGGCTGGAAGCGGGCATGCCACTTTACGGGAACGAGCTAAACGAGGATATCTCCCCGCTGGAAGCCGGACTGCACGCCTTCGTAGACATGGACGACCCCGGCTTCGTCGGGGCTGAGGCGCTGATGCAGCCGGTGAGGCGCAGGCGCGTGGGTTTNNGTCGTCGACGGGAGGGAGATCCCGCGGGCGGGTTACAAGGTCCTTGACTCGGACGGTTGCGCGATAGGGAGGGTCACCTCGGGCGGTTACAGCCCCACGCTGGACACGGGCCTGGGCATGGCCCTCGTCCCCAACGCGTGGGCGGACGGGAAACTGCTTATTCGCATACGGGACAGGCAGGTTCCGGCGCATACGGTGCCGCTGCCTTTTTACCGGAGGAAACAGATCATAAGGGGGAATGCACATGGGGATGCCTGACGGGCTGAGATTCACGGCGGAGCATGAGTGGGTGCGCATTGAGGGAGGCCGTGCGGTGATCGGCATCACGCAGCATGCGCAGGAGGAGCTGGGAGACGTCGTTTTCGTCGAACTGCCCCAAATAGGGCAGGAATTCCGCGCGGGGGATTCGATCGCGGTCGTCGAATCCGTCAAGGCCGTCGCCGACGTCTACACCCAGTTGGACGGGCGGGTGGTCGAAGTCAACGAGGCGCTCCTTGAAGACCCGGGCCTGATCAACACGGACCCGTACGGCCAGCACGTCTCCGTGCTCGAGGGGGATTTTTCCGTGCTCCCCGACACGCTGATGGACGCAGCGGCCTACGAGGCCATTTTGGCTGAGGGCGGCTGAGATGGGCGGCTACGTGCCCGCCACCCGGCGGGAAACTCAGGAGATGCTCGGGGCCGTCGGGCTATCCGATGTTAATGAACTCTACGCTGAGATACCGGAAGAAATACGGCTGCAGGGCCCGCTCGACCTGCCGGCCGGAATGACCGAGGCGGAGATGCTCGCCGAGATGCGGCGCATGGCCGGCAACACCCGGCAGGACTGCGCCGTCTTCCTGGGCGCCGGGGCGTACCGCCGATTCGTCCCGGCCTGTGTGCCCGACCTGGCCAATCAGGGGGCCTTCCTCACCGCGTACACCCCCTACCAGCCCGAGATGAGCCAGNNCCAGACCATGATCTGCGAGCTCACGGGGATGGACGCCGCCAACGCGTCGGTGTACGACGGCGCGACCGCGGCGGCCGAGGCGATGCTGATGGCGAGCGCGGTGACGGGCAGGAGCACCATTCTCGTTTCGCGGGCCGTGAACCCGCAGACGGCGGCCGTGCTGAAGACGTACGCCGACGCCGCGGGCATGCGGGTCGTGCCCGTCAGCATGTACGGGGGCAGGACGCACCTGAAAAAGCTGTTCGAGGCGGCCGGCGGGGACGTGTGCGCCGTCTTGCTGCAGCAGCCCAATTTTTTCGGGTGCCTCGAGGAGGTGCACGAAGCCGGACGGATCGCGCACGCAGCCGGCGCCCTGCTCGTCGTGTCGGCGGGCCCGGTTTCGCTGGGGATGCTGGCCGCGCCCGGCGAGCTGGGCGCGGACATCGCCGTCGGGGACGCGCAGGAACTGGGCAGCGATCTGAACTTCGGCGGGCCGGGGGCCGGGTACATGGCTGCGAAGCAGGAGTACCTTCGAAGGCTCCCCGGACGCATCGTCGGGCAGA
>DCTV01000036.1 GCA_002329665.1 Christensenella sp. UBA1431
CACCAAGGTGGAGCGCGGGGGGCGTGTCTTCCCGGAGTCGGACAGGGCGGCGGATGTGGCCCGCGCGCTCGAAAGGCTCGCGCGGGAAGCGGGCGCGCGCGTGATGACTGGGGCGCGGGTGGAAAGCGTCGCCGCCCCGGAAGGCGCCGTGGAATCGGTCCGGCTATGCGGCGGGGAGACGGTGCGCTGCCGCAGCGTCATCCTGTGCACGGGAGGCGAGAGCTACCCGGCCACCGGCTCGACCGGCGACGGCTACAGGATCGCGCGCGCGCTGGGACACAGTATTACGCCGCTTCGTCCCGCGCTCGTCGCAATCAGCCTTAAAGACCCCTTCGTCGCGGACCTGGAAGGGCTCTCGCTGAAAAACGTCCGGCTTTCGCTGTTGCGGAAAGGGAAGACGGTGTTTTCCGAACTCGGTGAAATGCTCTTCACCGAAAAGGGGATCTCCGGACCGCTCGCGCTGGCCGCGTCCAGCCATATGAAACAACCAGCGCGCGAATACGCGATCGAACTGGACATGAAGCCGGGACTGGACCTCGGCAGGCTCGACCGCCGGCTGCTTCGGGACTTTGGCGCGTATTCCAACAGGCAGTTTAACAACGCGCTGGGAGGCCTCCTGCCGGGCAGGCTCATACCGGTGTGTATCCGGCTTTCGGGCGTCGATCCTCTCAAGCCGCTGCACCAGGTCACGGCCGGAGAGCGCGCGCGTCTCGCGGGCCTTCTGAAGCGGTGGAGGCTGCAACCGGAAGCCCTCGGCCCTATAAAAGAGGCGATCGTCACGAGCGGGGGCGTGCGGGTCCGGGAAGTCGACCCGAAGACGATGGAGTCCAGGCTGGTTTGCGGCCTGCATTTTGCGGGCGAGGTCCTCGACGTCGACGCGCTGACGGGAGGATACAACCTCACGATCGCTTTATCCACCGGGCACGCCGCCGGGTCGCACTGCCTGGGCGGCGCTCCGGAAGAAACATATTTGCCTAACTAACCGCAGTGAGCAGGGAAGCCGCGCAACCGCGTGATTTATACATAGGATTGATTGAATAGCATCGATAAACGGGGTCTTTGTAATGGAGCATATCGCCATCGCAATCGACGGGCCTGCGGGCTCGGGCAAGAGCACGGCGGCCAGGGAGGTCGCAAGAAAGCTGGGGATCACCTACCTGGACACGGGGGCGATGTACCGGAGCGTCGCGCTGAAGGCGCTGAAAAACGGCATCGATCCGCGGGATAGCGCGTCGGTGACGGCGCTGCTGCCGGATACCGACCTTCGCATACGCATCGAAGACGGCGTGCAGCACTTCATCCTCGACGGGGAGGACGTGACCGGGCAGATACGCACGCCCGAAGTGTCGCGGGGCGCCTCCGACGTCGGCGTGAACCCCGCCGTACGCCTGTTCCTCGTGGCGATGCAGCGGGAGATCGCAAAAGGACAGGACGTGGTGATGGACGGCCGGGACATCGGCACCTACGTCCTCCCGGACGCGCCGTTCAAGTTCTTTTTGACGGCTGATTCGAAGACCCGCGCGCTGAGGCGCTATAACGAACTGTTGGAAAAGGGGACCGACAAGACTTTCGAAGCGGTGCACGAGGAACTGCTCGCCCGCGACGCGAACGACTCGGGCAGGGAATTCGCGCCGCTCAGGGCGGCGGACGACGCCGTCCTCATCGATACCACGGACCTTACGGCCGGGGAAACCGTGGAACTGATTCTGAATACGGTACAGGCAGGTAAAAAATAGTGTTTTACAGGTTCATGCGCCAGCTTGGCAAAATCTTCGTTTACGTCCTGATCCGTCCTCGCGTGAGGGGGCGCGAAAACGCCGGGATAAAGGGCAATACCATCATCCTGTGCAACCACCTCAAGCTAAGGGACCCCATCATCCTCGCCGTGCTATTCAAGCCCCAGATTTATTTCATCGCCAAGGAAGAACTCTTCCGTTCGCGGATCCTGGGGTGGTTTCTCAGGAAGGCGGGAACGTTCCCTGTCAAAAGGGGCGGCTCCGACATCGAGGCTGTACGTACCTGTCTTGACATATTAAAGTCGGACGGGGTGCTGGGCGTCTTCCCGGAGGGCACGCGTTCGAGGACGGGCGAACTGGGGGAGTTCGAGCCGGGCGCCGCCATGTTCGCATTGAAGACCGGGGCGACCGTGGTCCCCGTGGTGATCCACAACCGGTATTCATTTTTTAAAAGGCCGTACATAACGATCGGCGCGCCCCTGGATATGGGGCGTTTCACCGGCATAAAGCGTACTGCGCAGGTCATAGCAGACGCCACAAATCATTTTGAAAGCAGCTTTTTAAAACTGAAAAGCCTGCCTTGGGAGGGGAAACAACATGCACGTGCTCGTTGCTGAAAACGCCGGGTTCTGCTTCGGCGTCAGGAACGCTATCGATTCGATCGAAGCGCACCTGGGACAGGGCCGCCCGGTCTGTACGCTCGGCCCGATCATCCACAACCCGCAGGTCGTCGAGGACTTGAGAAGGCGGGGCGCCTATCCCGTCGACAGCGCGGACGAGATCCCGGACGGAGCCATCGCCGTGATACGTTCTCACGGAGTCGGTCCCACGGTGTACGAAAGCTGCGCCCAGCGCGGCCTCGAGGTCGTCGACGCCACGTGCCCGTTCGTTAAGCGCATCCACAACATGGTCAGGGACCACCACGAAAAGGGCCATGCCATCGTCATCGTAGGGAAGCGCGACCACCCCGAGGTTCAGGGGATCAACGGCTGGTGCGGCGGCATGGCGCATATCGTGAACTCGAAAGAGGAGGCCGAAGCGCTGCCGCCTTTGAAAGACGCTTGCGTCGTCGTGCAGACCACCGTTTCTCCCGGCTTTTTTCGGGACATACTAGGAATCATAGAGCCGAAGCTCGAGGACGCCAGCATATACAATACGATCTGCAACACGACCGGACAGCGGCAGGCGGCGGCGGCCGACCTCGCCCAAAAATCCGATGCCGTCATCGTAATCGGCGGGCTCAACAGTTCTAACACCGGGGAGCTGTACAACCTCTGCAATAAGTATTGCGAAAAGGTTTTCCGGCTGGAGAAGGCGGAGGACGCAGGGCGCATTCCTCTTGAAATTATCGGCTCAGATGATATAATAGGTGTTGTTGCCGGTGCTTCCACACCGGATTGGATGATTAGGGAGGTTGTACGAATAATGAGCGATCTCAATCTTGCCGATTATCAGGGTTCAGACAAGCCTGATGATTCGGTGGCTCAGATGGGAGAGACGGTTGTTGAACCCCAGGCTGACGCGGAACCGGCCCACCCCGAAGCGAACATGACTGAACAGATGCCCGAGGAAGAGTCCCGGGAAGCCCAGGAGTCCCAGGAGTCCCAGGAAGCCCAGGAGCCTCAGGAACCCCAGGAAGCTCAGGAGCCTCAGGAGCCCCAGGAAGCCCAGGAGCCCCAGGTAAAAGAAGCTGCGGAAGTAAAGGAAAACGAAACCTCTGCCAAGGATGTGACCGCCAAAGAAAACAATGTTTTCCTCGAAGGCATAGAGAAAACGCTGGTGCGCATCAGGCCTGGGCAGATCATCAAGGGCACGGTCGTACAGGTCAGCGACGACGAGGTGTGCGTGAACATCGGTTACAAGTCAGACGGGTTCATCCGCCGCAACGAACTGTCTTCCAATCCGGACGACAACCCTGCCGACATCCTTAATCCGGGCGATGAAATCGACGTGGAAGTGCTGAAGGTAAACGACGGTGATTCAACGGTCCTGCTGTCCCGGAAGCGCGTGCTGGAGAAAAAGTTCTGGGATCAGCTCATTGTCGATAAAGAAAACAATGTCGAATTCGAGGGGATCTGCAAAGAAGTCGTCAAGGGCGGCGTAATCGCCAGCATCAACGGGGTACGAACGTTCGTGCCCGCATCGCACCTGTCCCTCAAATACGTCGAAAACCTGGAAATCTACGTCGGGACGACATTAAGACTGCGCATCATCGAAGTGGACAAATACAAGCGCAGGGTGGTCGCGTCTCAGAAGCTGATCCTTCAGGAAGAGTCGAAGCGGAAAAAGAAGGAGCTCTGGGAGTCGCTCGAAGCCGGGCAGACGATACACGGCATCGTGCGCAGGATCACCGATTTCGGCGCCTTCGTCGATATCGGCGGCATCGACGGCCTGCTGCACGTCACGGACCTGTCGTGGCACCGCGTCCGCCATCCGTCCGACATCGTTTCGATAGGGGAGGAACTCGACCTTAAGGTGCTCAGCGTCGATCCGGAAAAAGAACGCGTATCCCTGGGGCTCAAACAGCTCCTGCCCGATCCCTGGACGCTGACCGCCCAGAAATACCCTGCCGGCAGCATCATCGAGGGAAAAGTGGTCCGCATCGTCAGCTTCGGCGCCTTCGTTTCCGTGGAACCGGGCATCGACGGCCTGATCCATATTTCGCAGGTCTCGACGCACAGGGTCAACAAAGTCGAGGACGAGCTCACCGTCGGCGACATCGTCCGCGTAAAGGTGCTGGACGTGGACCCGCAGGCCAAACGTATCAGCCTGAGCCGCAAGCAGGTCATCGCACAAGAACAGTCCTCGGCGAGCTTCGGGGACGATGTGGCCGGATTCGACTCGGCGGACATCGATATCCCGCCCATCCAGCAGGGTTCCGTCACAATCGGGGACATGTTCCCGGACCTGAAAAAGAACGAGGAAGAATAGGAGTCGCCGGCCCCATCGGTGGGTGCCTGGAATCTATAGCCCATAATATCAGCTTTGCTATTAAATCAGAAGCCGGGCGCTGTTTATGCGTGCCGGCTTTTCGTTTGCGTTCAGTCCGCTTTCGCGGCAGGAGTAACAAGCTCTGCGTCCGGCAGCCCATCTAGGGATGGCGCGACAGGTTTTTGTTATTCCCGATAATTTTGGACAGAAAACCGCCGACAAATCCCGAAGGGTTGCCGGCGGCCTAAAAAAGCCCGCTTGATTAAGCGGCATACAGAACCGCCGGCAGTTCCAATGGGGTTTGCCGGCGGCCTTTGCTGACAAACGGTTTGCCAGCAGCCCGTGTGGCAGGGGCAGAAGGACTTGAACCCTCAAAAACGGTTTTGGAGACCGCTATGTTACCATTACATCATGCCCCTATAAACGCTTCGTCAGCGGATTTGACAACGCTAAGATTATATATTATGGCCGGTTCTTTGTCAATATCGGAGGGGAAGGCGCCGTCCCCCGGCGCCGCCCATTGACGCATACGCCCGCCGGGCAGCGTGCCCTGGTTGAAAACCTGCCGCTTTATGGGTATAATGGGCATAAATAGTATCACGTTCACAGACAGACGGCCAGCAATAATAGGAGGGTAAAACATGGCAATTGATCCGGGCCTCGGCCTGATCGGCGGGGGAAACATGGGTCGGGCGATCATGACCGGCGTAATCCGAAAAGGGCTGATGTCCCCTGAAAACATCGGCGTATATGATGTCGATACGGACAGGCTGAACGCGCTCGCAAACGAATTGGGGATCCGCCCCGAGAGGTCGGCTTCGGAACTCATACTGGGCAGCCGCATGGTCTTGATGGCAATCAAACCCAACGTCCTTCAAAACGTCCTGGGCGTTTTACAGGACGAACTCGAAAACAAGGCGGTCGTATCCATTGTCGCCGGTTTCTCGAAACGGAACCTTCAGGCCCTCGTACCGGCATCGTGCAGGCTCCTTCGCGTGATGCCCAACATGCCGGCCATGGTAGGGCAGGGGATGACCGTTTTCGAGGCGGATCACAGCCTGAACGCAGAGGAACTCAAAGCGGCAAGGGCGATCTTCGAATCCGTCGGGCTTGTGGAAACCATGCCTTCTTCCCTGATGGACGCGGTCACCGGCGTGAGCGGAAGCGGTCCGGCCTACGCGTTCATGTTCATCGAGGCGATGGCCGACGCCGCCGTGCTCAACGGCCTCCCGCGAGACAAGGCGTACCGGTTTGCCGCCATGACGGTGCTGGGCTCCGCCGCGGCCGTCCTGGAAACCGGCGTGCATCCGGCGGAACTGAAGGACCGCGTTTGTTCGCCGGGCGGCACCACGATCGAAGCCGTATACGCGCTCGAATGCGGAGGCATGCGGGCGGCCGTGATCGACGCCGTGAACGCGGCCGTTGAAAAGTCGGGGGAGCTTAGAAAAAAATCGTAGCACGGGGAAGGACGGACGCATGAAGAATGTCCGGATCTATACCGACGGGGCCTGTTCGGGAAACCCGGGTCCCGGCGGCTGGGCGGCCATACTGATCTATCAGGAGGTCGAAAAGGAGATCGCGGGGTTTGTGGAAGAAACCACGAACAACCGCATGGAACTCACCGCCGCCCTCGAAGGCCTCAAGGCGCTGAAACAACGGTGCAGGGTCGGCTTATACACGGACAGCGCATACGTGCACAACGCGTTTACGAAGGGCTGGACCATCAGCTGGGAACTCAACGGTTGGAAGACAGCCAAAAAAGACCCGGTGGAGAACCAGGACCTGTGGAAGCTGCTGATCCATTACGCCAATAACCACGAGGTCACGTGGTACAAGGTCAAGGGCCACGCGGACAATCCGTACAACAACCGCTGCGACGAACTCGCGCGCAGGCAGATAACGGATCACGCGAAAACGAAGGGGGAAGAGACGGCCAGATAGTGATGCCGTTTGGATTGCCTGATATACTATGCGCTAAAGGACGCTTTTGCGTAGAATACGCCAGGGGGAAAGGGGTGAACGGGCCGTGGCCGACACGTCGGGCTATCGCTCCAGGCTGCACAAGGAAAAAACGCTGCACCTGCGGGCCCTGTTAAATGAACTCCCCGGCTTTTGCCGCGATTTTTTCCGCGGGATCGAACCGGGCACGTCCGTGCTGACGCGCATCGGCTACGCCTACGACCTGCGCCTGTTCTTCCGGTTCCTCAAAGAATGCGTCCCGCCGTTTAACGTCAAAGAAACCCTGGACCTCGCCGCCTCCGACCTCGAAGCCGTCGAACGGCGGCACATCGAGATGTTCCTCGAATACCTGAACTTCTACGAAACCGACGAGAAAGAGCACGAGAACCACGAGCGCGGCAAGGCCCGTAAGCTTTCTACGCTACGTAGTTTCTTCAAATACTATTTCAAGACCGAGGCGCTTTCAAGGAACGTGGCCGCGCTGGTGGACATGCCCAAAACGCGCGAAAAGCCGATCGTGCGCCTGGAGCCGGACGAGGTCGTGAGGCTCATCGAGGCCGTGGACAACGGCACCGACCTGACCCCGGCGCAGAAGAAATACCACCGCTTCACGAAACGGCGCGACCTCGCGCTGCTGGTCCTTCTTCTTGGGACGGGGATGCGCATCAGCGAACTCGTGGGGATAGACCGTAACGACGTGGATTTCAGCGTCAACGGCGTCAGGATCACGCGCAAGGGCGGCAGCCAGGTGGTCGTGTACTTCGGGGACGAAGTCGAGCGGTTCCTGAAGGACTATCTCAGGGAGCGCGAAGCGATACAGCCCCGCCCCGGCCACGAGGACGCGCTGTTTCTGTCGCTCCAGAAACGGCGCATCTCGGTACGGGCGACGCAGGACCTCGTGAAAAAATACGCAAAGGTCGCCGCTCCGCTGAAGAAGATCTCGCCGCACAAGCTCCGCTCGACCTACGGCACGATGCTCTACGAGGAAACCGGCGACATCTACCTCGTCGCCGACGTCCTCGGGCACAGGGACGTAAACACGACCCGAAAACACTACGCGTCCGTAAGCGACGACAGGCGGCGCATGGCCGCGCGCGTCGTCAAACTGCGCGACGAATGAAAGGGGCGGGCTGATGCAAGCCGCGTTGAACGAAAAAGAGAACCGGATACTGGCTTTCCTGCGCCGGTTCATCCACGAGCACGGGTATCCCCCGTCGGTGCGCGAGATCGGCGGCGCCGTCGGCCTGAAATCCCCGTCGACCGTGCACGGTTATCTTCTGAGGCTCGAAGAAAAGGGCCTTTTGCGGCGCGACCCCGCGAAGCCGCGCGCCATGGAAGTGCTCTACCGCTCCACGGCGCCTAAAAGGATGGTGTTCCCGCCGCTTGTAGGGCGCGTGCAGGCGGGGCAGCCCGTCCTGGCCGTGGAGGACATCGAGGACACGCTCCCCCTCCCCTTCGACCTCGCGCGAAGCGACGACTGTTTCGTCCTCACCGTCAGGGGCGACAGCATGACAGGCGCGGGCATCCTTCACGGCGATTACATCGTGGTGGGCCGCGGCCTGAACGTGAACAACGGCGACATCGTCGTCGCGCTCGTGGGCGACGAGGCCACCGTGAAGCGCTATTATAAGGAAAAGGACGGGATACGCCTGCAGCCTGAAAACCCGGCGATGGAGCCGATGCGCTTCCCCGAAGTGGAGATCCTCGGGAAGGTGACGGCAGTCATACGGTCAATCGTCTGACGCTTAATTTGCGAATAAAATGCCGCCGATTGGCGGCATTTTCATTTTTTACGGTAAACCCGGCGTAAACCGATGTGTATCGCCGGAAGACATCACGCTTTCCACGGCGGCCATCACGCCGATCCTGCCATGCTCGTAGGTCAGCCCGCCCTGGAAGTAGGCGATGTACGGAGGCCGCATCGGCGCGTCTGCGCTGAGTTCGATGGACGCGCCCTGCACAAACGTCCCGGCCGCCATGATGACCGGGTCGGCGTACCCTGGCATCTCCCAGGGCTCGGGCGATGCGTGCGCGTCTACCGGCGCGGAGAGCTGTATCGCGCGGCAGAACGCTTTAAGGGCGCTCTCGTCCCCCAGCCGCACCGCCTGTATGATGTCGGTGCGCGCATCGAAGCTCCCGGGGAGCGTATCGTACCCCAGCCTTTCGAACACGGCCGCGAAGAGCACTGCCGTCTTGAGGCTCTGGGCGACCACGTGCGGCGCCAGGAACAGGCCCTGGTAATAGGGCAGGTACCCGGCGGGGTTGCAGCCCACTTCGCGGCCCGCGCCGGGCGACGTCAGGCGCGCGGCGACGCGCCCTACGCAGGCGCTGGTGCCCGCGACGTACCCGCCCGTGGGCGCCAGTCCCCCGCCCGCGTTCTTGATGAGCGACCCGACGGCGACGTCCGCGCCCGCCTGCGTCGGCTCCTCTGTTTCCACGAATTCCCCGTAGCAGTTGTCCACCATCACGATCGCGTCCGGTCGCTTCTGTTTGACCGCCGCGATTGCCTCCCTCAGCCGGGCGACGGGGAACGACGGCCGCCACGCGTACCCGCGCGAGCGCTGCAAAAAAACCACGCGCACGTCGCTCGTAAGGGCGTCCACGATGCCCGCGACGTCCAGGCTCCCGTCCGGTCTTAAAGGCGCCTCTTTGTACCCGACGCCCGCTTCCCTCAGCGACCCTTCGCAGGGCTCGTCCCATCCGATCGCTTTTATCAGCGTGTCGTACGGCCTCCCCGTGCCCGAAAGCAGCGTGTCCCCCGGCCTAAGCAGCGCGAACAGGCAGGCGGCGAGCGCATGGGTGCCCGAAGCGAACTGGGCGCGCACCAGCGCGTCCTCGCAGCCGAATACGCGCGCGAAGAGCCTGTCCAGCGTGTCCCGGCCGTCGTCGGAATAGCCGTAGCCCGTCGTGGCGGCAAAATGGCGCGCGGACACTTTGCAGGCATGAAACGCCTCGAGCACCTTGACCTGGTTCTCGTTCGCGGTCCGGTCGATGGACGCGAACCTCTTTGCGAGCCCCTTTTCGGTTTTTTCGACGAATTCCGCGGTTTCGGGCGATATGTCCAACCGGTTCAAAAGCGCCATCTCACCTTCCCGTCGGCATGCCTATTCTTCGCAGCCTAGTTTTCCGCGTCCGCAAAATCCACCCCCCTGTCGGGCATGATGCTGGCGACCGCGTGCTTGTAGACCATCACCTGCTGCGCCTTCGCGTCCTCGAACATGAGCACGAAGCTGTCGAACCCCTTCACGAGCCCGCGCATCTTCGTGCCGTCGAGCATGTTCAGGCATACCGTTATTCCCTCTTTCCGGACCCTGTTCAAAAAAGCGTCCTGTATAATAAGCGATTTCTGCATCATCCTCCACCCCTTCCGGCGCCGGACCGCCATTTAACGATACAGTCCATTATGCTTTGCGCCGCTTCCTCCAAAGAACCGTATGCCGCAACATCTAACCAGCGCATGCGCCCTTCCCGTTTAAACCACGTCATCTGCCGCTTGGCGAACCGCCGCGTCCCCCGCTTGATGCGCGCGGCCGCTTCTTCAAGCGTTATAACCTCCCGCAGGTAATCAACCACTTCCTTGTAGCCGAGGCCCTGCAGCGACGTCAGTTCCGGCGAATACCCGTCTTTGAGGAGGCCTTCGACCTCCGAAACGAGGCCCGCTTCGATCATGGCGTCCACGCGCCTGTCGATGCGCGCATACAGCTTCGCCCTGTCCATCGTGAGCCCGAGCATCAACACGTCCACCCCGCATAGCGGCTTCCTGAAATCGTAGGGCCTCCCTCCGCCTGTTTCGAGGATTTCCAGCGCGCGTATTATGCGTTTCGTGTCGTTTTCGTGGATGGCGGCCGCGCGCGCGGCGTCCCTTTCGCAAAGCAACCCATGCAGATGCGCGCTCCCCTTCGTTTCGGCCAGGCGATGGAGTTCGCGCCGGTACGCCTCGTTGCCCCGAACGCGCGTGAAATCTACGTCGTAGGTGAGCGCGTGCACGTACAGCCCCGTCCCTCCCACGACGAGGGGCGTCTTTTCGCGGCAGAGGATGCCTTTTATGCATTCCCGCGCGTTCGCCTGGTAGCGTGCGACGCTGTAGTCCTCGTCCGGGTCGGCAACGTCGATCATGTGGTGCCTCACGGCCTGCCGCTCTTCCATCGTCGGTTTGGCGGAGCCTATGTCCAGGTGGCGGTAGACCTGTATCGCGTCGGCGGAAACGATCTCTGCCCCGATCCTGTCTGCAATACGGAGCGAAAGCTCGGTCTTGCCCGAGGCGGTCGGCCCGGTCAGCACGACGAACGGCCCTTTTGCTTCGATGAACCTCGTCTCCTGCTCCGTCACACCACGATCCTCCCGAAGGTCTTCTCCAGCGATTTTTTCGTCATCTCGACCATCACCGGCCGGCCGTGCGGGCAGGTGATGGCGCTGCCTTTTTGGATCACCAGGCCGAACAGCGCGTCGAGTTCCTCCTCTGACGGCGCGTCCCCGGCCTTGATCGCGCTCCGGCAGGCGAGCTTCGCGATCTTCTCCCGCCTAAGCGCCGCCGGGTCGCTGAGGACGCCAGCGTGGGAGAGTTCCTTTAAAAAGTCCTCCATGCGCGCGTTCCCGAGCAGGAAGGGCAGGGCGCTCACGCGCACGGCATGCCCCCCGAACAGGTCGATCGCAAAGCCCAGCGAGACAAGGTCAGTAAGCGCCGGCTCTACCTGCGCAAACTCCTGCGGGGTGAGCGTCACGACCTCGGGCACAAGGAGTTGCTGCGAGGGGACGCTCCCCTTTTTAATAAGATCGCAGTATTTGTCGAAAAGTATGCGCTCGTGCGCGGCGTGCTGGTCTACGATGTAGACCGTCTCCCCCATCTCGACCACCAGGTACGTGTCGAACAGCCGCCCCGCGAGACGGTACCGGGGGCCTGTGCCGGCCGCCGCTTCCGCGCCTTTAAGGCCTTCCTGCTCCGTCCTGCCGACGTGGTCTCTTTCGGATTTTGGGCTGCCTTTTTCCGGTTCCCGGGCGGCTTCCTCGCGCAGCTCCAGCCCGCGCGGCGGCCTGCCTTCGAACCCGAACGGCAGGCTGCTTGCCTCTTTTATGTCCTGTCCCCCGTGCCCTTTTTCCGCCAAAGCGTCTTCTTCCGGCGCAGCCTGGGCCGAAAATCCCGTCCCGGCGCGTTCGAGGGTATCCCGGACCGCATCCGTAACGAAGGCGATAAGCCGCGCCTCGTCGCGGAAACGCACCTCCAGCTTGCCCGGCGAAATGTTCACGTCGGCCATCGCCGGGTCAAGGGCGATGTTCAGCGCGCAGAGCGGGTAGCGGTGCCTCATCAGACTGGTGCCGTAGGCCTGCTCCACAGCGCGGGAAAGCCTGTATGACCGGACATAGCGGCCGTTGACGAAGTAGGACTGCCGGGTGCGGTTCGGGCGGGCGGCGCGCGGGCCGCCTACGATCCCGGAAACCGCGATGCCCCCGCTGGTTGCTTCCACTTCCAGCATTTCGCCGAGCAGTTCTTTTCCGTAGATGCACAAAAGCGCGTTTTGCAGCGACCCGTCCCCCGTCGTCTGGTACAGGGTGCGGCCGTTGCTCACGAACCTGAAAGCGATTGCGGGGTGCGATAGCATCTCCCTTATGACGATGTCGGCCGCGTAGGCAGCCTCGATCCCCGGCTTCTTCATGAACTTGAGCCGCGCGGGCGTATTCTCGAACAGGTTGCCGACCACCACCGTGGTGCCCGGCGGCGAACCGGCGATGCGATGGTCTTTTAGCGCAGTGCCCTCCATGCGCACCAGCGTCCCGCTTTCCGCGTTTTGCTGCCGCGTCGTAAGCTCGACCGTTGCCACCGCCGCGATGGAATACAGCGCCTCTCCGCGAAACCCGAGCGTCGTGATGCTCTCGATGTCCCCGGCCGAGGCGATCTTGCTGGTCGCGTGGCGCAAAAACGCGCGGGCGGCGTCGTCGAAGTCCATCCCTTCACCGTTGTCGGTGACGCGGATGCGCCTCAGGCCGCCGTCAATAAGGTCGACGGTGACCGCCGTCGCCCCCGCGTCGACAGCGTTCTCCACAAGCTCCTTCACGATGGAAGCGGGCCTTTCCACCACTTCCCCCGCGGCGATCCTCGAAACGACCGCCGGGTCCAGTACCCGTATCGGCATACGTTGCTCCCCTTACGTTTCGTTCAGGCGCTGCTGGTATCCGTGCAAGATGTTAAGCGCCTCGATAGGCGTCGTCACCTCAAGGTCGATATCCCTTATTTCGCGCGCCACTTCCGCGGGCGTCCCGAGAAGCGAAACCTGCTCGAACCCTTCGCCGTCCGGCTGCTTCGGAGCGTCCATCAGCGACGACTGCCGCATGTCCACCTGCTCGAGGTGGGAAAGTATCTCCCTGGCGCGCTGCGTCACTTCCTGCGGGATGCCCGAGATGGCGGCGACGTGGATGCCGAAGCTCTTGTCCGACCCGCCGCGCGTGATGCGCCTTAAAAACACGACCTCCTCCCCCACCTCCTTGACCGCGACGCGGTAGTTCTTGACTCCGGCAAGCGTGTTCTCCAGCTCGGTCAGTTCGTGGTAGTGGGTGGAGAAGAGCGTGCGCGCGCCCAGTTTTTCGGGGTCGCAGATGTATTCGAGCACGGCCCACGCGATGCTCAGCCCGTCGAACGTGCTGGTCCCGCGCCCGATCTCGTCGAGCACGATCAGGCTGCGCACGGTAGCGTTGTTGAGGATGGCGGCGACCTCGGCCATCTCGACCATAAACGTACTCTGCCCGGAAGCCAGGTCGTCGGTGGCGCCGATGCGCGTGAAGACGCGGTCCACGCGCCCGATGCGCGCCGATTTCGCGGGCACGAACGAGCCGATGTGCGCCATGATGACGATCAGCGCGGTCTGGCGCATGTACGTGCTCTTGCCGGACATGTTGGGGCCGGTGATGATGAGCATGCGGTTGTCCTTCGTGTCCAGCACAACGTCGTTGGGCACGAACATCCCCCGTTTGAGCACCCGCTCCACCACCGGATGGCGCCCCTGTTCGATGCGGATCTCGAGGCTCTCGTCGAGTTCGGGGCGCACGTAGCCGTATTCGAGCGCGCAGGCGGCCAGGGACAACAGCGTATCGAGCAGCGCGACCACCTGCGCGGCGCGCTGTATCCGCCGTGTCTGCCTCTCGACGTGCGCGCGCAGGTCAGAAAAAACCCTGTACTCGAGCCGCACCAGCTTGTCCTCCGCGCCGAGCACCGTCTCTTCCATTTCCTTGAGTTCCTGCGTGATATAGCGTTCCGAATTTGCCAGGGTCTGCTTGCGCACGTACCGGTAGGGCACCTTGTCGTAATACGATTTGGTCACTTCGATGTAATAGCCGAACACCTTGTTGAAGCCGACCCGAAGGTTTTTGATGCCCGTCGCCTCCCGCTCCTCGGCCTCGAGCTCGCTGATCCATTTCTTCCCGCCCGCCGCGGCGTCGCGCAGGGCGTCGATCTGCGCGTCGTACCCCGCGCGGATGATCCCCCCGTCGCGCACGCCGGCCGGGGCGCCGGGATCGACCGCCCTCTCTATCAGCCCGGCGACGTCCTCCAGCGTGTCGAGGTCTTTTAAAATCGTTTGCAGCAGGTCCGACGAAGCGTCTTTGAGCGCGTCCGCCACGGCGGGGAGCGCCTTGAGCGACTGGGCGAGGGCCAGCAGGTCGCGCGCGTTGACAGACGCGTAGGCCACGCGCGTTATAAGGCGCTCGATGTCGTAGATGCCGCCGAGGGCCTCCTTGAGTCCCTGGGCGAGCGCGACGCCGCGCATCAGCTCCTCCACAGCGTCGAGGCGCGCGCCGATTTCCCGCACGTCCTGCAGGGGCTCTTCGATCCAGCGCCTGAGGAGCCTTGCGCCCATCGCGGTCAGCGTCTTGTCCAGCAACTCCAGCAGCGTGCCTTTTTTGGTTCCGTCGCGCAGGGACCTGGTGAGTTCCATGTTCCGCCGCGCCGTCTCGTCGATCAGGAGGGTGCGGTTCCGGTTGATGACCCGGATGCGGTTGATGTGCGGCAGGGCGTTCTTCTGCGTCTGCCCGAGGTAGGCGATCAGCCCCGCCGCCGCGCCGACGCCCAGCGGCATGTGCGCGCAGCCGAAGCCGTCCAGGGACGCGACACCGAAATGGTCGCAGAGGATCTCGGCAGCCCTGTCGGGCGCGTAGACATGCGCGTCCATGGGGCTCAACAGATAGTGCGCGCCCAATAGCGCGTTGAGTTCCTGTAAACGCAGCATCATGTTGGGGTCCACGATGACCTCGGCGGGGTCGTAACGCGCCAGCTCGTCGAGCAGGGCCTCGCCCGACTCCCCGGCGTCCGTTTCCCCGACCTCGAACAGGCCGGTGGAAACGTCGACGCAGGCGATGCCCGCGCGCCCGCCTTCCAGCACGAGCGAGACGAGGAAGTTGTTCTCGCCGTCATTCAGCATCGAGGCGTCCACGACGGTCCCGGGCGTGACGATGCGCGTCACGCCGCGCTCCACGAGCCCCTTTGACTCGGCCGGGTCGGTGAGCTGTTCGCAGATGGCGACCTTGTACCCCTTTTCTATGAGCTGGTTGATGTAGCCCTGCGCCGAGTGGAAGGGCACGCCGCACATCGGCGCGCGCTCGTCGAGGCCGCAGTCGCGCCCGGTCAGCACGAGGTCGAGTTCGCGCGAGGCCGTCTTCGCGTCCTCGAAGAACATCTCGTAAAAATCGCCCAGACGGAAGAAAAGGATGCAGTCCGCATGCTTTTCCTTGAGAGCCATGTATTGCTGCATCATGGGTGTGAGCCCGCCCAACATACCTACCCCTTTACGATCGGATTACACTTCGGCCTGTTTGCCGTGGAGCGATAATTCCCGCGTGTGCGTGACGGTTACCAAAGCGATGTCGCCCGGCGCGGCGCCGCCCGTAAAACATACCGTTTTCGAGGCGTGCGTCCGGCCGTAGCAAAGCCTTTCCCCGTCGCTTTCCCGCACGCCCTCGACCAGCACCCGCTCCGTGCGGCCGACGTACGCTTCGTTCTCCCTCGCGGTCATGCCGGCCACCAGCGCGTTAAGCTCTAAAAGGCGCTCTTTCTTCACGGCCTTTTCGACCCGGTCCGCAAGCTTCGCGGCGGGAGTCCCCTTTCGCGGCGAGTACATGAAGGTGAACGCGGCCGAGAACCCGGCGCGGCGCACGAGGTCCAGCGTCTCGTCAAAGTCTTCCCTGGTTTCGCCCGGGAACCCGACGATGATGTCGGTCGTGATCTCCAGCCCCGGGACCGCGTCCTTCATGCGCCCCGCGAGCGCGAGATAGTCTTCTTTCGTATATTTCCGGTTCATCGCCCGAAGTATCGCCGTGCTCCCCGACTGCACCGGCAGGTGGATGTGCCTGCACACCTTCTCGCAACCGGCCATCGCTTCGATGAGCGCATCCGACACGTCCTTCGGGTGGCAGGTCATGAAGCGTATGCGTTCGATGCCGTCGATTTCCGCGACGCCCCAGAGCAGTTCCGCGAAACCGGGGCCGTGCATTAGGTCCTTCCCGTAGGCGTTGACGTTCTGCCCGAGGAGCGTGATCTCCTTCACGCCGCTTTCGGCGAGGCCGCGCGCCTCCGAAAGGATGTTGTCTATATCGCGGCTCCGCTCCGGCCCGCGCACATGGGGCACTATGCAATAGGTACAGAAGTTGGTGCAGCCCTGCATGATAGTCACGAAGGCCTTCGCGCCCTTTCTCCGGCGCACCGGCAGGCCCTCTACTACGCCGCCCGCCTCGCCATGCACCTCGAACACGCGCACCCTGTTTTCCAGCACGCGAAGGAGCATCAGCGGGAAACGGTGCAGGTTGTGCGTGCCGAAGATGATGTCGACGAACGGGAAGCGCTGTTTCACGCGCAGCGCGACGTCCTTTTGCTGCATCATGCACCCGCACACCGCGACGACGAGGCTCGGGTTCTCCCTCTTGTTATCTGCAAACGCGCCCAGATGCCCGAACGCTCTGCTTTCGGCGTGCTCGCGCACGCAGCAGGTGTTCATCAAGATGAGGTCGGCTTCCCCGGCGCGCTTGGCCCCCGTATACCCCATCTGTTCGAGCATCCCCGCGAGCTTTTCGGAATCGTGCACGTTCATCTGGCAGCCGAAGGTCTCTATATGATAGCGCGGCCGCGCCTTCTCCGTGAGCGCCTTCACGCGGCGCATCGCCACGGTCACTTCCGCAAGGCCGGCCAGCTTCTCGATGGTGGGGTTCAACTGCTGCATAGCCTCCTTCATGAAGGAATCCGTCTTCGCTTCAGCGACGTCTGCTCCGGCGCGCCTGCCGCCGTTCCGGACCGGAGCAAAGGGGCGCTTATCCCGGATTCCTTATCTGTATCACATTATATCGTTGAGCCGGATTCAAGGCAAGCGGGCAGTGGCGTCATTACGCGCTCATTGCCGCGTCCGCTTTGTTTTCGACAGAGGCGTTTTCCGCCGTTATCATGCGCGTTACGACATCTTTTGGCAGCTTGTTTTGACACCAAAAACCGAGTTGACAAGCGCATTCTTTTACTGTATATTAATATACGTCGCTGAAATGCCGTGGACAGCGTGAGCTATGCGACGGGGTGTGGCGCAGTCCGGAAGCGCACGTGCTTTGGGAGCATGGGGCCGGGGGTTCAAATCCCTCCACCCCGACCAAAGGATCATGGCCCCTTGGTCAAGCGGTTAAGACACCGCCCTTTCACGGCGGTAACAGGGGTTCGAGTCCCCTAGGGGTCACCACCTTTTATTTTTGTGGGCCTTTAGCTCAGTTGGTTAGAGCAACCGGCTCATAACCGGTCGGTCCGGGGTTCGAGTCCCTGATGGCCCACCAATAGGGGTATAGCTCAGCTGGTAGAGCATCGGTCTCCAAAACCGAGTGTCCCGAGTTCGATCCTTGGTGCCCCTGCCAGCGGAAAAAGCCTTGAAAACGTTGATTGCAACGGTTTCAGGGCTTTTTGCTTTTGTATTAATATCTGCTGCGAGCTTTGACACAGCCTTTTTGGTTTTGTAATTATTTATCGTAATTTCCCGCCAAAGCAACCATAATCGCCTTGTGCGCGTGAAGCCTGTTTTCCGCCTCGTCAAAGATTTCGTTTGCGTGTTCCTCAAAAACCTTTGCCGTAATCTCCTCTTCCCTGTGCGCGGGCAGGCAGTGCTGAACAATGGCTCCGCTGTTCGCGACGCTCATTATTTCGTCGTTTACCTGATAGCCTTTAAACGCCTTTTTGCGTTTTTCGGTTTCATCCTCCTGCCCCATTGACGTCCAGACGTCGGTGCAGATGACGTCGGCTCCGACGGCGCCCTTTAACGGATCGTCGCAAAGCTCGAACCTGTCGCCGTATGCCTTCGCGAACTCCAGCACATACGGGTGAGGGCGGTAGCCCTCGGGGCAGACGGCCGTCATGCGCATGCCCGTCTTAAGTGCGCCGACTATGTAGGAGTTTGCCATGTTGTTGCCGTCGCCTATATAACACAATTTAAGCCCCTCAAGAGAGCCTTTGTATTCGCGTATGGTCAAAAGGTCGGCCAAGACCTGCGTCGGGTGGCAGTAGTCCGTAAGACCGTTTATGACGGGGACGGAGCCGTATTTTGCTAAATCCTCTACATAGCTTTGCTCAAACGTCCTTATCATAATCAGGTCGAAATACCTCGAAAGCACGCGGGCAGTGTCCTGAACAGGCTCGCCCCTCGAAATCTGCATGTCGCTTGTGTTCAGAAACGCGCCGTAGCCGCCAAGCTGAAACGCGCCGATTTCAAACGACGTGCGCGTTCTCGTGGACGCCTTCTGGAAAATCAGGGCGACTGATTTTCCCTCAAGGTAGCGGTGGGGAATGCCGTTTTTTTGCTTGTATTTCAAGTCTGCAGCAATGTCGAGCAGCCTGTATATCTCATCGGCTGAAAGGTCGCTGAGCTTTAAGAAGTGGTTCATCGTATTTCCTCCAATGCAGTTTTTGCAAGCTGTATCTGGCGCACTACCGACGACGGGGAAGGCCCGCCCTCGGAGCTTCTCATGTTGACGCACGTTTCAAGGCTTATAGCATCGTAAACGTCGCCGTCGAACATTTCGCTGTACTCCCTCAGCTTCTCAAGCGGAACGTTTTCAAGCACCGTGTCGTTTTCGATGCACCACGCTACAAGCGAGCCGGAAATTTTGTAGGCGTCGCGGAACGGCACTCCCTTTTTCGTCAGATAATCGGCAAGGTCGGTAGCGTTTATAAACCCGCGGGCGGCGGCGTTTTTCATGTTGCCGCGAAGTACCGTCATTGTCCCGAGCATGGGGATAAATGTGTTAATGCACTCGCAGATGGTGTCGACGGCGTCGAAAACGGCCTCCTTGTCCTCCTGCATATCCTTGTTGTAGGCAAGCGGCAGCCCCTTCATCATCGTCAAAAGAGTGATAAGGTCGCCGTAAACCCTGCCCGTCTTGCCCCTTATAAGCTCCGCAACATCGGCGTTCTTTTTTTGCGGCATGATGCTTGAGCCTGTGCTGAAAGCGTCGTCAAGCTCGATAAACTTGAACTCCCAGCTGCACCAAAGGATTATCTCCTCCGAAAAGCGCGAAAGGTGCATCATGGCTATTGATATGCACGACGCAAGCTCAATGCAGAAATCGCGGTCGGACACGCCGTCAAGGCTGTTTGCACAGACGGAGTCAAAGCAGAGCAGCTCGCGAGTCATCTGCCTGTCAACAGGGTAGGTTGTGCCGGCAAGTGCGCAGCTTCCGAGCGGCATGACGTTTATCCTTCTGCGGCAACCGACAAGCCTTTCGATGTCGCGCAGAAACATTGAAACATAAGCCATAAGATGATGACCGAAGGTGACGGGCTGGGCGCGCTGCAGGTGCGTGTAGCCGGGCATAATTGCGTCCTTGTACTCGTCCGCCTTTTTAATAAGCGCGACGCAAAGCTTTTTTAGCAGAGAAATGAGATTATCCGTTTCTCCGCGCAGGTAAAGACGCGTGTCGAGGGCGACCTGGTCGTTTCTGCTGCGCGCCGTGTGAAGCCGCTTGCCCGCGTCGCCGACGCGTGCTGTCAGCTCCGCCTCTATAAACATGTGGATATCCTCGGCGTCGTTGTCGGGCACAAGCAGCCCGCTTTCTATGTCGGACAGTATGCTCTCAAGCCCTAATATAATCTTTTCGGCATCGCCGGCATCTATTATACCCGTCGCGGCGAGCATCTTCGCGTGCGCGACGCTGCCCGCGATATCCTGCGCGTACATCCGCCTGTCAAAAGGAAGCGAGGTGTTGAAGCTGTTAACGCGCTCGTCCGTTTCCTTTGAAAATCTGCCTGCCCAAAGCTTCATTTTTTATCTCCTGCAATTAATGCAACCGTTATTTGTTTCTGTTTGCGTCAAGCTTTGCCTTTATCTTTATCGGCAGACCGAACAGGTTGATAAAGCCCGCCGAATCCGCCTGATTGTAATCCTCGTCCTCGTCGAACGATGCGGTTGTCGTATCGTAAAGTGTATAGGGGCTTGTAATGCCCGCGTTTGTTATGTTGCCCTTGTAGAGCTTAAGTCTGACGTCGCCCGTGACGGTTTCCTGCGTTTTGTCGACAAAGGAGCAGATTGCCTCGCGGAGCGGTGCGTACCACTGGCCGTTGTAGACAAGCTCCGCCATCTTCTGGGCGACAATTGCCTTGAAGTGCGCCGTTTCCTTGTCGAGACATATTGTTTCAAGAGCGTCGTGCGCGTGATAAAGGATTGTTCCGCCGGGAGTTTCGTAAACACCGCGGCTCTTCATGCCCACAAGGCGGTTTTCGACGATGTCGAGTATGCCTATGCCGTTTCTGCCGCCGATTTCGTTTAGCTTTTCGACAAGCTTGACGCCGTCAAGCGGGACGCCGTCAAGCTTTACGGGGATACCCTTTTCAAACGAAACCGTTATGTATTCCGGCCTGTCGGGAGCCTTTTCGGGTGTTACGCCCATTTCAAGAATCTTATCGTAAACAGGCTCGTTAGCCGGGTCCTCAAGGTCAAGCCCCTCGTGCGAAAGGTGCCAGAGGTTTTTGTCCTTTGAATAATTCGTCTCTCTTGTAATCTTAAGGGGAATGTTGCGCGCCTCGGCGTATTCAATTTCCTCCTCGCGGCTCTTTATGTCCCAGATTCTCCACGGGGCGATGACGTCCATATCGGGGGCGAACGCCTTTATAGTAAGCTCAAAACGCACCTGGTCGTTGCCCTTGCCCGTGCAGCCGTGGCAGACGGCGTCGGCGCCCTCCGCCAGTGCTATCTCGACAACCCTTTTTGCTATTACGGGGCGCGCGAAGGACGTGCCGAGAAGGTACTGCTCGTATTTAGCGCCGGCCTTGAGGCACGGCCAGATGAAGTCCTCGACAAACTCTTTTTTAAGGTCCTCGATGTAAAGCTTTGAGGCGCCCGTTTTGATGGCCTTTTCCTCAAGCCCCTCAAGCTCCGTGCCCTGACCGACGTCGCCCGAAACGGCTATAACCTCGCAGCCGTAATTCTCCTTGAGCCACGGGATTATTATGGAGGTGTCAAGACCTCCCGAATATGCAAGAACAACCTTTTTGTACTGTTTCATATATGCTGTCTCCTTTTAAAGAATGTATTAAGGCAATACCGAAAGCCGTGATTATGTTGATATTTAGTATGCGCTAAACGGTCCTTACCGCTTATAAAGGCTGATTTTTCCCTGCGTGTAAAAACAAATGTATTTATAATTATACATATTGATTCCGGCGTTTGTCAAGGATTTTCCGGCAAAATCCGGTCTTTCTGCAAACATTATGCAAAGCGTTAAATTATTCATCGCCCAAGCCGATAAATAGTGCAGAATAACGAATCCTGCGCGAATAAATATGCAGAATAGCCGTTTATACTGTATTTCTATACCGACTTCTGAAGTCCGGCGCAGGCGTGCCGCGCCGCGGTGTGCATAATATTCATTTCGGGGGTTTAATAAGCTAAGAAATTATGTTATAATCCTTAAAGTGCGCCGAAAAAAACTTTACGCGCGCGCGAAAGGGGTTTACCAAATCATGAAAAAGACATTGATATGCATTCTGCTTGTAATATCTGTTCTTACAGCCGTTACGGCATGCACCAAGCCTGACGGCAGCGAAACGGAAACAGAAACGGAAACGTCCTCGGCGGCGGAGAAAAACGGTTTCCCCGTTGTCTCCGGCGAGGAACGCAGCCTGATATTCAGATATTATTATATGAGCATCTGGCGGAGTATCTGCGCAAATGTCGAGAATGACGGATATAAGTACGGTTACGGCGAAAACTTTGACCCTCACGTTTCGCCCGACGAGCAGTACTTCCTGTCTAAGAAGGGCGGCGAGCCTATACTGTGGTCTGACGAGCTGGCGATTCTTGCCGCGAACGATTCGAACAGAACTATTTCGCTTTACAACGACGCGGTTAATAACGGCGATTTCAAGCTTAAAGACGAAGATATCACATCTTTGAGCATAATCATTGAACAGGCCAAAAAGAGCGCGGAAAACGAAGGCATTTCGTTTGAGGAGTATTTGACGAAATATTACGGCTACGGCTTTACGCCGGAATTCTTCGAAAAGATGCTGACAATCGAGCAGGCGGTTTACTCTTACTCCAAGACGCTTGAAAGCTGGTTTATGTCAAAAAGGGCAGAGGATACGGACAAATACGAGGAATACAGCGAGCTTGCCGCGGAAGACCTTAAGGATTACCGCAATGAGCTGCTTTCGACAAATACCCAGGAATTCTTTGTTGACGACGTTTACTGCACCGACGGCAAGGCGGCGGCGCTCGCGTGTATCAAGGAGAACATAGACGAACACATACACTCGCACTCGCATTAAGGCAGTGCGGACAGCCGGCTGCTTACCATTTGAAGCCGTAAAACTCGACCGTAGTCGAGCCGGTCGCGGTAGCGCCGGAGTCGTAAACCTGCGAAACAGTTATCTCAAATTCAAAAGTTACCTTAAGCGAAGTCAGCTTGCCGTTCTTGTCTGTTGTCGCCTTTATTACGGCATTTTTGTAGCTTTCCTTAACTGTTGCTTTCGCGGCTATCTCGTCAATCGCGTCAAAGACGTTCTGCGCCGTTTTGTGGTCGAAATAATCTTTGTCGTCCTCTCCGGCGCTGATGCCGCTTTTGTCAATCGGAGCGTTTATCAGGAGGCTTCCGCCGTTTGTTATCGAGCTTGAGCCGTCCTTTACCTTTATTGTTATAAAGCGGCTGCCGTCGCTGCTTTCCTCGCACTTCGCGTCGGTTATGTCCGCCTCCGTAAGCTCGCTCGCTTTGATGTATCTTGAATGCTTTTCGTCATTCTTTTCGACTGACCTTGAATACGAGTTTTCGCTGCCGATGCCCATGAAGCCGAACACGGTATCCTTGAATGCCTTAAGCGCGAGGTCGGAATCATATGTTTCGCTGCCCGTTTTTCTGCTTTTGCCAAACGAAATCTTTCTGTCGGAAACTCTCTTGGTAGCTTCGTTGTAGAGCTTTAATACCTCTGCCCTTTTCATCGGAGCTTTTGAAGTCGACTCCTCCTTAGTTTCCGACACGCCTTCGGAAACAGGCTCCGATGCTTCGTCAAAAGCGGTTGTTTGTCCGTTTTGTGATATATCTTCCGTTTCCGAAACGGACGGCGCCGTTGTAGCGCCGGCATCTTTTGCTTTGCACGACGCAAGGGAAAGCAGTATTATTAAAGCGGATATCGCGGCGAGAGTCCTTTTCATCTTTTGTCTTCTTTCGTTTAATTATAGCCACATTTTAATATACTTTAAAGGGTTTGTCAAATCAGACGTCAGACGTTAGATGTTAGATATCAGACTTATTTTATTAGTCTGTATAGTGTGGAAACCTGTCATTCTGGCATTTAACCTGTCATTCTGAGCGAAGAAACTGTCATTCTGAGCGCGGCGAAGAATCCAAAAAGATCCTTCGGCGCTTTGCGCCTCAGGATGACATAAGGGGAGTAGTGCCGTGTCATTCAGAGCGCAGAACCTGTCATTCTGGCATTTAACCTGTCATTCTGAGCATATAACCTGTCATTCTGAGCGAAGCGAAGAATCTTTTTAAAGTTATTTAAAGTCCGTTAAAAATAAAGTCCGTACAAAAGGAGCATTGATATGAATTACGAGGACAGGGCAGAGGAATACTTCCAAAAGGGATACAACTGCGCACAGTCGGTGGCGGCGGCGTTTTCGGAAAAGGTCAATCTGCCTGAGGAAACGATGCTTCGGCTTTCCTGCGCTTTCGGAGGCGGCTTCGCGAGAAAAAGAAATGTCTGCGGAGCATTGAGCGGCATGGGAATTGTTATAGGCCTGCTTTACGCCGACGGCTCGCCCGACGCAAAAAAGGAAAACTATAAGCAGGTACGCAGGCTGTGCGACAGATTCGAGGACGAATTCGGCAGTACAATCTGCTCTGTTCTGCTCGGCGAAAGCAGCGGCGCCGACCGTTCTGCCGTGCCGGAAAAGCGCGAGCCGGAACACAGCAGAAAAAGAAGCTGCAATGACTGCGTGAGGTATGCCGCGCGTCTTGTCGCGGAGGAAATCGAGGCAAATGAAAAGCACGTTTGAGATAATATATGAAGTCGTCATGAAAATACCGGCGGGGCGCGTTGCCACATACGGACAGGTGGCCGCCATGGCGGGTAATCCGCGCTGGTCACAGGTTGTGGGCTTTGCCCTGCACGTCAACCCGCGCCCGGGCGTAATCCCGTGCCACCGCGTCGTGAACCGTTTCGGCGAAACGTCAAAAGCGTTCGCCTTCGGCGGCGAGGATGTCCAGCGTCAAATGCTCGAGGACGAGGGTGTTGTATTCCTCCCCGACGGCAGGGTGGACATGGAAAAATGCGCTTGGCGGGGGGAGTGAAACCGAAAACGGTTATACGCGCACAAGTCTTTTCGATATTTTCAGCGGCTTGATAAAGTGTAGCAGGAAAAAAGGGCAGCTTGATTTTTTGTTGTTTATCAAGCTGCCCAAAACAGTTTTTATTCGTAGCGATAGTACCGGTTGATGATCTCGTTGTCGAAGGTGTAAATCACGTCGGAGTTTGGTACTTCGTACTCTTCGGAGCTATTAATGAATTCAGAGTATACGCTGTTACCAATGGCAACGGCCTTGTCGAAATCCTCGCGGGAAATATTGAAGTATTTGACGAACTTAACCAACCCCATTTCATGACGTTTATCAGGTTTCTCTCCCCCCCAAAAATGCTGTGCAGCCCATTCATTGAAATCATCACTGGATACCAAATCGCAAATGTAATCAGGA
>DCTV01000018.1 GCA_002329665.1 Christensenella sp. UBA1431
GGGGATGTGCGGGGGCTGCCGGGTGACGGTGGGCGGCGAAACGAAGTTTTCCTGCGTGGACGGCCCGGAGTTCGACGGACACAGGATAGACTTTGACGAGGCGATACGCCGCGCTTCGATGTACAAACCGCAGGAGCAGCAGGCAATAGAGCAGCATAAATGCAGGATGGAGGGTGTTTTCAATGGCTGAAAAGAGGAACATGGCGCAGGAAAAGACCCCCATGCCCGAGCAGGACCCCAACGTGCGCAACAAGAACTTCGAGGAGGTCGCGCTGGGGTACACGCAGGAGATGGCGGTCAACGAGGCCGCGCGGTGCCTTGGGTGCAAGAACCCGGCCTGCGTACAAGGCTGCCCTGTCAACGTGAAGATACCCGAGTTCATCAGGCGCATTGAGGAAGGCGACTTCAGGGGCGCGTACCTGAAGCTGAAGGAGACCAACTCGCTGCCGGCGGTGTGCGGGCGGGTGTGCCCGCAGGAGAGCCAGTGCGAGAGCAAGTGCGTGCGCGGGAAGAAGGGCGACCCGGTGGGCATCGGGCGGCTGGAGCGGTTTGCGGCGGACTGGTACCTGCAGAACTGCGACGAAAAGCTTGAAAAGCCGGAGTCCAACGGCCACCGGGTGGCCGTGCTGGGCGCGGGGCCGGCCGGCCTGACCTGCGCGGGCGACCTGGCGCAGCTGGGGTACGAGGTGACGGTGTTCGAGGCGTTCCACGCGCCGGGCGGCGTGCTTATCTACGGCATCCCCGAGTTCAGGCTCCCCAAAGCCATTGTGAAGCACGAGATAGACAAGCTTAGGGAGCTGGGCGTTAAGATAGAGACCAACACCATCGCGGGCAAGGCCGTGTCCATAGACGAGCTGTTTGAAGAAGGGTTCGAGGCCATATTCATCGGCACCGGGGCGGGGCTGCCCGCCTTCATGAACATACCTGGGGAGAACCTCAACGGCGTGTTCTCCGCAAACGAGTTCCTGACCCGCATCAACCTGATGAAGGCATATAAGGACGGGTACGACACCCCCATCTTCCGGCCGAAATCGGTCGCGGTGGTGGGCGGCGGGAACGTGGCCATGGACGCGGCGCGGTGCGCCAGGCGGATGGGCGCGGAGACGGTGTACATCGTGTACCGGCGGAGCGAAGTCGAGCTGCCGGCGCGCGCCGAAGAGGTGCACCACGCAAAGGAAGAGGGCATCATCTTCAAGCTCCTGTGCAACCCGGTGCGGATACTGGGCGACGACAAGGGCCGGGTCAAGGGCATCGAGTGCGTCGAGATGGAGCTGGGCGAGCCGGACGCGTCAGGCCGCAGGCGGCCTGTCGAGAAGCCGGGGAGCGGGTTCACGCTGGACGTGGACGGGGTGATCATGGCCATCGGCACCTCCCCCAACCCCATACTGAAGAAGACCACCCAGGGGCTGGAGACCAACAAGCGCGGCTGCATCGTGGCCGACGAGGAGACCGGGCAGACGTCCATCCCCGGCGTATACGCCGGCGGGGACGCCGTCACCGGCGCCGCCACCGTCATCCTCGCCATGGGCGCCGGCAAAAGGGCCGCCGCTGCCATTGACAGGTATATCAGGGAAAAGGCGTGAGCATAGGACCGACACAAAAACCTCGCGGGGTATATCTTCGCGAGGTTTTTTACACTGAAAGAATATTGACGCCCTCAGGAATTGCAGGAATTCTTTGCGTAGAGATAATTATACAATCCGAAATGCCGCAATTCGTCCGTGATGATCTCAGCCACCATATTGATATACCTCCGATGCCCCATCGCAAACAATATGGTCCGATACTTTCTAACCGCGTTCTGCTCCCCCATCAGCGCGGTTTTCAGGCCGTCGCAATAGGACGCGGGCTTTACAAAATCGCTTCCGGGATACTCTGGCAGGCTATATCCCGTCAATGCGTAATAAAGCTGCCGGAACATACCATAGTGCTTCATCTCATCTTCCATGATCCCGGCGATGATTTTTTTGTCTGCCGCTGACGGAGCTTCGTTGATTAAGTACGCATAGAACATTCGGTCTTCGTTTTCGCCCTGTACTGCATCCTGTATCGCCTGAAGGGCCGCGTTTATATTCTCGTTGGGATCGTACGGATGGGCGGATTGGGTTTGCTGCGGTATTGTTGCATATCTCCCGGTTGAGTAGGTGTTCAACATGTCCATGTCGTTCATTCGGAATTCCTCCCAATGGTTTTGTGATTATTATATGCGTTCGGCTCCCCAATCGCTTATCGTGGGAGCTACCCGCTTTTTGGAATGGAAGCCGCTTGAAACCGGCATCTTCCGGCTGAACCGGGTCAGGCCGGGGACGCCTTCATCGATACCCTGTGTGCGCAGACCAGCGGCGAGATATTCCGGAAGGGTTCATCATCAACACGACGATTACGGCCTCCTGAAAAACGCGGACGCCGGTCAGCGGATAAAGGTGCGGTTCATGGGCATTGACAATCAGGGGATAACCCCCATCATCATGGTAGGCGCCAGATAATCAAACTTCCGGTAGCCAGCGCCGCCGTATGCCGTCAATGACGCTCCCTTTCCGAACCGCTTGCATACGTTGGTTGCTTCGAGCATCTGCATGATTTCGCAGTGCCTCCCCGCCGATTTTCTATTTCCCACGCCCGGTTGCACGTTATTTTACACATTTTTATCGTTTCATCGGGCATAAGGCAAAACCGCCGGGGGCAGAATAGATACAACACACAAAGAAGGGAGTCAAAACATGGCAAATGGCGACGGCAAACGGCAGAGGAAGCAGCAGCGCAAGATGAACACCGAGGTGTCCGCCGAACTTGGGGTGGAGACGCGCGAGCAAAGCGACGCGCGCGCGGCCAAAAACGCCAACGCGGGGACGCAGATCTATCGGCGCTCGAAAGACAGCAGCGATCAGTGACCAACCCAAAAAAGCCCGCGGCTTATGCGGGCTTTTTTCTGTTTTTGGCGGTAAATTCCCCAAGGTAAGCAATAATCGCCGCGCAGAATGAATAAATACTGTTCAAAAGACTGTTTTTTTGCAGGGGGAGCATCCGAACGGAATAATGTTGGGAGGAATCGGAAAAATGTCTAATCGTTTGTGCCCGAAATGCGGCAAGGAGTTGAGTGAAAACGCCCGGATCTGCGGTGCGTGCGGCGCCAACCTCGATGCGCCCGCAAATGACCCGCCGCCCCAGACCGCTCCCCGGGCCAACGCGCCCCGGGCGAATGAACCGCAGACCAACGCTTCCCGGGCCAACGCGCCCCAGCCGGCGGCACAGCGGCCCGCGTCCCGGCCGGCGTGGCGGAGCAAAGTGAAGCCCAAACCGCGCTGGGGGCTTATCGCCGGACTGGTCGTGGCCGGCATAATCATCATTGTCGCCGTGCTTTTCCTGACCGGCGTACTCAAGCTGGGCGGAGCCGCCATCGCGCCGGAGGAGCTGAACGGGAACTGGACCGGGACCATCAAATTCGACCTGGTCGCCGGGACCGGGGAAAACGCGAACAATTTGCGCTCGCGGACCGGCGAGTCGCATCCCTTCGCGTTGACGCTGGCCCTCGGGGAGAACGGCAAGGGCACGGCTGCCATCGATTCGGCGACCATCCCCGCCGAGCTTAATGGCTCGACCCTGAAGCTCAGCGGCCAGCTCAATTCGTCCGCGACCTTCGACTACATCGGCGAGATTTCCAAGGTGGACGGCCGCTATGCCATGACCGGCGACTATACCATCGCCTACTCCGGGATGACGCTGCAGGGCAAGCTGACCCTCACCTTGAGCGCCGCGAATTCAAACGCCCTGCTGCCGTCACCGGCCGAATAGTTCTCCCCTGACAAGCGGGCGGCACAATACCGTCCGCCAACCTCGATATGGAATGGGACAGGCTTTGCGCCGCGCGACCTTTGCGGTGCAGGCCCGTTCTCCCGCGTGCCGCCTCCCGCACGCACAAAAAGGGAGCGGCTTTTACGCCGCTCCCTTCACCGTTTATCGTTTGTCCCGCTTTAGAATACGGGTATGGACGTCCCCTTGTACGTTTCCTCGATGAACGTACGGACCTTGTCCCTCTTGAGCGTGCCATCAGAGCCTGGATATCATCCCTTTCCTCGTCATCCTTACGTATCCCTGCCCATCGTCGAGCACGGGCAGTCGCTGGATCTGAAGTTGGGTGCAAAATACACCAGGGTTCCGGGTTGCAGGTACAGCTTCTATTGCGGAGCCGCCGCCATGTCCTCATCGCGTAAACGCACCGCTTGCCGCGCATGAACGTCGCGCCGGACGCTATCGCGGAAAGCCCGGCCGAGATGTCTTCACGCGTTTGCCCCTGTCACCGGCCGTTGCCCCGGATCATACGGACGAACGCATCGGCCAGCGCAGGGTCGAACTGTGTCCCGGCACACCGGATTATCTCCTCGAGCGCTTCTTCCTTGCTTTTGGCCATGCTGCCGTCCGGGTTATGGACCATACGGTCGTAGCTTTCGACTATGGAAATGACCCGCGCCAGCAGCGGTATCTCCTCGCCGCGCAGCCCTTTGGGATACCCGGATCCGTCCCACCGCTCGTGGTGGGCCAGCACAACCTCGGCAAGGTCCAGCGTGCCGTCGAAGGAATGCAGTATCCTGTATCCCACGATTGGGTGCTGGCTCATCTCGCTCCATTCAAGGCTGGTAAGCATTTTCCGATTGAGCATACCGGGGTCCAATACGATCTTGCCTATGTCGTGCAGGCGGCCGGCTTCCTTGAGCCGGCGGACGTCCACCTTGGGCAGCCCCAGCGTCCGGCCGAACTTCTGGCAAAGCGCGCCGACCCTGCGGGCGTGCTCCTCCTCGCCGGGACCGTTCTCGAAAAGCGCCTGCAGAATAGCCTCGAACGCACGGCTGCGCACCTCGTCCCGTTCGAGCGTTTTGGCCGAATACATCCGGGCTTCCGCGCTGGCCAGCACCTGCATGATATCCTCCTGCGGCTGGCGCTTGGTATCAAATCCGATGGAGAGGCTCCCCCGGATGGCGCGTATCTGCTGCTTCGCGACCTCGCTCTGTATCCGCTCGACGATGCCCCTGGCGTCCTCCGGGCCTGTCCTGGGCAGCAGGATAACGAATTCGTCGCCGCCCCAGCGCGCGATGATGTCATCCGCGCGGCAGACCTTTTGCATGACCTCGGTCACCTTTTCCAGCAGCATGTCCCCGAAGGCGTGCCCGAATATGTCGTTGGTCAGCTTCAGGCTGTTAACGTCGCCCATGACGATGGAAATGGGGAGGTTCCGGGGGGTATCCAGCCGCAGCAGCTCCTCCTCGAAAAAGCGCCGGTTGTACAGCCCGGTCAGCGAGTCGTGGAAGCTCATGTACTCTATTTTTTTGCGCTGCTCCTTTTTGTCGGTGATGTCCCGGAACACCAGAACGACGCCGACGGTCGCCCCGGCGTCGTCGGTTATGGGGGCGGCGCTGTCCTCCAGATAATACTGCCTGCCGTCCTTTGACGTAAGCACGGCGTGGTTCCCCAGTTCCTGTACCTGATTGGTTTCAAACACCCTTTCGATCGGGTCGTCCACCGTAAACCCCCTTTGCTCGTGGGTCAGCGAAAAGACCTCCTTATACGGCGTGCCCTTTGCCTCCTCCAGCGTCCAGCCGGTCAGCCTGCACGCGACGCCGTTGAGCATCTCGATGTTCCTGTCCGGATCGATGACCATAACCCCGTCCCCGATGGACATGAGTGTCTGCAGGTATTTCGTGCGCTCATAGGCGAGGTTCTCCTGTGCCTCCCTGCGCTGGACGGCGTTCCAAACCCCGCTCATCAAAAGGGTCATCTCGTAGATGTCGGCATCGTCGTAATCTGTCGGCTTGTTCCCGAACCCGGCCACCGCGACTATTTTGCCGTCCATGAACACGGGAATGGACATATATCGCGTGAGCGCGACGTGGCCCTGGGGGTATCCTTTTTTCAGCGGATTGGGCGCGGCGAAATCGTTGACGATAATGGGCTTGCGCTGCCGGACGACCTCGCCCCAGATGCCCGTATCGGCAAGCGGATAAACGGAGGGCACGTTTTGGACACTGCAATCTTTTATCACGCCTCTGGTCCAGGAGTTAAGCGTGAACTCCTCCCTGTCCTCGTCATACAGGTATATGTAGCCGTACCGGCTGCCCGAAAGCTCCAAAAGCTGGTGAAGCGCATAATCGAGCTGTTCCTGCGTGCTTTTGAAGCTGCGGGTGATAACATCCAGCAGTATTTTGTTCCGCTTCAGCATCCGCTCCTGCGCCATCATGCGGTTGTGATCTTCGGTGATGTCGGCGACGTAGGAGCCGACGCCGTATTTCCCGTTGTTCATGCGTACCGGAAACTTGGTGGTTCTGTAGACCCTGCCCTGCAAGGCCGCCCTGTCCTCCACCACAGCCCTCCGCTCCAGCGCGGCGCGGTCCATCGCTGTCCTGAGCTGTGCGCGCTCCGGCTCCAATATCTCCGCGTCTTCCTTGCCGACGATCTCCTCGGGCGCGCGTCCGCAGGAGGCGGCGAACGCCTTGTTAACGAACACGTATCTCAGGTTCTCGTCCTTGAGATAGACCATGTTCTCGTCCGCATCCAGGAAGGTCTTCAACAACGCGCTGGCGTTCTCGTATTCCTTTTTTGCGGCGGAAAGCGAGCGGTTGCTCCTGAAAAGCAGTCCCAGCAGGGCCAGCAGGATAATGATCGCGGCGGTGCCTCCGGCGACGACGCCGGCCTCCACGCTTTCATGGTGCGCCTCCAGCGCGATATTTTCGGTTATGTCGTGAACCACCGACAAAAGCGCCGTCTTTTTGTTGAATTTGAACGGGTTTGAAGATATCTCGACGGTCCGGACATCGCCGTTTGCCAGCCGGTGCGTCGTTTTTCCTTCTGTGTCCGGCCGTCCCGGTTCATCGGCATTCCGCTGCTCGTCAATCTGCCCAATGTTCATGGACTGGAGCTGCCGGACCGTATACCCGTAAAAATCCGCCGCAGCCTTGTTGGCATACAGTATGGCTCCGTCTTCCGGATCGGTGACCAGCACCACCGTCTTACTGTCGTCGAACAGCTTTTGCAGGTCGGTCATATACACGGCCGGCGCGGCCTCTGCCGTGGGCAAAAAGCAAAAAAACGCTATTATGATAAGGCTTATCAGGAGAATACGTTTTTTCACAATTTTGCCCCCCATTCATGTATTGTCCGGCTGCCACATCAGCCCGGCGGCGGTACGCGGGGGCCATCTCTTGGAAACGGCCTGTCCTGCTGCGGTCGCCCGGAGATGTGTCCTGCATCATCATACTCTTACTAGTATACACTCCAACTACTTCTAAAAAAAGCCTGCAGGGTAATACCCTCTTTAAATTGTTTTGTACTTTTATCGTACCAATGTGCGTAATACCCTCGTAAGCGATAATAGCTTGTATAACAAAGGGTAGTCGCAGCTGCTTTTTCATTTTCAATAATTAAGTTTCGATCTTTTAAGTGTTGGAGTATTTGAGTACATGTTAAGGCTTCCTTAGGAAAAGTAATTGACATGTTTTCACCCCTAAGAGAAGGCCCACCGGTTTGCGCATACACCATAAAAATGATATAGAGGCGTGGTGGGATCTGTTACTTATTAAATAACACATTTTGTTGTGACTGTAAACACATTTTTATGAATATGGAGAATTTTTTATGGCATATCGAGAATAATTTAATAGTTTCTGGAGTATAATTCACCCTACCCGAACGATATTTATGCAAAAATACAGGCACCTCAGCGGTGCCTATATTTTGTGATTGGTATACGAATCTTTTCCCTGTACGGCCCCTGATCGGCGCCGCTTTTTGGGATACGCTGGTGGAGATAAGCGGGCCCGGGCGTATTCTAGTTTGCGGCCGGCTATTAACGGTTTCCGCATACCCCGAGGACGCACAGGTAATGGTTGGCCTCGCGCAGCACGTGGTCGGCCAGCAGCGGGATAATGATGGATTCGATCTTGCATTCCAGGATGCCGCTGGCTCCAGCTGCCTTGAAATCCCGCAGCTTCTTGGTTTCCTCCAGACTTTGGGCAGTGACATTTGCGATGTCCATGGTTTGCCTCGTGGCCTGCGTCGCCTGTGTCGTCAGCGCGTCGAACTGTTTGCCGAAGTTCCGCGCTGCGTCGATGAGCGCCTCCTCCGACGGGTCCAGGAGCCCGGCGATGAATTTGGAGTGCTCGGCCATGATACGGTTCCAGAATACCTCCTGGTCGATGAGCCCCTCCTGCGTCGTGATGTCGTTGCGGTGCACAAGCGCCACGAGCATGTCCATGAAGAAGTGCGCTTCGCGTAGGATGTGCTCGATCAGCAACGGGTAATTCATCGTAAACATCTTGCAGGAGCGCACGTTGGTCAGCAGCTCCTCTTTAAACTTCGCAAGCGCCGCGGTGAGCTGGTACGCCCTGCGGTCCAGCATTTCCACCGCCTGCACCATCTCGGCGCTGATCGGTCGGTCGTATGGATTGAGCATGGCTTCCTGCTGCGTCAGCGACGTGTTGATGGGCACACCGGTATAAAAGTATGTTAGGCGCTCCGCTTCCAATGTATACGGGGTGGTAATCTGTTGTGAATCGACAGCGGCGCGGCTGACGTTGCCGTTTGCCAGGTTCGTCGCCTGAATCAGCAGGTTTTCGAAACCCGTCTTAAACGCGGCGGCCTCCTCGCCGGAGGCGCTGTCTTTCGGCGTAAACCCGAGCTGCAGAAAGAGGGAGTGCTCCTTCATGATCCTTAAGAAAAATAGATTGAGATCTATCGACATGGTGATAAATTCCCTGTCGGACAGCACAATATCATCTCCTATCGAATTTGGTAGTACATTATATTCACGCGGAAAAAAGGTTCTACAAAAAAACGAGGGCTGTCATACTAAATAGTCCGTACGCTCATAAATGTGCCTGATAGGTATCCCCTGAAAGTAAAAATAATAGCCTTATAAGGCTATTATTTTCTCTATCCAGTACGGCAATTCGCGAGGATAGACGTGGCGGAGAAGGAGGGATTTGAACCCTCGCGCCGCTATTCACGACCTACACCCTTAGCAGGGGCGCCCCTTCAGCCTCTTGGGTACTTCTCCACGATAGCGACCGGCGGCAACGCGCCGGCGCGGTGCCGTCAAACCCATAGTTTGGCGGCAGTCCCCCGTCGGTTTAACGGGGGCTGCAACCCCCGTCTCCTGAGGGAGGTTTGCGGGCAAAACCGGCGGCCCGTGCGCCGGTGTTCTTTCCTGGCGGAGAGAGAGGGATTCGAACCCCCGGTGCCTCATCGGCATCACTGGTTTTCAAGACCAGCTCCATAAACCACTCGGACATCTCTCCGGCGCAGCCCGCGAACGCTCCAAAATTATATCAGGGTCGGGGGCGCTTGTCAACGAGGCTCGCCGGCCGTCCGGCCGATGCGTTCGGCACCCATATACGGCACGAGCGCTTCGGGGACGGCGACGCTGCCGTCCGCTTCCTGGAAGTTCTCGAGTATCGCCGCGACCGTGCGCCCGACCGCCAGGCCGGAGCCGTTGAGCGTGTGCGCATAGCGCGCCTTCTCCTTCGGCGACGTCTTGAACCTTATACCGGCGCGGCGCGCCTGGAAGTCCTCGCAGTTCGAACACGAGGAGATCTCCAGGTAGCGTCCGTAGCTGGGCATCCATACCTCGAGGTCGTAGGTCTTTGCCGCGGCGAATCCGAGGTCGCCCGTGCTCAGCGCGACGACGCGGTACGGGAGCCCGAGAAGTTGGAGGATGCGCTCGGCGTCGTTCGTCAGGGATTCAAGCTCGTCGTAGGACGTGTCGGGGTGCGCGATCTTCACGAGTTCGACCTTGTTGAACTGGTGCTGGCGAATAAGTCCGCGCGTGTCCCTGCCCGCCGAGCCGGCCTCGGCGCGGAAACACGCGCTGTAGGCCGTGTGCTTGATAGGGAGTTCCCTTTCGATGATCGTATCGCGGTACAGGTTTGTGACCGGGACTTCGGCCGTGGGCACGAGGAAATAGTCGCTCCCCTCTAGGCGGAACGCGTCCGTCTCGAACTTGGGCAGCTGGCCCGTCCCCACCATCGCGTCGCGGTGGACGATGAACGGCGGGAACACCTCGACGTACCCCGCTTTCGCGTGCGTGTCCAGCATGAAATTGACGAGCGCCCGCTCCAGACGCGCGCCGACCCCTTTGTAGAACGCGAACCGCGCGCCCGTCACCTTCGCGGCCGCGGCGAAATCGAGTATCCCCAGCCGTTCGCCGATGTCCCAGTGCGGCTGCGGCTCGAAGCCGAACGAGCGCGGCGCGCCCGATTTGCGCACCTCGGCGTTGGCCGATTCGTCCGGCCCGACGGGGACGCTTTCGTGCGGGACGTTGGGGATGGAAAGGAGCGTCTCGCGCATCGCTTCGTCGTGCGCGCGCAGTTTTACGTCCAGTTCCCGTATGCTCTCGGAGACCTTCTTCATCTCCTGCTTGACCGCCTCGGCCTCTTCGCGCCTGCCCTCCTTCATCAGCCGGGGGACCTGCTGCGAACCCGTATTGCGCCTGGCCTTGAGCTCCTCGGCCTGCCGCAGAATCGCCTTGCGGCCCGCATCACTGGCAAGAAGCGCGCCTACGTCGACGGCTTCGCCGCGGTTGCGCATGGCCTCGGCGAACGCCTCGGGTTCCTTCGCGATACGTTTCATGTCGTGCATTGTTGGGCCTCCTTCGTGGTTACATATGCTCGGGCGCTTCAATCCCCAGCAGCCACAGCCCGCGCCTCAGGCAATCGCGCACGGCCCGCACCAGCATAAGGCGCGCTCGCATGCGGGGCCCGTCCTCCCCGATGATGCGGTGCTCGTAATAAAAGCGGTTGAACGCCTGCGCCAGGTCCACGATGTGCCGCGCCACGATGTACGGCTCGCAGCGCTCGGCCGCCTCGATTATTTTGGCCGGGAACGCCTCCAGCATGCGCACGACCTCGCCGGCTTCCTCGTCGCAGAGCTGTGCATAATCGATGTCCCCGTCAAGCGCAGGCGCCTTTTCCAGCACGCTGGTGGTGCGGGCGCAGGTGTACTGCACGTACGGCGCGGTCTCGCCCTCGAAGCTCAGCGCGCGGTCGTAGGAAAACACGATGTCCTTGATGCGGGCGTTGCTCACCGTGCCCCAGACCACCGCACCCACGCCCACCTGGCGGGCCACGTCCTCTTTATTCTCAAGCTCCGGGCTTTTCTCGTTGATGACCTCCAGCGCCTTATCGATGGCGCGACCCAACACGTCCTCCAGAAAGACGACCTTGCCCCGCCGGGTGGAAAGCGTGCCGTCCTCCATGCTGACCATGCCGAACGCCACGTGCACGAGGTCCTTGCTCCATGCATAGCCCATCAGCTCGACCACCTTGAACCATTGCGAAAAATGGAGGTTCTGCTGATAGGCGACCACGTAGAGCGCCTTATGAAAATCGTAGGTGTCCTTGCGGTACAGCGCCGCCGCGATGTCCCGCGTGGCGTACAGCGTCGCGCCGTCCGATTTCAAAATCAGGCAGGGCGGCATGCCGTATTCTTCAAGGTCCACCACCCACGCGCCGTCGCTTTCGACCAGCAGGTTCTTGGCCCGAAGCTCGTCTATCACGCGGTCCATCTTGTCGTTGTAGAAGCTCTCGCCCGCATACGAGTCGAAACGCACGTTCAAAAGCCTGTACACCCTGTCCGCTTCCCTGAGCGTGAGTTCCTTGAACCAGTCGAATATCTCCAGCGCCTCGGGGTCGCCGTCCTCGATGCGTTTGAACCATTCCCGCGCCTGGTCCTCGAGCGCGGGGTCCTTTTCCGCTTCGTCGTGGAAGCGGACGTAGAGCCCGAGCATCGACGCGACCGAACGCGCCTCGATCTCGTCCCTGTCCCCCCACAGTTTATAGGCGACAATCAGCTTGCCGAACTGCGTGCCCCAGTCCCCGAGGTGGTTGATTCCCACGCAGGCGTAGCCGAGGAACCCGTAGATGCGATAGAGCGCGTTGCCGATGGCGGTCGAGCTCAGGTGCCCGATGTGGAAGGGCTTTGCGATGTTGATGGACGAAAAGTCGATGCAGACGGTTTTGCCCTTCCCCTCGTCCGACGCGCCGTAGTCCTCCCCCGCCCGCAACGCCGTTTCCAGCACGTTCTTCGCACGCTTCGCCCTGTCGAAAAAGACGTTGAGGTACGCGCCCTCCACTTCGGTGCGCGTGACGAAATCCGGCCAGTCGACCGTTTCTTTCAGCCCGGCCGCGATGGCCTGCGGCGCTTTTCTCAGGCGTTTGGCCAGACGGAAACACACGAGCGCGAGGTCGCCCATCTCGCGCTCGGGCGGCGTTTCTATTAGCTCCTCTATCTCCGCTTCGCTCATGTTGAGCGCGGTTTTCAGGCGCGCGACGATCTGAGCCGAAAAATCCATCCTCTGCTTCCCCTTTGACCCGTTATGCCCCCGCATTCCGGAGCCTGTCCATTGTATCATATTTTCCATATCACGCCAAACGCCCGCGTCGCCCGGCTTACTAGAAGACCAGGTGGAAGACGTACTGGTCGAGCAGCACGAGCGCGCCGATCGCGAGGACGTAGATCGCAAAGCCATAGAGTTTGTGCCGACGTATGAAATTGAGCATGAACCGCACCGCGACGAGGCCGCTGGCGGCGGCCATCGCGGTGCCGGCAATCACCGGGACCCAGGGCACGGCCAGGGCCCCCGCCTGGACGACGTCCTTGGCCTGGAACACCACCGAACCGAGTATGGCCACGATCGACATAAGGAACGAAAAGCGCGCCACCACTTCCCTGTCCAGCCCTGTCAAAAGCCCGCCCGACATCGTGGCGCCCGAACGCGACACGCCTGGCAGCAGCGCGACCCCCTGCGCAACGCCCATCGCCAGCGCGTCGGTATAGCGGGCGGAGGAAAACTTGCGCGACGGGTTGCCCAGCCTTTCCGCGAACACGAGCAGCAGGCCGGTGACGAGAAACGAAACGCCCAAAAACCCGCCCCCGAACGCCTTCTCGAAGAAGTCCCCGAACAAGAGCGCGAGGGCCACGGCGGGGAGCGTCGCGACCAGCAGCAGGCGCATCGTCTTTCCCGTCGGATGCCTCAGTATGCCCATGACATCCTTCCTGAGCACGATGACGACGGCCACCAGCGTCCCCAGATGCAGCATCGTATCGAAAAACAGAAACAAAGCAGACCCCGGATCGACCCCCATCACGGTCTGTAACAGCACCAGATGCCCCGAACTGCTCACGGGCAAAAACTCCGTCAGCCCCTGCACCAGCCCCAACACGAGAGCCTGGAATACGTCCATCGCCGGCACGCCCCCTCTTATCAAACGACCGCCGACCAAAAGCCGGCAACTCTATACATCCATACATTATATCCTAAATGCGTCCCGTAAAAAACCGTCCTGAAAGAAAAACACCGAGGATGTTTTTCGGCCGATTCCTTTTGCTGCCCGAACGTTTGAACCCGGAGCGATCATGATGTACAATAGTAGCCGGGTCAAGGGAAAACATTTTCCGAAAGGGACGCGATAAATGATGAAGCTCGGGGTCATCGGACTGCCCAACGTAGGCAAGAGCACGCTTTTCAACGCCCTCACCGCCGTGGGCGCGCCGGCCGCGAACTATCCCTTCTGCACGATAGAGCCCAACGTGGGGGTCGTGCCCGTACCCGACGCGCGGCTCGAAGCGCTCGCGAAGCTCTGCGCGCCCGAGAAGGTCACGCCGGCCGTAGTCGAGTTCGTGGACATCGCGGGGCTGGTGCGCGGCGCGAGCAGGGGCGAGGGCCTGGGCAACCGCTTCCTTTCGCACATTCGCGAAGTGGACGCGCTGGTGCACGTGGTCCGCTGCTTTTCAAGCGACGACGTCGCGCACGTGGAAGGCGGCGTCGCCCCCGCGCGCGACATAGAGACCGTCAATATCGAATTGGTCTTATCTGACCTCGATACGCTGGAAAAACGGTTCGAGCGCACCGCGAAACAGGCGAAAAGCGGCGACAAGAAGCTGCTTTTCGAGCTCGAAACGCTGGAGCGCCTGCGCGCGCACCTCGAAAAAGGCCTGCCGGCGCGCACTTTTCCCGGTACAGAAGCCGAAACCGCCCTCGTCGGATCACTTTTCTTGCTCACCGCCAAGCCCACGCTGTACGCGGCAAACATCGGCGAGGAAGACATCGTCAAAGACGCCCGCACGCTTCCCCTGGTGAAAGAAGTCGAAGCCGCCGCGGGGCGGGAAGGCAGCCGCGTCCTCTCTATCTGCGCGCGCGTGGAAGAAGAGATCGCCATGCTGCCGCTTAAGGATCGCGGCGAGTTTTTAAACGCCGTCGGGCTGGAAGAATCGGGGCTGGACCGGCTCGCGCGGGAGGGATACGCACTTTTGGACCTTATTAGCTTTCTGACGGCCGGGCCCAAGGAAGTGCGCGCGTGGACCATCCGGCGCGGCACGCGGGCGCAGCAGGCCGCGGGAAAGATCCACACGGACTTCGAGCGCGGGTTCATCCGGGCCGAAGTCGTGCATTTCGACACGCTGATGGAATGCGGGTCGATGGCGGCCGCGAAAGAGCGGGGTCTGTTGCGCCTCGAAGGCAGGGACTACGTCGTTGCGGACGGCGACGTGGTGCTGTTCCGTTTCAACGTGTGACGTTTCGAATCCCGGAATACGGGTATATAGTTATGACAAAGGCCTGCCAGCACAATCGGCGCCGGCAGCGTGCAAACGCGGGTTAAGGTCCCCGGCATGCGGGATAGCGGTTTTTATCCACAGTTTCTGTATAAATCGTCAAAAAAAGACGGGTTATCCACAGGTTGTCCACAGATAGCGCGCAGCTCATCGATTAAGGGGGAGTGCGTTTTGGCCTCTCAGGCCCTTCAGAGAATGTTGTTCAGGTTCCAGCAGACCGAACTGACGGAGCGCGAAATCTACCGGCGCATCGCGAACCGCATCAAGGACGCGCACAACCGCGAAACCCTGCTTCAGATCGCCGACGAAGAGCAGCGGCACTACGGCGTATGGGCGGACTACACGAAAAAAGAAGTCCGGCCCGTACGGCGCATGGTCGCCTGGTACGCTTTTTTGGCGAGGGTCTTCGGCTTCACTTTCGCCATCAAGCGGATGGAAGCGCGCTTCACCGACATGGACAACATCCCGGACGCGCTCCGCGAAGAACTCCTGCGGGAAGTGCCGGGGGCCGCCGGGGTGTTCGAGGACGAAGAGCGCCACGAACACGAACTCATCAGCATGCTCGAGGAAGAGCGCCTGCGGTACGTGGGTTCCATGGTGCTCGGGCTCAACGACGCGCTGGTCGAGATCTCGGGGAGCCTGGCCGGCTTCGCTTTCGCGATGCAGGACAACGGCCTGATCTCGCTCGCGGGGCTGATAACCGGCGTCGCGGCGACGCTGTCGATGACGTCGTCCGAGTTCCTCTCCGCGCGCTCCGAGGGAAAAGAGGCGGTAAAACCCGCTCTTTACACCGGCATCGCCTATCTTATCACCGTCACGCTGCTGATCCTTCCCTATCTGTTGCTTCCGAGAACGTCCTACCTCGAGGCGCTGTGCGTCATGCTCGGAGTGGTCATTATTATCATCGCGTCGTTCAATTATTACATCGCCGTAGCCAAGGACCTGTCCTTCAAGAAACGGTTCCTCGAGATGGCGGGCATCAGCCTGGGCGTCGCGGCGCTGTCGTTCCTCATCGGCATCCTCGTCAAACAGGCGCTCGGGATAGACCTGTAGATTCCCGGAAAATAGATTGTAATTTTTGGAAAGTCCAGTATAGTATAAACAGTATGATTCGGATGACCCGGATTTCCCCGGTACAGGAGGAGGTCTTCACACAATGGTCAGGCTGCGCACGAAAAGGTTCGCGCTGTTCCTCTCGACGTTGATGCTCGCGCTCGCTATCGGGGCATTGTTGCCCGCAAAGGCGGCCTTCGCCGCAAATCCGGTCATCGTACGGGGGCTTTTCGTAGGCTGCGGAGACTACGCAGGGGATATGTACGACCTCGCGCCGGACACGCTCAACGACGCGAACGAATGCTGCTACGTCTTCAACAACGCCTATTACGACAACGGGTCCCGGGTAAAAGGGAAAATGGTTCTTAAGACCAATGTCCGGCGGTCCACGCTGCTAAGCTGCCTCAACCCCTCCGGCACGAGCAGCGCCTTTTACGGCGCCGACATAAACGACGTCTCCGTTTTCTTCTTCAGCGGCCACGGCGTCGACTTCGACGAATACGGGCGCCCCGCCATCGTAGTGAGCGACGGGAGCGCGGACGATACGGTGTCGGTCGATGCGCTGGAAGCCGCGCTGCACAAGATACCGGGGACGAAGATCGTCATACTCGACAGCTGTTTTTCGGGCGCCGTGATCGGCAAGTCCTCCTCGAGGAACGCGGCGCTGGTCCCGTCGGCCAAAGAAGCTTCCCCTACCGCGGGCGCGGCGCCGTCGACCGCCGCGCAAGCCAACCCTTCCCCCACGATAAAGCCTCCGACGCAGGCCGAGCTTCAGGAATTCGCCGATGCGCTGATCCAGCCTTTCGCCGAAGCGAACCGGACGGCGCGCGACCTTCTGTCCAAGCCCGAGTACATCGTGTTCACCGCCTGCGCCGGCTACGATTTCTCCTACAGCGAAGGGGACGGGGCGGACTCGATGGGACTGTTTACGAGGGCCTTTACCGACGGGCTGGGGCGGCTGGGGCAGCATGCGGCCGACGCCAACACCAACAAGACCGTCACCGTCGACGAGGCGTACGACGCGGCCCGCGACCTGTACTACGATTATTACAGGGAAAGATCGACCGCCCAGGTCTATCCGAGAAACTCGTCGTACACGCTGATGCGGTACCTGAAAAACGGGGCCGTCGCCAAGGGAAAGCTGAAAACCAGCTCCAGCGTCTACACCTCCACGCTGTCCCAGAAAACCGTTCTGGGGCGCATTAACGCGGGAACGACCGTAAACGTCTACGGCGCGCTCGGAAACTACTACAAGGTGTACTCGGGCGGTTCCTACGGCTACGTACACAAGAGCAGCACTGGCATCGTGTCCGGCACGGCGGAGAAACCCCGTCTGGGCGTGGGGAAGGCGAAAAAAACGACGTACGTCTATACCTCCACCTCGACTTCCAGCAGGAAGCTGCGGACGCTCGGCGCGGGAACCCGTATGGACATCATGGGCGTTTCGGGCAGTTATTACATCGTGACGGCCGGGGGCGTGACCGGCTGCGTCCCGGCGAATATGGTCACCGTCGTGTCCGGCTCGGTGGGCCCTGCGCCGACGTCCCGGTACGTCCTGGCCGTAGGGAAAACGTCGGGGAGCACGTACGTGTACAAAAGCGCTTCCGCTTCGAGCGCCAAGGTGCGCGCCCTTAAAACAGGCGCGCGGGTGACGATCACCTCCGTTTCGTCCGCCTATTATAAGGTCTGGGCATACGGCAACATCGGCTACGTGCCAAGGTCCAAGGTGAACATCGTTTCCGGCACGCTGGGCGGCAAAGCTCCCAAAAGCACGAACACTTCGATCAACGCCCTGGCGAAAGCCAACGAAAAATGCTACGTCTATTCGTCCGGCACCACGTCTTCGCCCAAACGGGGCACGTTAAAAAAAGGCGCGCGCATTTGCGTGCTCAGCGTAAAGGGCAACTTCTACAGGGTCCTGTACAAAGGGAAGACCGGGAGCGTCGTTTCGAAACGCCTGAAGATACTCACGCCCGAATACTTTTCCGGCGCAGGCGAGGCGAGGTCCAAATGTTACGTCTACAAATCCAGGACCATGACCAGCGCGAAAAAGCTCACGCTGCATACGGGCGGGTGCGTGAGCATCCTGGGCGTATACGGCAATTTCTACAAGGTCACCGTCAGCGGGGTCAACGGGTATATCCCCGTCAAGTTCATCAAAGTGCTCTAGTTTTTTTGCGTGCGAACGCCTCCCGCGCAGGGAGGCGTTTTACTTTATATTCTTAGTCATACAATCGATACGCGCGGACGTTAATCAGGCTCCTGCGCGCTTTCTCATTCGCTCTACGCTTCCGCGTTTTCTTCTCCGGCTTCCTCCCCTTCGTCCTCCCCCTGCAACACGGCGACGGACACCACTTCCGTGTCCTCGCCCACGCGCATGAGGCGCACGCCCTGCGTATCGCGGCTGATCCTGGATATGTCGTCGACCTTCATGCGTATGAGCGTGCCGTCCATGCTGATGAGCATGAGTTCCTCCGTCCCGTCCACCGCCATCACGCCCACCAGTTCGCCGGTGCGCTCGGTCATGTGCATGATCTTGATGCCCATGCCGCCGCGGTTCTGCAGGCGGTATTCCTCTTCGCCTGTCCTCTTGCCCATGCCCTTTCGGGTGATGGCCAGTATCTGTGAGCCGGGTTCGACGCGCGCCATGTCCACCAGTTCGTCGCCCTTGGCGAGGCGTATGCCCCTGACGCCCTGGGCGTTCCTGCCCATCGGCCGGATGTCCTTCTCGTGCATGCGCAACGACTTCCCGCGGCGCGTCCCCAGCAGGAGTTCGTCGTTCCCGCCGGTCGCCAATACGCGGATGAGTTCGTCGTCCTCCCTGAGGCTGATCGCGATGAGGCCGGTCTTCCGGATGTTGGAAAGCTCAGAAACGCGCGTTTTCTTCACGAGGCCGCGCCGCGTCGCCATCACGATGAACCGGCTGCCGTTGTTTTCGGGCGAGACCGGGAAGACGGCCGTCACCTTCTCCCCGCCCGCGAGCTGAAGCATGTTCACGATCGCCGTGCCCCGCGCGTGGCGTCCGGCCAGCGGGAGCTCGAAACACCTGAGCTGGTGCACGCGCCCGCGGTTGGTGAAGAACAGGAGCTGGCTGTGCGTGGAGGTCACGAACAGCGTTTCGACGAAGTCCTCCTCGCGCGTCTGGAGCGCCGCGACGCCGCGCCCTCCCCTTCGCTGGCTGCGGTAGGTGTCCACGCCCAGGCGCTTGATATAGCCCAGATGCGTGAGCGTGACGACCATGTCCTCGGGCGTTATCATGTCCTCGATATCGATGTCGCCCGCCGCCGGCTCGATCGCCGTGCGCCGCTTGTCGGCGTACTTCTTTTTGATCTCCAGCAGTTCGTCCTTGATGATCGAACGCACCATGTCCTCGTTTTCCAGCACGGAGCAGAGGTAGGCGATCGTTTCCTTGAGCCTTGCGTACTCCTCGTTGATCTTCTCCCGCTCCAGGCCGGTCAGCCGCTGCAGGCGCATCTCGAGTATCGCCTGTGCCTGCTTCTCGGAAAGGCCGAAGCGCTCCATCAGGCCTGTGCGCGCCTCGGGCGCAGACGGGCTCCGCTTGATGAGGGCGATGACCTCGTCGATGTTGTTCAGCGCGATGACCAGGCCTTCCAGGATATGCGCGCGCGCCCGCGCCCGCTCGAGGTCGAACGTGGTCCGCCTGATGATCACATCGAACTGGTGGCTGATGTAATGCCCGATGAGTTCCTTTAAGGTAAGCACCTTCGGCTCGCCGTCCACCAGCGCGATCATGATCGCCCCGAAGGTCTCCTGCATCTGCGTGTGTTTGTACAGGTAGTTCAACGTGACGTTCGCGTTCACGTCCTTTTTCAGTTCAATGACAACGCGCATGCCGTTGCGGTCCGACTCGTCCCTGAGGTCGCTGATGCCCTCGAGTTTCTTGGCGCTGACCAGCTCGGCGATCTTTTCGACGAGGCGCGCCTTGTTCACCTGGTAGGGCAGTTCGGTCACGACGATGCGCGACCGGTTCGCGCCGTAGGTCTCGATCTCGGCGCGCGCCCGCGTGATGATCTTTCCGCGACCGGTCCTGTAGGCTTCGCGGATGCCCGACTGCCCCATGATGAGGCCGTGCGTCGGGAAGTCCGGGCCGGGGACATGGCGCATCAGGCCGTCGAGCGTGATGTCCGGGTCGTCGATCTGCGCGACGACGGCGTCGATCACCTCGCCGAGGTTGTGGGGCGGGATGTTGGTCGCCATCCCGACCGCGATGCCGCCGCTGCCGTTTACCAGCAGGTTCGGGAAGCGGGAGGGCAGCACGGCGGGCTGTTTGAGCGTTTCGTCGAAGTTGGGGACGAAGTCCACCGTCTCTTTTTCGATGTCGCGAAGCAGCTCCATCGCGATAGGCGCGAACTTGGCCTCCGTGTAGCGCATGGCCGCAGCGGAGTCGCCGTCGACCGAGCCGAAGTTGCCGTGACCGTTGACGAGCATGTACCGCGTGGAGAAGTCCTGCGCCAGCCGCACCAACGCGTCGTACACCGACGAGTCGCCGTGCGGGTGGTATTTGCCCANNCACGTCGCCCACGATGCGCGCGCATTTGCGGAACGGTTTGTCGGGGGTGAGCCCGAGTTCGCTCATCGAATACAGGATGCGCCGGTGCACCGGCTTCAGGCCGTCGCGCACGTCGGGGAGTGCCCTGTTTATGATGACCGCCATCGCGTAGGAAATGAAGCTTTTCTTCATCTCCTGCTCGATGTCGATGGGTATGATGTTCTTGCTTATCGCTTCCACATTATCACTCCTGTGGCCAAGGCGTAGACCCGCCTTCTGCGGGGGGCCGTTATTTTAAATCCATACAAAACCCGCGGGGCCGTTTTGGCCGCTGATCGGCGGCGCATCAAACGTCGAGCGACGTGACCATCTTGGCGTTTTCCACGATGTATTCGCGCCGCGGCTCGACCTTGTCGCCCATCAGGATCGTGAATATCTCCTCGGCCTCCAGCGCGTAGTCGAGGGACACCCGCAACAGCGTGCGTTTCTCGGGGTTCATCGTTGTCTCCCAGAGCTGATCGGGGTTCATCTCCCCCAGGCCCTTGAAGCGCTGGATCGCAGCGCCGTCCCTGCCGAGTTCTCCCAGTACGGCGTCGAGCTCCGCGTCGCTGTAGGCATAGCGCTCCGCCTTGTTCTTCACGATCTTATACAGCGGCGGCTGCGCGATGTACACGTGCCCCGTCTCGATGAGGGGCTTCATATACCGGTATAGGAAAGTCAGCAGCAGGATGCGGATATGGCTCCCGTCCACGTCCGCGTCGGTCATGCAGATGATCCGGTCGTAGCGGAGCTTCTCGAGCGCGAAATCCTCGTCGATGCCGGCCCCGAACGCAGTGATCATCGCCTGTATCTCGTTGTTGGCGAGCACCCTGTCCAGCCGCGTCTTCTCGACGTTGAGGATCTTCCCCCGAAGCGGCAGGATTGCCTGGAACCGCCGGTCGCGGCCCTGCTTGGCGCTCCCCCCGGCGCTATCGCCCTCGACGATGAAGATCTCGCATAACAGGGGGTCCTTCTCCGAACAGTCGGCCAGCTTCCCCGGCAACGCCGACGATTCGAGCACCGTCTTGCGGCGCGTGAGTTCGCGCGCCTTGCGGGCCGCCTCGCGCGCGCGCGAAGCCGTAAGGCACTTCTCCAGCACGATGTGGCTGACCGCCGGATTTTCCTCCAGGAAGGCCGAGAGCCCCTCGCCTATCGCCGAATCGACCAGCGCGCGTATCTCGCTGTTGCCCAGTTTCGTCTTGGTCTGGCCCTCGAACTGCGGCTCCAACAGCCGGACGTTTACGATCGCGCTAAGGCCTTCGCGGATGTCCTCGCCCGCGAGGTTGTTGTCCGTGCCCTTGAGGATGTTGTACTTTCGGGCGTAGTCGTTAACGACGCGGGTGAGCGCGCTCTTGAAGCCCGACAGATGCGTACCGCCCTCGGCCGTAGCGATGTTGTTCGCGTAAGTGCGTATGTTTTCGACATAGGTGTCGTTGTACTGCAGCGCGATTTCGACAAATGACGTGTTTTTCCTGGAACATATGTATATCGGTTCGTCGAAGAGCACGTTCTTGTTCTTGTTCATGAACTTGACGAACGAGACGATGCCGCCTTCGAAGAAGAAGAGGCTTTGCAGGGGCACGTCGGGGCGCAGGTCCTTGACCGTGATCGTGATTTCCTTGTTCAAAAAAGCGAGCTCGCGCAGGCGGAGCTTGAGCATGTCGTACTGGAAGACCGTCACTTCGAAGAGCTGTGCGCTGGGCATGAAGGTGATCGTCGTGCCCGACCCTTCGCAGGCGCCTTTCACGGAAAGCGGCGTCACGGGCTCCCCGTCCTCGTAGCGCTGGCAGTAACGTTTCCCCTCGCGGCGCACCTCGACCTCGAGCCAGGACGAGAGCGCGTTGACCACCGACAGGCCCACGCCGTGCAGCCCGCCCGACACCTTGTAGCTCTCTCCGCCGAATTTCCCGCCCGCGTGCAGGACGGTGAGCGCCACCTCCACGGCCGGCTTTCCCGACTGCTTGTGTATGTCGACGGGTATGCCCCTCCCGTTGTCGGATACGGTGATCGACCCGTTTTTGTTGATGGTCACATCGATCCTGTCGCAATAACCCGCGAGCGCCTCGTCTATGCTGTTGTCCACCACCTCGGTGACGAGATGGTGCAGCCCCCGGACGTCCGTGGAGCCGATGTACATGCTCGGGCGCCTGCGCACCGCTTCCAGGCCTTCGAGTACCTGGATCTGGGACGCGTCGTATGTTTCCCTTTTGTTGAGGATACGGTCGGTTTCGGACATAGTTATCCCTTCTATACTCCAAACTCAAGCTGTTTACGGCAAGCGCAATCAGCCGTTCATTCTTTCCACAAAACTGCAGCGCTTAAAAAGCGTACTCGACGAGATGGTCGAACAGCGGATCGCGCATCCGTTGCCCGGAATACCGTTGCGAAGGTTGATGCCGCGCCTGTCGCAGCCCGACGTTATCACATAGGACTTGCAGCTTTCCGCGTTCTTCTTATCGAATTCTCCCCGCACACGGTCGAACCGCCTGCGCATCTCCTTGGAAGCGTTGGCGGTCTCGACATCGATGATCGCAACGATGTCCTGAGCCGCGATCATCGTATCACCGCCGATATGCAAAACCATTCGTCTTTTCCCTTTCTTATAAAACTCGGTCGGCCTGCACATAAAAGCGGCCCGACACCGCCCTTGAAACGCCTCCCGCGTTCAAGACCGGCTAAGGCCCTTGCCGTCGGCTCCCCTGCATTTTACGTACTTTAATTATACTCCATTCCCGGCGATTTATAAAGTCTTAAAGCAAAGAAAACCCCTGCCGGACCATAAAGCCCGGCCTCGCGAACCGCCTTTGGCCGGCAGGGGAAAACCTATTTTTGGCCGCATGAATCCGTCAGGCGCCGTCAATGCGCTTGGCCCGGCCTTCTTTCACGGCAAATGAGGCCTTGGCCCCTTCCACGGGGGCGGTGCAGGTCAACAGCGCCTGCCCGCCGCCGAGTCTTTCGAGCAGGCGGCGGGACCTGATATTGTCGAGTTCGCTGAGGACGTCGTCGAGCAGGAGCACCGGGCGTTTTTTTATAAGCGCTTCCATCGCCGCGCACTGCCCGAGCCGAAGCGAAAGTGCGGCGCTTCGCTGCTGACCCTGCGAAGCGAACCGCCGCGCGTCCGCGCCGTTGACGGTGATGCGGACGTCGTCGCGGTGCACGCCCCTGGTGGTGTGGCCGCGCCGCAGGTCGGCCTGCAGCCGCGCCCTGAGCGCCGACAGGTATTCCCGTTCGTCCCCGGGGCGCGCGTCTATGCCCGTCCTGTATTCCAGCCCGAGCGCTTCGCCGCCGAAGAGCGCGGCGTGTTCTTTCGCACAGAGCGGCCCGAGCAGGCCAACGAGCTTTTTTCGCGCGGACAGGATGCGCGCGCCGCTACCGCAAAGCTGCGCGTCGAAACCCTCCATAGCTTCCGTGCTGCCGCGCTGCAACAGGCGGTTCCTCTGCGCCAGAGCCCGGTTGTACACCTGGAGATCAAAAAGATATGCGGGTCTGGCCTGGCAGAGCAGGGTATCCATATAACGCCGCCGGAAAGCGGGTCCCTCCTTGACCAGCTGCAGGTCTTCGGGAGAAAACATCACCACCAGCAGCGCGCCCAACAGGTCCACGAGCCGGGAAATCGGGACCCCGTCGACCAGCACGCGTTTTTTCCCTTCCCTGAAAAGCCGCATCTCGACCGAGCCGGTCCTGTCCTCCTTCTGCACGCTAACGCCCGTATAGGCCATATCGCATCCCCACCGGACCATTTCCGCGTCGGCCGCTCCCCTGTGGGATCGACCGAGCGCGCTCAGGTACACGGACTCGAGCAGGTTCGTCTTGCCCTGCGCGTTCTCCCCGAAAAAAACGTTGAGCCCGCCGGCGAGTTCGATGCGCGTTTCCTTTATGTTCCTGAAATCGACGAGATGGATGTTTCGCAATATCATCGGCTTTTTGCCTCGCAGCCGTTTCTTTCATTATCGGGCAGCGGCAGTATAAAAGCAAGCGCGGGCGCTTGCCATATATTAAACGGCTTCATTTCAGGCCCTTTGCCGCACGACAAAGCCATCGGCAGCTCCCCCGAAAGGGTCTTGCCGATGGCCCGACAGTCTATCTAAAGACCTGTACTCAATATATCCGCACCGGCAATATCAGGTACGTGTAGGCTTCGCCTTCCGGAGGGTGGGCGACGCAGGGGCTCACGCTGCTGTTGAAGTCGAGCACGATGCTCTCGTCCTCGATAACGCGCAGCACGTCCAGAAGGTAAGCTGCGTTGAAGGCGATTTCCAGCTCCTTGCCCTCGAAATCGCAGTCAACGCGCTCGAAGGCGTTGCCCACCTCGGACCGGGACGTTATCGCGATGCCCTCCTCCGAGACGGAGAGCTTGACGAGGTTGTTCTGGCCCTCCCTCGCGAGGAGCGACGCCCTCTCGATGCTCGAAGTCAGGTCCGCGCACTTCACATGCGCCCTGGTGGCGTGTTCTTTCGGGATGATCTGCCCGTATTTGATGAACTCGCCCTCGAGCAGGCGAGTAACGACGCAGGAATCGCCCACCTCGAAGCGCGCATGGCCGGGAAACGTCGAAAACCGCACTTTGCCCTCGTCCTGAAGGATCTTTGCGATCTCGTTGAGCGACTTCGCGGGGATGACGGCTTTCTGCTCCGGTGAAGCGGGGTCCGTTTGCTCCATGCGAAGCGCCAGCCTGTACCCGTCCAGCGCGACCATCGTCATGGCACCGTCCTCGACTTCCAAGAGGGCGCCCGTCAACACGGGCTTCGTCTCGTCGCTCGCCGTGGCGAAAACCGTCTTTTTTATCATATCCCTGAGCGTCTTCTGCGCGAGGACCATGCTGTCCTCCCCCTGCTCGGACGGCATCTGAGGGAATTCGTCCGCGCCCAACCCCTGCAGCGTCGTACGGGAAGACTTACAGCATATCGTCGCCGCGTTTCCCTCGTCGACCGAAACCTCCATCTCTTCCGGCGGAAGACGCCTAAGAAGCTCCGATAACAGGCGCCCGGGAAGCACGACAACGCCCTCTTCGAAGACGGACGCATCTATGCGCGTTTCTATCTGCATGGACATGTTCATGCACTTGAAATACACTTCTTGTCCTTCTGCGCGTATGTGTATGCCTTCAAGCATGGGGAGCGTGGATCTGACGGCCATGGCCCTGGAGACCATGGAGACGGCGAGGGCAATATGCGGCTGTGTACAGGTAAATCGCATCTGCTTGCCTCCTTGCTGTTTTGGTAATAGTTTAAAAGTAATAGTAGCAGTAATAAGGGGTGTGAAAACTGTGGACAAGCCGTAAACCCCTGAGAACAAAAGGCTTTTAGCGTGTTGACCAAACTGGTGCGAGCCTGTGTAAAAGCTGTTTAGAAGCCCGTTTGACCTGTGCAAACACAGGGGATTACTCCTGTATGCGTTCCTTGATGTCCTCTATCTTCATGGCAAAGGCCGTGTCCGCTTCCATGGAGTTAACGATCTCGCGGCAGGCGTGCATCACGGTGGAGTGGTCCCGGCCGCCGAAGAGATCCCCGATTTTCGGAAGCGAAAGCCCGAGTATGTCGCGGATGAGGAACATGCTTACCTGCCTGGGATGCGAGATATTGCGGTCACGGCGTTTCGTGGAAAAATCCTCCGGTTTCACGCCGTATTCCTCGGCCACGATCTGCTTGATGAGGTCGGGCGTGATCTGCTTTTTCCGGATGGAAAAGAAGTCCTTGAGCGCTTCGCGGGCGATGTCTATCGTGGGCAGGCAGTTATTGAGGGTGGAATAGGCGATCACGCGGTTAAGCGCGCCCTCCAGCACCCTTATGTTGCTCTCTATTTGACCGGCTATGTAATAGACGATGTCGTTGGGAATCTCCACGTCCTCGGCCTGCGCCTTCTTAAAGAGGATGGCGACGCGGGTCTCGTAATCGGGAGGCTGTATGTCGGCGATAAGACCCCACTCGAAACGGGAGCGAAGGCGCTCCTCGATGGTCGGTATTTCCTTGGGTTGCTGGTCGGACGTGATGACGATCTGTTTGTTGGTCTCGTGCAGCGCGTTGAACGTGTGGAAGAATTCTTCCTGCGTACGCTCCTTGTCCGCGATGAACTGTATGTCGTCGATCATGAGGCAGTCGACGTTCCTGAAACGCTGCCTGAATTCCTCGTTTGTCCCTTTTTGTATCGAACGGATGAGCTCGTTGGTGAAAGTCTCGCTCGTGACGTATTCCACGCGCATGGAAGGGTCGTTTTTAAGGATCTGGTTGCCGATGGCGAGCATCAGGTGTGTCTTTCCGAGGCCGGAACCGCTGTAGATGAAAAGCGGGTTGTAGGTGACGCCGGGGCGGTCGGTCACGGCCTGGGCGCCGGCGTGCGCGAAACGGTTGGAGTTCCCGACCACGAACGTATCGAACGTATATTTGGGGTTTAACAGCGGTTTGTCCCACTGCCCCGTCCTGAGCTGTTTCTTCATGCCGATGACGGCGCTTTCCGATGGAAGAACGAGTTCGACCGCAATGTCCTTCTCGGCGGCGCTGCGCACCGCGGAGGAAAGTATGAGCGAATACCGCATGTTGATGATGTTCCGTATCAGGTCCGAGGGGACCTCGAGAAACAACACGTCGTCGCCCATTTGGAGGGGAGAAAGGTTTTTAAAGTAGGAGTTGTAATTCCCTTCGTTCACCTCGGAGCGTATTTTCTCCAGCGCATTCCGCCATATTTCGGTCAAGTTCGACATTGCGGGCCTCCCCTCCACAAAAAAAGGGTCGAAACGGCGTACGAAACCCGATGCGCGAGTGACGGACCTGCCGAAACGGCCCAGGTGTTGACAGTTTGTCCACCGGTTATCCGCACTGCGAAACTGCCAAAAACAAGCGCGCCTCGTGGTTTTATCCACAGATAACCGGTGTTGTCCACATGGTTATCCACAGAATTTCCGAAAAAAACCAAGCGCTCGTTACCGCTTCAATGAATGTATTTTATCATATCAAATATGGCTCGCGGGTGCAATCGAAAATAAGCGGTCATAAGCGGCGGGAAATAAGGAAAAAGGACCAGCAACGGGATGTGGTCCGGCAATGCATCAATTTCTTGACACCTCAGGTGGTATCGACTATAATACTTCGTGTATGTGAACGCGCGCCGTCCACGAATAATTTGGCGCGCACGTTCACGCGCATTATGAATCGACGAGGTTATTACCATGCTGCAAACGTATCAACCGAAGAAACGAAAGAGGAAAAAGGTGCACGGCTTCCGCAAGAGGATGTCGACGACGCCGGGGCGCGCCGTGCTTCGCCGCAGGCGGCGCAAAGGAAGAAAAGTGATTTCAGCGTAGGCCGGACACGGCCTTTGTTTTTCTTGGAGCCTTTCGGGGTGAGGACGCTTCCTGCAAACAGGAGGCAGCAGGCAGAAGTGAATAGAAAATATTCATTGAAAAAGAACCGCGATTTCCAGTATATATACAGACGGGGGAAAGCCAGGGGATCCAAATCGATGCTGCTCCTTTTCATCGCGCAGCGCACGGGCCCCGTAGCCGTCGGATTCTGCGTGAGCAAGAAGATCGGCAACAGCGTCGTGAGGAACCGCGTGAAACGGCGGATGAAAGAGGCTTTCAGGCCCGAGATCGAAAAACTCAGACCGGGCAGCCGGATGGTCTTCATCGCCCGTCCGCCGCTCGCGGAGGCGGAGTTCGAGCAGATCAGGAAAACGATGCAGTATCTTTTGAAAAAATCGGGGATGTACAGGGAGGAAGGCGTATGATCCGCCGTATCATGACGGGCGCGATCCGTTTGTACCAGAAGCATATCTCCCCGTCGCTCCCCAGGTCCTGCAAGTTTTACCCGACCTGTTCCCAGTATGCCCTGGTGGCGATAAAGCGCCACGGACCCATAAAAGGCCTTGGCCTGGCTTTCTGGCGTATTCTCCGCTGCAATCCGTTCAGTCCGGGCGGCTACGATCCGGTCCCCCCGAAGAAGCGGGACGGCCGACAATCGAACGTTACTGTGCCAAATCGGTAAACGCGGGAGGAAAATACCTTGGGCTTTCTATATGATAATTTCATCTCCGGCTTCTTCAGCACGGCGCTCCAGTGGATCCATGACGCGCTGACCGGAAACTACGTGATCGCGATACTCCTCGTGGCCCTGCTTCTAAGGCTGGTCCTGCTGCCGCTGGACGTCAAGCAAAAGCGCCAGATGCGCAAGATAACCGCGATGCAGGAGAGGGTCGACAAGATCAAGGAACGCTACGCCAACAACAAGGAGAAACAGCAAAAGAAAATATCGGAATTGTATAAACAGGAAGGGGTCAGCCCGTTTTCGAGCTGCCTGCCCCTGTTGTTCCAGTTCGTGTTCCTGCTCGCGTTCTTCGGGGCGGTACGTTCGCTGTCCAACCACGAGACGGTGGCCATGGTAGCCCAGGCCGCGAAGGAAGGCACGGAGGTCCACCTGCCGTCGTTTTTGTGGATAAAGAACATCTGGCAGCCCGACGCGCTATCGCTGATAGAATACACGCCCAACGTGCTCCCCAGCGCCGCAGATTTCCAGAACATCATCGCCGGCGCGCCCGCGCTCAAGGAAATGCTGCCGCAGGGGTTTGACTACGCCAAGGTCGTCGCGCCTACGATTAGCAAGTACATGGCCGGCGGCGCGCAGGGTTTCTTCGAACAGATCGGCGTGGTGTTCAAACAGTCCAACGGACTGTTCCTGCTGCCGGTTCTGGCAGGCGCATCCGCGTATTTCCAGGGAATTTACCAGATCAAATCGGGCATGGTACAGCAGCAGGGCAAGATCATGAAATACGGTCTCCCGCTGTTTTCGGTGTATATCTGCGCGGTCACGGGGACGGCTTTCGCCATCTACTGGACATTCACCAATGTGTTTTCCATCGTACAGCAGCTTGCGCTGAACGCGTATTTCAGGCGCGAGGAAGAAAGCGGCGGCGAAGGCGGCAAGGAGAAGAAATTCAGCCTGGCGTTCTGGAAGCGGAAAAAGGAAAAAGACGTTCAGGAACCCGGCAGTTCGAAGGAGGATACATGATGGATAGCGTTCAGGGGACCGGCAAGACGGTGGAGGAAGCGGTCGAAAACGCACTGAAGAAACTGCAGATCGCCGAAAAGGACGCCGATATCACGATAGAAAGCGAAGGTTCCAGGGGGTTGTTCGGCATCGGATCCAAGCCGGCGGTGGTCAAGGTGGCAAAGAAGCCGGCGGTGGTCGCGGCGGAGAAGAAGCCGGAGAAGAAAGAAGCCGCGGTGGAGTTCATACGGGGCGTATGCGAACGGATGGGGATAAGCGTCACCGTTGAGGAAACGCAGATAGACGACGGCTACAGGCTTACGCTCAAAAGCGACACGATGGGCACGCTCATCGGCTACCGAGGGGACACGCTCGACGCGCTGCAGTATCTGTCCAACCTCGTAGTGAACAGGAACGCCAAGGAGTACACCCGCGTGATGCTGGACAGCGAAAACTACAGGAGCAAGCGCCAGCACACGCTCGAACGTTTGGCCGCAAAATACGCCAAACGCGCCAGGGAGACGGGCAAGAGCATATCGCTCGAACCCATGAAACCGTACGAGCGCCGGGTGCTGCACGCAACCCTGCAGAACAACGAGTACGTGACGACGTACAGCGAAGGCGAAGAACCCTACCGCCGCGTGGTCATCAAACCCAGGTGAGCGAGACGGGCGCACGGCGGGCGAAAACCCCCGCACGGATCCGGGATGCTGCTGATTCCCGTCCGGCGCGCGCCGGACCCGTTGATACGACGAACAAATACCAAAGGGATAAGCTTCGGCCGGGCTGCGCCTTTTTGCGCAGTCCGCCTTTATTTCAGGAACAGAGGGGAAACGCACATGGACCCCGCAATCGACACCATATACGCTCCCGCCACGCACGCGGACGCGGGCGGCATCTGCATCGTGCGCATCAGCGGGCCGCGCGCCAAAGAAGTCCTTCAAACCGTGTTCAGCCGGCCCGTATGCGACCGCCCGCGCGTGATGACCTACGGGCACGTGACCGACGGCGGCCGCGTGCTCGACGAGTGCATGGCCGTGTTTTTCCCCGCTCCTTGGACCTATACCCGTGAGGATGTCGCGGAACTCCACCTGCACGCTTCGCCCGCCGGGGTCGCCGGGGTGCTTTCGCTCCTCGCGTCGCAGGGGCTGAGGCTCGCTGACCCGGGCGAGTTCACGCGGCGGGCGTTCATGAACGGGCGCATCGACCTGAGCAGGGCCGAAGCGGTGATGGAGTTCATCACGGCGCAGACGCGCGCGGGGGCGCAGGCGGCGCTGTCGAGGATGCAAGGGTCGCTCTGCCAGCGGATCGAGGGGCTGGGCGCGCGGGTGACGGACCTGCTCGCTGGCATCGCCCTGTGCGTGGACTACCCCGAGCA
>DCTV01000051.1:0-27574 GCA_002329665.1 Christensenella sp. UBA1431
GGTGCCGTAGGTGTTCTTCGCCATACCGGGCTGGAAGCAGGTCTGGCCGAACAGGGCCGCCTGCTGGTCGCCCGCGTCGCCGGCGATCTTGATCGCTGCGCCGAAGATGGAGGCGTCGGACTCGCCGTAGACGGCGCTCGACGGCTTGACATCAGGCAGCATCGACTTGGGGATGTTGAACCGTGCGAGGATTTCGTCGTCCCACTTGAGGTCGAAGATGTTGTAGAGCATGGTACGGGATGCGTTCGAATAGTCGGTTACGTGGACTTTGCCTTTGGTAAGGTTCCAGATGAGCCAGGTGTCGATGTTGCCGAACAGCAGCTCGCCAGCCTCTGCCTGTTCGCGTGCGCCGGGGACATTCTCGAGGATCCAGCGAACCTTTGTGCCCGAGAAGTACGCGTCGATGACAAGACCGGTCTTGTTGCGGATCTTGTCGGACCAGCCGTCCGCAACGAGCTCGCTGCAGAAGCCCGCCGTGCGGCGGCACTGCCAGACGATCGCGTTNNTCTTGTTCCATACGACGGTCGTTTCGCGCTGGTTCGTAATACCGATGGCGGCTATGTCGTCCGCGGTTGCACCGGCCTGCTGGATGGCCTCCTGCGCTACGTCGATCTGGCTGGCCCAGATTTCGGTGGCATCGTGCTCGACCCAGCCGGCTTTCGGGTAGATCTGCGTGAACTCCTTCTGGGCGACGCTTACGATTTCACCCTTGTGGTTGAACAGAATGCAGCGGGAACTCGTTGTGCCCTGATCCAACGCCATGATGTACTTTGCCATTGAAATACCTCCTTTGATTTGGGTTGCGGTGCCATAATACGGGGTTACCCCCGATATCTATCATATCATGGTGGAGGGGCGCCTTGTTGCCCTTGGCTGTATTCGAGGTTTTGTGCCTAATACGCTCTTTAAATTTGCCTTACGGACGTGAGAGGAGAGTTAGAATTTTTCACCAAAAAAGACGGTCCAGCCGAAAAAAACACAAAAACCTCTCATTAGCGATGCTAAATGAGGCTCTCTTTTCTCAGCCTTATACGTCCCTTTATCAGTTATATTATGCATTTACTGAATTTATGCTACTATATTTATGTATGTACCATAAATTATATAAGCTCCATGTGGAAAATGCAACCGTTTCTACTAAAATTTTTTAATAATCTTTCCGGCTGCGGACCCGCGGACAGAAAACGGTGTCCAATCGTGGCGAACGCATCATAATATGTAAAAAGGGCAGGGTTTTTGTTTGAATGCGGGGAGAATATTGCTTTACACGGATAAACCAACCCCCGACCGACCGGATTCAGCGTATTATGGATTTATTCAATAACCAAACTTCTCGCCCATGCAATCTGCCGGCCTCGGAGTGCGAAGCGAAAAACCTGGGCAAACCGAAGCGATGCCTCGGCTTTTAACCTCACCATTCGCGGCCGGGGTCGTCCGCCATCATGTTCACGGTTCCTGCCGGGTAAAAGACCGAGTAGTGGTCGAGCAGCGGGTCGGAATCTTCTGGTGTCGGTTTCGGGAACACGAGCAGGAGCCTGTATTCCGCGCCGGCGTAGTACCCGATGATCATGTCCGTGGGCGTCGCGGCTTCGTGCGGGGGGGCGCCGTACTCGTTTTTCACCGCAGAAAGCCGCAGCTGCCCGAGCCGTTCGTCGAAGGAGCGCACCTCGAACACCTGCGCCCCCTTGTTGAACCCGAAAGCCGTATCGCGCGTTTCGTAGAGCGCGTACTCCCCCTTCGCGGCCGCGACGTACTCCGAAAAGTCCGGCGCGCCCCAGTCGTCCTCGATCGCGGTCATGTTGGACTTGAGCGGGTATTCGCAGTTGATCGTCTTCCCCTTTTCGGCTTCCGCCCTGATCTGGACCAGCAGCGCTTTTTGCGCGGCGTCGGGCGTCGTGGCCGCCGCAGGGGTCGGGGCAGGTGTGGGCGCGGCGGTCGGCAAGGCGGCCGTGGGCAGGGGAGATAGCGTTAAAGTCGCGGTGGCCGGGGCGGACGGGGACGGCACGTCGGCCGGCCCTTCCACAAGGCAGCCCGTCATAAGGGCGGGGATCATCATTAGCGCCACAAGGGCCGCAAACGTCTTTGCGTGTGTTTTTCTCATCTCCGGATTCCCCTTTCCCTCCGATGAGCATCAGCCGTCCGTTTTCCCGAACACGTCGCGCCGGATGCGGATTAGCTCGCTTTCCTCCTTCGGGCTTAACTCCCTTTCGCCGCCGAGCAGCCGGGCATAGAGCGTGATCGCGGCGAAGTGTTCGAGCGTCTCCATCCTGAAATAGGCGTCCATCACGCCCGCCCCTACGGTCAGGGCGCCGTGGTTGGCCAGCAGCACCGCGCCCGCGTCCCCTATGACACGGACCACGGCTTCCGGCACCTGCTTCGTTGAAGGGGTGCCGTATTCGGAAAACGCGACCCTTCCCAACGAAAAGACCACCTCGGGCAGGGTCAGCTTGTCCAGCGGAAGGCCGGCCACCGCAAACGCGGTCGCCTTCGGAGGATGCGCGTGAACGATGGCCCTAACGTCGTCCCTTATCCTGTAAACGGCCAGATGCATCTTCATTTCGGACGAAGGCCTGAGACGGCCCGACAGCACCTTCCCGTCCCCGTCCACCACCACCATCATGCCGGGGTCCATATCGCCCTTGCAGACCCCCGACGGCGTGATGAGGATACGTCCGCCGTCCAGCCGGACGGAGACGTTGCCGTCGTTTGCGGCCACGAAACCTTTTTTATAGAGGCGTCTCCCCGCTTCTACGATCTCTTCGCGCAATCTCGTTTCGTCTGCCATTTTAAAGTCCTCCTTACGCTATCTAACGCTGTTCGCGCGCGCGCCCGGTCAACGCTTTCAGGCGCTCACCGTAGGGCGGGCAGGCGATGCCCGTTTCGGTGACGATCGAGGTGATGTGCTCCCACGGCGTCACGTCGAAAGCGGGGTTGTAAACCTTAACGCCCTCCGGCGCGGTCCTCACGCCGAAACCGCAGGTGACCTCGCTTTCATCTCTTTCCTCGATCGGGATGTCGCGCCCCGTCGCGCACCCGAGGTCGATCGTGGGCGTGGGGGCAGCGACGTACATCGGGACGCCGAAGTGTTTGGCCAGGACGGACAGGCCGAAGGTGCCGATCTTGTTGGCTGTGTCTCCGTTGGCCGCCACCCTGTCGCACCCGACCACGACAGCGTCGATGATCCCCTTCGCCATCACTGCGGCGGCCATGCCGTCACAGATGAGCGTCACGTCCACGCCGCTTTGCCTGAGTTCGTAGGCCGTGAGACGCGCCCCCTGAAGGAGCGGGCGCGTCTCGTCGGCATAAACGCGTATGTTCATGCCGCGTTCCTTCGCAAGGTAGACGGGGGCGAGGGCGGTGCCGTAGCCCGACGTCGCCAGTATGCCCGCGTTGCAGTGCGTCAGGACCGTGGCGCCGTCGCCGAGGAGCCCCAGGAGGTTTTCGCCGATCGCGCGGTTGATGGAAAGGTCCTCCTCTTCGATCAGGCGGGCCTCGGCTTCCAGCGCGCGAACGATCTCGGCCGGCGGGCGGCCTTTGAGCTTCGCGGCTTTCGCGGTCATGCGCTCGATCGCCCAGAAGAGGTTGACCGCCGTGGGCCTGGACGACGCGAGCCGGTCCGCGGCCCTGCCAAACGCCGCCATGAACGCGCCGTAGCCCGTTTTCGGCGCCGCGTGCGCGGCTATCGCCAACCCGTACGCCGCACAGACGCCTATCGCGGGCGCGCCCCGCACCTTCATCGTACGGATCGCGTCGCATACCTCTTCCACGGTTGTGGCTGTCACATACGCCGTGAGGGACGGCAGCCGCGTCTGGTCGAGGAGCGTGAGCTTTTTGTCCGAATAGGTAAACGCCCGAATCATTCGCTTGCCTCCGTATTGAGCATTATGCCGGCAGGGCCGCCCGCCCTTCATTTTTCCCGGGGGAAGAAAACAATCCTTTACAGGACGCGGCCCGCTCATGCTTTCATCATACCAGACGGCGCGCGCCCGGTACAGGCCCTATACGTAGTCGCGCGGGCATTTTCAAAAAACGACGCTTAGCGCATCTTGTTTTAAGAAGCCTTTTTTCGCGAATATCAATTATCGGCGTGGTTTGGGAAGGAAATAGCGGCCTCGAGCAAAGGCCGCAAAGGAGGGCGCGGATGTTTCTCAGCCGTACGTACGCGCAATATAGTCGTTCAGCGCCGCGGTCACCAAGTCTCCCCAGGAGTTAAAACATGTGCAGGATCGAACAAAAGCTTCAAAGGGCGGGTCCTGAGGTTCGTCGGTCATCAGGGCGTCCGTCATCGACGACGGGCTTGCCTCGAAGAAATCTCTGAGCGTAGCGAATCCTGAGTGTTTCCTGATAAAGTCGTCGGTTATCAAATCTGATATTTTCAGGGGTAATCCGGCATAGCATCACCATCCCCCCAATGAAGATTGTCGCGCCCTCCCGCTGCCTCGTATGTTCAGCATATTAACAAAAAACACAAGGAAAGTCCGGGTTATTCACGGTTCGCGGAGGACGCGAATTGTGAAACGGCTATCGGCCTGTCAACCGGGAGCGATCGATTGTCAAGCCAGGGGGCAAGCTTTCCTGCGATTTTTTTGCTGTCCGTTCAGTTCAATTCGCCGGGCCGGTGCGCAGGAATAACGGCGCTCATGAGCGCCATTCATCCTCACAGGTAGGCGCGCAGGACCGCCGACATAGGGATTAATAAGCCCATGAAAGGCGATCGCCTTTCATGGGCTTATTAACAATAAACAGGACGAACAGTGGTGTTTCACATCTCCGCTATTTCTTCGGCAACCTCTTGTCGAAATACGGGCTTTTCCCCCACGCGGAAATGGGGATGCCGAAAGCGATCTTCGCGTCCTTGCCCAGCAGGCCCAAAGAGAGCACGGCCTTGCCCGCGGTATAGAAGATGCGGTTGTCCGCGTGGAAATCCGCCGCGATCGCGACCGCGGACCCTAGCGCGATTCCCAGGTCGACGGTGTCGTACACGCATACGCCGCCCTTCTTCGCGCAGTCCGCGCAGCTTTCGAACCCGCAGTACTGGCAGAAGTGGAGCCCGCGCTGGCTGTATATGGAACCGATGGCCACCAACGCTTCGCTGTCGCGCACGTTCCGCGCGTCTCTGGAGAAAAGGGCTTCGGCGTCGTGCTCGCGGCCCAGCCTGTCCATTTCGTCGGCAACGGCGAGCAGGTCTTCGCCGGTGATGACGCAGGTGAGGATGTGGTCGGTACCGTGCGCCTTGGGAGCGGTGCGCGCAGCGACGCACATTTTGTTTGCGATGTCCTGCAGTGCCTGGGTTTCTGCTGTTTTGGAGTCGTAAATCATTTGGGTCACCTCATTTTTAAGTCTTAAATGGTTCGGCTTTTGTCCGGCCTCGCGCCGGCAGCCGCAGTATTCCATACAATAGGGAAACGGTCGGTATCCGGTTTCATCTTATTCGCCATTGGGCGGCGGTGTCAACCCCCAAACCACAGCCCCGGGCCTCGCGCGGGCGTCATTCGCCGGATGACAATCCCGCCAGTCATCGCAAAAGGTTCGCCGCCTAAGGGGCTAACCCTCCCAGGACACGTTCTTCGCTATGTTTATTTTGAACTTTTGCCCGGACAGGACCTGAACGGAACGGTAGAGCGGTATGCCGTCGGTGTCGTAGGTGCATCCCCGCACCAACAACACGGGGGTGTTGGAACGCAGTTCGAGAAGCTTGGCGTCCTGCTTAAACGGGATCGAGATCTCGATCGTCGCGTCGAAAGAACCGACCTTCAGGTTGAACTTATCTTCGAGCAAATGCGTGATGGACTGCAGGGATGCGCCAGTTTCCCAGAGCATGGAAGAAAACCGGAAGGGAAAATAGTCCCTTTCGATGATGACGGGTTCGTCGTCCGCGTAGCGGAGGCGTTCCAGGTATACGATCTTCTCGCCGGGCGCCACCTTGATCACCTTGGCATCGGCCTCGGTCGCCTTGACGATGTTGAGCGCGAGGATCCGGGTGCGCGGCACGATCCCGCTGTCAAGGCAGTCCGTCGTAAAACTATGGATGCCGACCACATGGCGGTTGTGTTTGGGTGCGCTCACGAACGTCCCGGACCCGTGTATCTTCGTGAGCAAGTCCTCGTCTGCCAGTTCCTGTATCGCGCGCCTGACGGTGATCCTGCTCACGCCGTAGATACGGATCAGTTCCGCTTCGGACGGGATGCGCTCGCCCACCTGGTATTTGTGGTTCAGGATATCGGCTTTTATCTCGTTTTTTACCCTCATATAAAGAGGCTCGGACACATCCATGGGCATCCTGCCTTTTCATTTTATAACATTATAACACGTATCATAAAAAATGTCTTCGTTGCGGGCGAACCATCCTTTGAACACACGAGGATATTGTCCATGCTGAGGCGCATAGCTTGACGAAGCCTGTATTTTCGAGTAGTATAAATTTACTATTCGGTATATTGTTATCCGAGTTGCATTCCTAATGACCGGCAGGTTTATGGAAGAAAACCGTTAGGGTTTGGACGGAAACGTCCAAGCCTCCCATTGCGGAAAGGAAAAACGCAATCGACGGCCTCAAAAGGCGCGTTAACGGTTCCCTGCCGGGGAACCGTTTATTATGCTGAATCGATACGGGAGGGAAGAAGCGATGAGCATCATGAAGCGGGCGGTGGTTCCGGTCGTCTGTGTCCTTCTGGCCGGGCTTTTGTTCGCCGGCTGCACGCCGGCCGGCCAAAACGCCGGGACTACGGCAAGCCCCACCGCGGCGCCGGCCGCCGCTAGCGGGGGCGGGGTCGCGTTCGAGGGCCTTTTGGACGGGGCCGTTACCATGGAGGTGGACGAGCTCAGGGCGATGAAGAGCGTTGAAAGGAGCGTCACCTCGCTGGATTCCCAGGGAGAGATCAACGAATGCACGGCAAAGGGCGTCCTTTTGAACGACTTTCTCGAGGCCTACGGCAAAAAGCAGACGGACTTCAACGTCATCCGGGCAACGGCTTCCGACGGGTACGTCGTCGAGATACCGAAAGAGGTCATCGACGCCGAGGACATCATCCTCGCGTACGAGCTCGACGGGAAACCGCTCGACGAGGACAACGCGCCGGTGAGGATCATCATCGACAACGTGCGTTCGCTCTACTGGGCGCGGATGGTCTGCAAGGTCGAGTTCCTCTCTCAGGCGCAGGAAGCCGAGGTGCGGCGCGTCCTGGTCCTGGAGAGCACCTACGCCGACCTGGAGAAAACCCCGTACGAATACTTTGACGACGGCGTCACTTCCGAGGACACCGCCGTTTCGATGTCCGAGCTTCTGGGTAAGTACGCCAAGGGAGAGCGGGCGGACACGTTCCACATCACCGCCTACGACGGCATGAAAAAGACGCAGCAGAAGGAAATAATCGAAAAATTCAGCCTGAAGATCGACGGGAAGAACGCGCCGATGCTCACTTCCAGGGAAGTGCCGGTGGGCATGCACGTCAAGGGCCTGTTCATGCTCCGGTGCGGCACGACCGTCTTCTATTCTGCCCAAAAAACCCCGGAAGAAGGGGAGGCCGTCGCCCTTTCGAAGATCGCGTCGGACACCGGCTTGAGCGCGGACGCCTACATCCTCGCGGCGACGGACGGATATACTAAAGAGGTTTTAAAGGGCGCGCTCGCCGAGTGGTATGTTGAACTTTCGGGCGAGGACGGTGCGGTCGCCTACCAAAAAGGCGCGAAAGCCAAGGGAATCAAGAACTTCTTATCGGTCACCGCGAAGTGACCGGTGGCGCGAATCATGAAATCAAAGGAGGGTTTTTATTGAAAAAAGTACTTATCGTATTGTTTGCCGTGCTCGTCCTCGTAACGCTCGCGGCGTGCCAGCAGGGGGGCGGCGAAGCAACGCCCGCACCAACTGAAGAGGCCACCGCGGCGCCTACGGCCGCCGCCGGTGAAGAATGGTCGGTCGCCGTGACGGGGGCGGAGAAGGAAGCGTTCACGAAGGCCGACTACGACACGCTCGAAGAAACGACGTTTGACGCGACGAAGAAGAAGAAGGACGGTTCCGAAACGACCAACGCGTACACCGGCGTGCTCATCACCGACGTACTCGAATTCCTGGGCGCGACGGACTACGAGACGATCACGATCACGGCCTCCGACGGGTATTCCGCCGACATCACGAAGGACATGCTCGGTGAAAAGGCGATTCTCGCCTCCGAGATCGACGGGGAGCCGCTCGAAGCCGACGCCAAGCCGCTCATGTCCGTGCTGGAAGGCCAGGGCGGGAACACGTGGGTGACGGCCATCGCATCCATCGAGGTAAAGTAAACGGACCGGAATAGGCTTTAGGCGCGGCCGTTGCGGCACGCCGCAGCGACCGCGCCTGCCGGTTGAGCGGGAGGATGCCTCATGCCCCAAAAGAAAAGACGGAACAAATGGATCATCCCTGCGGTGCTGGCCGTGCTGGCCGTGGGCGTCGCCGTGCTCGCTACGCTGAACAAACAGGAAGTTCCTCTCGACCAGATCGAGAGGAACGAGGTCGTCGTGAAGGCGGACGGCGCCGAGATCGGCCGGTTCAGCCTCGACACGGTGAAGCACATGGAGAAGGTCGAGTTCAGCGACCGGATCAAGGAGACGGGGAAGGCGGCCGTGAAGGCGCAGTTCGGCGGCGTCCTGCTGCGGGACGTGCTTATGAGTATCGGCGTCGATCCGTCAGAATACAGGAACGTGGCCTACAAGGCGCTCGACATGTATACGTCCGCGGGCACCGTCGACGAGATCATGCAGGACGGCAAGGTCTACGTGGTGTACGAGCGCGACGGCCGGCAGACACGGCCGAAGCACGAGGGAGGCACGGGGCCGCTCGAAATTGTCATCGCGGGCGAGCAGTTCAGCCTCAGGAACTGTAAATTCCTTATGGAAATCGATTTTTCGTAAGCGTGAAGGGGAGCGTTTGATGAAAGTTATATCCGTCGTCGGCATCACGAAATCGGGGAAGACCTCGGTCGTCGAGGCTCTGATCCGCGGCCTCAGGAAGCGGAACCATACGGTGGGGTCGGTCAAGGAGATCCACTTCGAGGGCTTCGCGATCGACACCGAGGGCACGAACACCGACCGGCACAGGAAAGCGGGGGCGCAGCTGGTAACGGCGCTGGGCCTTCATGAGACCGACGTCCTTTTCAGCGAAAAGCTGGGCATCATGCAGGTGCTTTCCTTCTACGGCCACGATTACGTCGTGCTGGAGGGCGTGCGCGACATCGCCGCGCCCAAAATCGTCACCGCGCACGACACGAAAGAGGTCGACGAACGGCTGGACGAAACCGTGTTCGCCGTATCGGGCAGGATCGCTAAGGAGCTTAGCGAATACAGGGGGCTGCCGGTCGTCAACTGCCTCAGGGAACCGGAGCGCCTCGTGGACCTGGCCTGCGAGAAGGCGTTCGAGCTGCTCCCCAACTTCGACGCCGAATGCTGCGGCGCCTGCGGTCACAGCTGCCAAGCCCTCTGCTCTCTGATCCTCAGGGGAGAGGCGAAGAGGGAGGACTGCCCGATCGGCTCGGGGACGGTGAAGCTCTCCATAGGCGGCAGGGACGTGCCGATGGTGCCTTTCGTCGAGAACATCCTGAAAAACGCGGTGCTCGGCGTGGTCCGGGAACTGGACGGCTACCGGCAGGACGCCGACATCCGCATCGGGATCGGGGACGTGCGCGGGCGATGAGCGGATTGGGGAAGCTGTCTACGGTAAAACGTTTTGCGAGCAAGCAGAACGACGTGACCCTCGTGCGCTGGGGCGACCCGCCCCGCCTGTGCGTGGCCAAACGGTTTGTTGACAGGGCGCGGCTGGAAAAGGAGCTGCGCATCAGCGAGCGCATCCGGGAAAGCGGCCTGAGAGCGCCCGCGGTGCTGGGCCGGTCGGAGGACACGGTGCTGTACGAATACGTCGAAGGCAGGACCCTGTGCGCGCTCCTCGACGAAGCGGAGGCTTCGGGCGACGGCTCCGGGGTGCTCATTGCCCTCGGGCTCCTATGCGAATGGCTCGGCGCCTTCCATGCAGCAACGGGCGCGGCCTTTTACGACATCAACCTGCGCAATTTCGTCCTGCACGGCGGGGCGGTGTACGGGTTCGACTACGAGGACGCCCGCGAAGGCTCGATGGAAGCGGACTACGGCAGGCTCCTCGCGTTCGTGCTGACCTACGACCCCGCGTTCACCGGCCTGAAGCTTGGCCTTGGAAGGCGCCTGCTTCCCGGCATGTGCGGGGGCGGGGCCGAAAAAGGCGGGGTCCTCGACGCGATGAAACGGGAACTGACGGCGATGCTCACGAGGCGCGCGGTGAAATACCCGCTGACGCCCGATGCGGCCGCGGCCGCGATAGAGGAAGGGAACGGCTTATGAACCCGGGCTTGAAGACGAGAATGTGGATCGCGGCCGGGATCGCCATCGCGGCGATCGCCGCGGCCGTGGTCCTACTATCCGGCAACGGTGCCGAAACCGTACGGCCCCTCGAGGTGGTCGGCGACGTGGCCCAGGCGCTGAGCGTCACGGGGGAGGAATACGAAAAAGAGCGGTTTTCCTACAAGGGGAACGAATACGCCGGCATACCGCTTAGCGCCGTCATCGAAGAGGCGGAGCCGCTCTGTGGGGACAGCGACGTCCTTTTCATCACCGAGGACGCGCTGATGGCCGAGATTTCGGCAAACGATCTTGCCGGGTGCTACCTCATCGCCGGCCCGGACGGGTGGGAGGCCGTCAACACGCGCCATCCCGTAAGCTCCAACATGAGGCGGATCGCCACCGTCGCCGTGGCCTCCGGCGCCCTTGTTACGGACAACTCCCTCAACGTCATCTCGGACACCCAGCTTCTCCATGTCCTGACGCCCGGCAGCCTCATGAAATCGGGGTATTCGGTCGGCGTGCAGGCCGGGGGGACGTCGAGCATGGACGAAGGCGGCAGGACGCTAACGGCCACGCAGTACAACGTCTACAAATACGTGTCCCTCGCGCAGTTGGCAGACGCGGCCGCCGGCCCGGTCAACGGCGTCCTCGTGGCCGGGGAAGACGGCGGGTACGCCTACGACGAAGCGGCGGGGACGGTCAGGATCGAGAAAAACAGCCTCACCTACGTGTTTTCCGACGGCAAGACCGAGATGAAGCGCGCGCGGGGCATCCTCATAAACCCGCCCGAAAAGAGCGTCACCGGCGTGAAGCGCGAGGCCCTCGGCGCGCTGGAGAGGGGAGAGAAGGCCCTCGTGGTCATCCTCGACGGGTTCGGGTACGATCAGTTCAAAGAGGCGAAGGCCGAGGGCCTTATCCCCTACCTCGGCGCGCGGGCGGCCGAGAAGGCGAGCACGGTGTTCATGCCCGTGACCAACGCCGGGGTCGCGGCCATCCTTACGGGGGAGGGCCCGGAAAAAAACGGCGTGTGGTTCCGGCAGAAGGACCTGAAGGCACAGGACGTCTTCGAGGCCGCGGCCGCGCTCGGCAAAAAGTCGGTGTACGTAGAGGGGAACAAGCTCATCGTCAAGACCGGCGTGGCGCCTGTGCTCAATTCCGACCGCAACGGGGACGGGAACACCGACGACGAGATATTCGCCCGCATCAAAAGCGAGATGGCCAGGGACGCGGCCGACCTGTACGTCGTGCACTTCCACGCGATCGACGACGCCGGGCACGCGGGCGACGACGCCAAACAGGCCGAGATGATCAAAGAAGCCGACGCGTACGTCAGGGCGCTCGCCGATGGGTTCGGCGGGCGCGTCATCGTCACGGCGGACCACGGCATGCACAAAGACGGTGCGGCGATGGACCACGGGGCGTTCCTGCCCCGCGATATGATCGTACCCTATATTTCATTCGATGGAGGGAAATAAGATGAAAAGGAAGCTTATGGGCCTTGCCGTCCTACTGGCGGCGCTGCTGTGCCTCGCGGCCTGCCAACAGGCGCCGCAGGACGGCGCGGAAACGAGCGAGGCGGCACTGACCGTGACCAAGCCCGACGGGGACGAGGTGAAGGTCACGATGGACACGCTCGGGGCCATGGAGGCCGTCGAGTTCACTACCGAGCAGGGCACGAGCAAAACGGGCGCCGAAAAGAACACGCACAGGGGCGTGCTTCTATCGGACCTGCTCGGCGAGATCGGCGTGGACACAGCCGGGATCACGGAGCTGCAGGTCTCGTCCACGGACGGGTTTAAAGCGGTGTATTCCAAAGCGCAGCTCGACGACCCCGAGAAGCTGTACCTGACCTGGGCGATGGACGGCGAAGTGCTCGCCGACCAACAGGGGAACGACGTGTTCTATATCGTCGCGAGGAACGAGGAGTTCAAGCAGAACTGGACGAAGTACGTCGAAACGATAGAGGTCCGGTGAACAGGATCCGACGCCGACGGGAGGTTGCCGCGTGAAAAAGCTGTTTGAAAGGTTTACCCTCTACGACATCATCGTCATCGCCATGATGGCCGCGCTGGGGATCGCGGTCAAACAGGTGATCCAGCCGCTCGTGCAGGTGGTCACCGGCCCGCTTTTCATACCGGGCGGCACGGTCGCGGGGGGCATCTACATGCTTTTTATCGTGCTCGGCTTTGCGATTGTGCGCAAGCGGTTCACCGCGCTTTTGATCTGCGCCGTGCAGGCGGTCATCGTGATGGCGACCGGCCTGTTCGGCACCCACGGGGCCGCGAGCCTCGTCACCTATATGCTTCCCGGCGTCGGCGTGGAACTCCTCTTCTTTTTCACGCGGCTTAAGGCGACGTCATCCAAACCCCTGTCGGCGGGCGAGTGCTTCGCGGGCGGCATCCTCGCTAACGGCATCGGCGCGGTCGCGTCCAGCTTCGTCTTTTTCAACCTGCCGCTCGTGCCCCTCTTGCTCGTTTTCTTCACGGCCGCCCTGTCCGGCGGGCTCGGCGGGCTGCTGGCTTTCGCCCTCGCCAAACAGGTGGACCGCTTCCGGCCGGCCGGGGAGGAAGACGGCGAGGACATAGACATCGACAAGGAGCCGGACGAAGCCGGTACCGAGGGAAAGGCGGCGGCGGATGACAGCGGAACAGACGACCTGCCCCGTTGAAGTCGAAAACCTGTATTTCAGGTACGCGGGGGCGGAAAAAAACGTGTTGAACGGCGTCTCGCTTCGCGTATCGGAGGGCGAGGTGCTCGCGATCGCGGGGCTCAGCGGCAGCGGCAAGAGCACGCTGTGCTACTGCATCGCCGGACTCGCGCCCAGACTCGTCAAGGGCAGGATCAAGGGCGCCGTCCGCATCTTCTCCGAGGACGTGAGCAAGCTCAAGACCGCCGAAGTGGCCACCCGGCTGGGGATCGTGTTCCAGGAACCCGACGACCAGCTTTTTTCGCCCACCATCGAGGACGAGGTGGCGTTCGGCCCCGAGAACCTCTGCCTGCCGCGCGAGGAGATCGGCCGGCGGATCGGGGAGGCGCTCGAATCGGTGGGCATGGCCGAATACCGCATGGGCAACCCCGAAAACCTGTCCGGCGGGCAGAAGCAGCTCATCGCGCTGGCGTCTGTGCTGAGCATGCGGCCGCGCATCCTCATCTTCGACGAGACGATGTCGCAGATCGACAGGACCGGCAAAAAACGCATAAAGGACATGATAAACAAACTCAGGGCGGAGGGAAAGACGATCCTCATGGTGGAACACGATTTCGACAACATGGATGTGGCCGACCGGATACTCGTGATGCGCGGCGGGAAGCTCCATCCCTACGACGGGGCGCTGTGACATGGAGGACGCGCGCGGCTTCGGCGGCCCCTACGTCGAACTCGAAAACGTCTGTTTCAGCTACCGCTTTGGCGGTTTTAGGCTCGGGGACGTTTCCCTTGCCTTCGACAGGGCGCGGATCACGGCCATCGTCGGGCAGAACGGGTCCGGCAAGACGACGCTNNCGCTCGGCAAGCTGATGGCCGGCATACTCAAGCCGCAGTCGGGGGAGATCAGGCTGCTCGGCGAAGCCACCAAACAGATGGGGCTGCACGAGTTCGGCTCGAAGATCGGCTACCTGTTCCAGAACCCCGAACGCCAGCTCTTCGCGCAGACGGTGGAGGAGGAGGTCACGTTCGCGCAGGAACTGCTGGGCGTGCCCCCCGACGCCGCGAGGGAAAAAGCCGACGGCCTGCTCCGGGCGCTCCACCTCGACCACCTGAAAAAGGCGGCCCCCTTAAAGCTCAGCCGCGGGGAGAAACAGCGCCTGGTCATCGCGGCGATCCTCGTCAACGGGCCGGGGTTTTTGCTCCTGGACGAGCCGTCCACCGCGCTGGATTCGGAGCGGAAAGCGGCCCTTTACGGGATGCTCGCCCGTCTGTGCGAGCAGGGCATCGGCATCGCCGTCATCACGCACGACGACGGGTTCGTTCAGCGGTACGCCCACAGGGTGATCACGATGGAGGGAGGCAGGGTCGTACGGGATGAAAAAGACTAAACTCGACCCCAGGAGCCTGCTGGTCATCGTGCTCTGCCTCTCCACAGCGGTGCTGGTCGCGCAGAACATCTATTTCGTGCTGGGCATCGGCGCGGCCTCCTTCGCAATCGCGCTCGCGTTCAAGGTCGACTTCGTTCGCCTCGTCAAGAGGTTCCGGCGGATCGTTTACCTGCTATTGGTCATATCGCTGGTCCAGAGCATATTCACTTTGGACACGAACGTGCTCATCAGAGTGTTCTCGATCAACCTCGTCACCGAAAAAGGCCTGCTGATGGGCGTGAAAACGTTCGTGCGCATGCTGGTCATACTCACTTCGGCATCCATCATGACCACGGTCAACTACAGGGAGACCGTGCAGGGGCTCGTGCAGTGGAAAGTGCCCTATCTGCTCGCGTTCATGGTGTCGGTGGCGCTTCGCTTCCTGCCCATATTCGCCGGGGAGCTGAAAGACTCGCTCACGGCGCTGCAGCTGCGCGGGATCGACCTGAAAAAGATACCGTTTGGCAAGAAGCTCAGGGTGTACGTTTACCTGCTCACGCCCGTCGTGATGAGCGTGCTCAAACGGGCGCAGACGCTTTCGATGGCGATGGAGGCGCGCGCGTTCGGCGCCTATCCTTCGCGCGTGAGTTACCTCGTACTGAAACTTAAGGCGAGGGACTATATTGTGCAGCTGACGTCGGTATTATTATCCGCGGCCTATATAACAGGCTCCTTCGTTCTTCCTCTATGATCCGGCATCGTCGAATAATGCGAAAAAGCCGTGTGCGGCGACCGTTTTGTGTTATCCGGCAGGGCTATTTTTTACCAGCAGTGTACAAGTATTTGTTCGTGCCGCCGGATTATAATGGGAAAAACTGCCGAATGGGGGAGCGTTATCATGGTGGAAGCGAACAATACCGGTATCAAAACACCCAGGGCCGTTCTCAATCTGGCGTTGGCGAAGAAAATGACGGTCGCGGCCGAAGCGAAAGCGAAGGAAATCGGGGTGCCCATGTATATCTCCATCGTGGACGCCAGCGCAAACCTGGTATCCGTCAACAGGATGGAGGATGCGATTCTGGTCAGCGAGGAGATCTCCATCAACAAAGCGTACACAGCCGCCGCCATTAAACTGCCCACCGACGTTGTCGCAACCGTCGCCCAGCCCGGCACGTCGCTGTACGGCATACAGAACTCGAGCAACATCGTCATTTTCGGAGGCGGCTTCCCGATCAAGCTCAACGGCCGGGTCATCGGGGGCATAGGCGTGAGCGGCGGTTCGGTCGAGGAAGACATGGCGGTGGCCGAAGCCGGCCTGCGAAGGTTCAGGGAGATCGTCGAAGGGCTGTCGGGCGATGCCGTCGTTACCGAAACCGCTTCGGAGAAGGACGTTTCCGGATCGGCGGCCGGCGATTACGGCGTCAACCTGAATATGGCGCGGAAGATGTCCGTTGCCGTCGAGCAAAGAGCGGCGGAAATCGGCGTGCCCATGTTCTTTTCCGTGGTGGATAAAGGCGCCAGGCTGATCCTCACGCACAGGATGGACGAAGCCCTGCTTGTGAGCAACGAGATCTCGAAAAACAAGGCCTACTCGGCGGCAACCGTCAAGTTGCCCACCGATGTGATCGCGACGGTGTCGCAGCCCGGCACATCGCTCTACGGCATCCAGCAGGTGGACAGGATGATCATATTCGGCGGCGGGTACCCCCTGAATTATAACGGGAAGGTGATCGGCGGCATAGGCGTGAGCGGCGGCTCCGTCCAAGAGGATATGCTGGTCGCACAGGCCGCGCTGGATGTGTATAAGGCCGAAACAGGCGGATGAGCTCCCCTGTCACATAGAACCAAAGCAACACAAGGGATGCCGCACAAACTCGGGTTAGCGGCATCCCTTTTATTCCGCCGCGATCGAAGCCGCGGTTTTTGCGTTATGCAACATGGGCGGACAGCGATGATTGCGTGAGGTGTCGGGCTTACTCTGCCTGTGGCGGATTTCCGAATGAGGCAAGGGTCGCTTGCACAATCCTCTGACTACTGAACCGTGCCCTCTTCATCCCCGCCGCCCGCGTCCGTTCCCAGCAGCGTGAGCAGCCGCGCGTTCCAGTCCTCGTTGTGCATCACGCGCCCCACGAAAGCCCGGCGGAGCACCGACAGCGCCGGTATGCGCTCGAGCGCACGGCGGTAGCGCAGATACGCGGGTTTTTGCAGCTGCGCGTTCGAAAGGTAGACGGGCTCGCGCCGGAAGTTGACCGTGTACAGGCCGTAGTTGAGCACGTCCATCGCCGCTTCCGCGCCCTGGTCCGACAGGGCGCCGGCGTCGAAAACATAGGTCGCCCGCGAGCCGGACGCGTCGGAAGAGGCCTCGAGCACGATCCGCCGCCCAGAGCCCGCTTCCGCCGGGACCATGAAGAACACGTACGCCTTGCCGCCCGATACGAGGCCGCGCTTGATCCCGATGCGCGTGCGGTCCGCCGTGTCCAGGGCGGCGAGCGCCGTCCACGAAGGCCCGAGGCCGACCCGTTCGATTTCGCGCATAAGGCCGTCCGAGATAGCATTGCCCGCGGCCAGGACGTCTTTTTTCGGCGCGGCGCGTCCGTCGAGGAAGCACTCCGACAACCTGCGCACCTTCAGCGGTGAAAGGGCGGGCGCCAGCGTGCGCACGAACTCGGATGCGCGCGTATGCATTTTGGAAAGCGCCTGATCGACGGCCGCGGCGAAGCTGTCGGTCGAGCGGCCGAGTTTTCCCAGCGTCCAGCCGCTCCCGTCGGGCAGGGAGAAGTCGAAGTTCCAGCCGTCCCTTGCGATCCCCGCGAAAACGAAGGGGAGGCGCGCCACGTCCCCGTCGGCAAACGTCAGGCACAGGGCGTTTTCGTACACAAGGACCCGGCAGTCGCGGCCATCGCCGCCAAACGGGGTCGCGTGGCCGGCGAACTCCTCGATGAGGGTTTCCTCTGCGAGCGCTTCCTTCAGCACCTTTTTGCCGAAATGCGCCATCACGACCGACGTCAGGTGGTCGTGGCCACGGCCCGCCTTGTGCAGGTTGAGCGCCGTGCCGTCGTGCAGGCGCAGGGTGAGCCTGTGGTCGCCCTCATCGACGGCCTCGATCTGGTTCCAGGGCACTGAAAAATCCGGCGCGCCCTTCACGGCGAAGGCAAGCTCCTCGTCCGACTCCGTGGCCGTGGCTTCGCCGGAATCGGCTTCCGATCCGTCTTCGTCGCGCCAGATGAAGGAGAGGGGCCAGGAAGGCGGAGGGGTTTTGTCCTCCTGCGCCTCGTCGTCCGTTTTTTCCGCCTGTTTGGCCTGTTCGGCGTCTTTATCGGGTTCTTCGCCCTTATTCGGCCCGCGCGTCCGGCTCACAGCTTCGCACCGCACTCGTTGCAGAACTTGGCTCCGGGCGCGACCTCGACGCCGCAGTCCGGGCAGGCAGAAGCACCCATCTTGGCGCCGCATTCGCTGCAGAACTTCACGTCCTGCTGGTTCTCGGCGCCGCAGTTGCCGCATACGGCCAGCCCGACCGACGCGCCGCAGTTGTTGCAGAACTTCCCCTGCGTCACGGGTTTGCCGCAGTTCGGGCAGGTGATCTGCCTCGCGCCGATCTCCCCTTGGAAGACGTTGGCCGTCGATGCTTTTTCGCGGACCTCCTCGGCGAGGCGTTCGGCCTTCGCGCGGGCCACGATTGTGCTCTCGCGGGGCGTGCATTCCACGCACAGGCCGTCTTCGTCGTTGAAGCACGCGTCGCAGACGTAGTGGTAACAGCCGTGGCAGCGGTGGAAATGCTCTTTCGCCTCGTTCATCGCGTTCCTGAAGGCGACCTCGTGTTCCTTGTGCCACTCGGGGGTCATGCCCTCAAAGCGCCTCGAGGCGACGTGCCCGCCCTGTTCCACGCCGTAGGCGACGTTGTGCAGGCCAACGATGCGCGCCCCGGCGGAAAGCCCCTCGGTAAGCGAGCGTAAGAAGCCTCCGCGCTTGTGGGAACGGCATTCGACAAAGGCGGTCTTGTACCCGTCGCCACAGTTGTCGCAGTTGAATACGAATTCGAATCCGGCTTCGGTGCTGTTGTCGTCGTAATTCCGTGTAAAAGACTGCATTGCCATGACTACTTTCTCCTATTGAGTAATGGTTTTCCGCAGGCGACGCAGTTCCCGTCCAGCATGAGGATCTGGGTCTCGCCGCATTTGCGGTTGGGGCATTGCACGAGTACGGGCGCCCCGCAATGGGCGCAGGTCCTGGCCGTAGGAGTCTCCTTGCCGCACGCGGCGCAGAGAGCCGTGAGCCGGAGCCCGCAGCTGCTGCACACCTTCCAGCCTGTTTCGACGGGGTTTCGGCATTTCGGACATCGGATGTGGAACGGGTCTTCGTGCGCGCATAACGGACAGGAATGTGCGTCGCCGGGGATGAGTTCACCGCAGTATATGCAGTGTTTCTTGTACGTGGCCATGATACTCCTCCACTTTATGATACACTAAAATTATATCACGGCTCTTCAGGGCGAACAACGCTTTTTACCGGCTTCTGTCCTCTCCCGGCCTGTCCCGGTGCGAAAAACGCGATAAATGAGGTTTGGCCGCGTCGTTTTAAGGCGCAGAATCTGGTGCCGTATTGAACCATAATCGGGAGGCTTGTATGAACTAAAAGAACGAAACGAAATCCATAGTGGACATGCTTCCTGTTGCTGATGAACGTGCCCGTCACCGGCGTCCTCCTGCACGAATGGATCGGCGCGGGCCTCGTCGCGGCGATTTTTATCCACCTGGCGCTGAACCGGCGGTGGTTCGCCGGGGTCGCGCGGCGTTTTAAAAGCGCCGGTACGAAGGCGAAAGGCCGGTTCGTGCTCGATACCCGATCGCCGTCGCGGCAGGCGCCTGCGTCGTGACCGGCCTTTTGATCTCCCGTTTCCTTTTCCCCTGGACGGTTTCAGCCGGCAGCGGCACGCTCTACGCCGCGCACGTCGGTTCGGCCTGTCTTTTGTTCGTCCTGCTGATTGTGCATGTGGCGCTGCACCGGCGTTTCGTGCTGGGCATCCTGAAAAAGGGGCGAACGGGGGCGCGCCTGAAATCGTTCGCGGTCAGGGCGGCCGCCGGGGTATCGCATCCGCTACGGTCTACACGCTCGTCGGCGCGGGTTCCCTTTTCCGGGCACTCCCGCCGGCCAAGGACAGCGCGCAGGCGATAACCGCGGGGGTCCCGGGCAAAGGGGATAAAATCGGCGCGCCGGTAACGGCCGGCCCGGCGGCTGCGGCGCTCGACGAGTTCCTCGGGAAACTCTACTGCACGGGCTGCCACAGGCGTTGCCCGCTGACTGTTCCACAGTGTTCGATCGGCGTCCGCCAGGCCGAAGAACAGGCCGCCGCCTACGAAGCGAGGTCTCGGGACTGACGGCCGATGCCTTCGGTTTGCAGGGTATGCCTGCAGCTTCGAAAACCGGAAAACGGCGGCATTATCATTATAATGGTATATTTTATCAAGATTGGCATAAATGGGCGGATAAGCGCTGGATTTCAAAGCGCATACGGGACCAGGCATCCCCGCGGGCGGTGTTCCCCGTTTGACAACACACGGGTTATTCTTTATAATCCGTACCACGAAGCATGACGGAAAGGTACAGTATCCATGGAGGACGGTGACAGGCTGAGCGCGCAGGGGATCAGAAGCTGGCTGAGGACCCCCCGCGCCGCCATCCATATATACGATACGGTAGGCTCGACCAACGACGCGGCCCGCGCTCTCGCCGAAAAGGGCGCCCCCCACGGGACGGCGGTGCTCGCCGAAGCGCAGACGGGCGGGCGCGGCCGGTTCGGACGGACCTTCCATTCCCCGGCGGGGCGCGGCGTCTACATGAGCCTCGTCTTGCGGCCGGGGCCAAAAACGTCCCTTTCCCTTTTTACCGCGGCGGGCGCGGTGGCGGCGGCGCGCGCCATCGAAAGCGTGTCGGGCCTGCACGCGCAAATCAAGTGGGTCAACGACGTGCTCGTGGACGGGAAGAAGGTCTGCGGCATCCTCGCGGAGGCCGCCGCCGGCCCGGACGGCCCCTTCGTCGTGCTGGGCGTCGGCATCAACTTCTGTGCGCGCGCTGAGGATTTCCCGCCGGAGCTACGGGACAGAGCCGGCGCGCTGTACGGGAAACGGCCGCAAGACGTCACCAGAGACAGGCTGGCGGCGGCCGTCATAGATCACGTGCTGGACGCGGCGGCGTCGCCGGAGGACGCCCTGCCCGAGTACAGGGACCGCTCGGCGCTGCTCGGCAAAGACGTCGTGCTTACGCTCGCCGGCGAGACGTATTGCGGCAGGGCCGTCGCCATCGACGATGGCGGCGCCCTCGTCGTACAGGATAGCAGGGGGAACAGGCGCGTGTTCGCCGCGGGGGACGTGCGGGTCCGGGGGCGGGACGGTGGCCGGTAGGGCGGGCGTCCGTTTCGCGCTGCGCTCCCTCGTGCTGGGGGCGCTGTTCGCGGCGCTCATCGCGGCCGGCGCCTTCATACGGATACCGGTCTTCGGAATACCCTATACCCTGCAGACGCTTTTTGTGGTCCTCGCGGGGCTGCTCCTGGGCGCGAACCGCGGCGCGCTGGCGGTGGGCGCGTACATCCTGGCCGGCCTGGCCGGGGCGCCTGTGTTCACCAACGGAGGCGGCCTCGGCTACGTGTTCCAGCCGACGTTCGGCTATATCCTGGGGTTCTTCTTCGGCGCCTACCTCACGGGCCGGCTCGCGCATACCGGGGCGCGCGCCTCGTTTCTCCGGTTCTTTCTGGCGGGGCTCGCGGGCGTGACGGTCCTGCACGTTATCGGCATGGCCTATTTTCTCATCATCTCGAACTGCTACCTGCACACGGGCGCCGACGTGCGGTATGTGCTGGTCTACTGCCTGTTGCCCACATTCCCCGCCGACGTTTTCAAGTGCATCGCGGCGGCAATACTCGCAAGGAGGCTCTATCCGGCAGTCAAGGTATATCTTGACAAAACAGGCGATCGTCCATATCATTAGATAGATAAACTAAGGATGGAGGGCCGCCCGGTGGACGCGTTTTCCGCACAACTGAACGAAATCCTGGTAGACACCTTCCGCTGCATCCTCAAGGTCGAGGAACGGGCAATCAGGAATTCGGTAAAGGTGGACCTGTCCATAAGCGAGATGCACCTGATCGAGTCGGTGGGCAAGAAGGGCAGCCCCGGGAGCACGATCGGCGACATCGCCGGCGACCTTAGCATCACGCCGCCTTCCGTTACCGTCGCGATCAACAAGCTGATGAAAAAAGGGTACGTGAGGAAGGTCAGGAGCGAGAACGACGGCAGGGTGGTGCACGTAATGCTCACAGCCCTCGGCAAGAGGATCGACGCCGTGCACAGGTACTTCCACGAAAGCATGGTGCGCTCGGTTACGAGGGAGTTGTCAGAAGAAGAAAAAGATGCTATGTTTAAAGGCATTAAAAAGCTGAACGCTTTTTTCAAAAAGAAGCTTGTTTCACTGGAGGATAAATGAGTTTTACCATCATCGGGACAGGCAGTAAGGTGCCCGCCTTAGTCAAGACGAACGAGCAGCTTGCCGATCTCGTCGAGACGAGCGACGAGTGGATTACGACCAGGACCGGAATAAAACAAAGGCATATCTGCACCACCGAGTCCCTTGCGGACATCCTTTATGACGCCGCCGCGTCCGCGCTGGACGACGCCGGGACGCGGGCGGACGAACTGGACCTGATCGTCTGTGCGACGATCAGGGGGGACTACATCTCCCCGTCGCTCGCCTGCGTGGTCCAGGAGCGGCTCAGGGCGTCCTGCCCGGCGTTCGACATCAACGCCGCCTGCACGGGGTTCATCTACGCCCTGGACGTCGCCGAGGGTTACTTCGCGAGGAAAAAGGCCAGGAAAGCGCTGGTCCTCGCGGCGGAGGCCATGTCCAAGACGGTCGACTGGAACGACCGCGCCACCTGCGTGCTTTTCGGCGACGGCGCCGGCGCCGCAGTGCTGGCCGAGGGCGACGATCTTCTTTCGATAAAGCTTACCGCCGTGGGCAATACGGGGCCGCTGTTCATCCCGCACGTGGGCGGCAACTGCCCGTTCGTGGCGGTGCAGTCCGCGCGGCCGTATCTGTCAATGCAGGGACAGGACGTATACAAATTCGCGGTGTCCTCCATGTGCAGGGACATTCAGGACGTGATAAAAGAAGCCGGGATAGCCAAGACGGACATCGCTTACGTCCTCCCGCATCAGGCCAACATCCGCATTATCGACGCGGCCCAGAAACGGCTTAAGATACCGCAGTACAAGTACATATCCAACATCGAGAAATACGGCAACACGTCTGCCGCGAGCATCCCCCTTCTGCTGGACGAGGCGAACCGGGACGGACGGTTCAAGTGCGGCGACATCCTGGTGCTCAGCGCCTTCGGCGGCGGCTTCACGACCGGCGCCTGCGTCATCAGGTGGAACAGATAGCGTTTTTCCCCTAGGGGGTTAAACAATAAAACGTGGAGGCATAAGAATATGACGACATTCGATAAAGTCGTGAAGATCCTGGTGGATTACAACGACTGCGACGCTTCAGAAATTACGATGGGGACGAAGTTTGCCGACCTGGGGCTCGATTCGCTGGATACGGTCGAGCTGGTGATGAATTTCGAAGAGGAATTCGGGATCACGATCGAGATGAACGAAGGGCTTCAGACCGTCGGGGACGTTGTGAAACTTATCGACAGCACGCAGGGTTAAGGAGAGAAACATGATAAAAACGCCGCTTTGTGACCTGCTTAACATCGAATATCCGATCATACAGGGCGGAATGGCGTGGGTGGCCGACGCTTCACTGGCTTCGGCCGTGGCCAATGCCGGCGGCCTGGGGCTCATCTCAGCGATGAACGCCGATGCCGACTGGCTCAGAAGCGAGATACGGAAGGCGCGGACGATGACCGACAGGCCGTTCGGCGTGAACATCATGCTTATGAGCCCCTTTGCCGACGAAGTAGCCAAGGTGGTGGTCGACGAGGGGATCGGGATAGTGACCACGGGCGCGGGCAGCCCGCTCAAGTACATGCCGGCCTGGATCGGGGCGGGCATAAAGGTGCTGCCGGTCATCCCTTCGACGGGCATAGCCAGGCGCATGGAAAAGGGCGGTGCGTGCGCCGTAATCGCCGAAGGCGGCGAATCGGGCGGGCACGTGGGCGAACTCACGACGATGGCGCTGGTGCCGCAGGTCTGCGACGCCGTGAGCATTCCCGTGGTCGCGGCCGGGGGAATCGCGGACGGGCGCGGTATCGCGGCTTCTTTCATGCTCGGGGCGTGCGGGGTGCAGGTGGGGACCAGGTTTCTGGTGGCAGAGGAATGCACGATCCACAGGAATTATAAAGATAAGATTATTAAAGCAAAGGACATCAGCACCATCGCCACCGGCAAGCGGCTCGGGCATCCCGTGCGCTGCCTGAAGACGCCTTTTTCAAGGGAATTCTTCCGGAAGGAATACGATCCGAGCGTGTCCGACGAGGATCTCGAGGCGTTGGGCGCGGGCGCGCTGCGCCTCGCGGTGCAGGAGGGCGACGAGAAGCGCGGCTGTTTCATGGCCGGCCAGGCGGCCGCCATGGTCACGAAGGAACAGCCGGTGAAAGAGATTATCAAGGAGATGTTTTCTGAGGCCGAAGCGCTACTGGGCGGTGCCGGGAAATGGGTAAGCTAGCGTTCGTTTTTTCAGGGCAGGGCGCCCAGTACGAAGGCATGGGCGCGGAACTCTGCCGGCGTTCGGCCGCCGCAAGGCGGGTGTTCGATACGGCGGACGGCGTGCGCGAAGGGACCTCGAAACAGTGTTTCACCGCCGGGAAGGAAGCGCTGGCCGTGACGGCCAACACGCAGCCCTGCGTTTTCTGCGTAGACCTGGCCGCCGCGATGAGCCTGAGGGAAGCCGGCGTCACGCCCGACGCCGTCGCCGGGTTTTCCCTGGGAGAGATCGCGGCCCTGACGTTCGCGGGGGTCTTCACCCTGCAAGGCGGATTCGCTTTCGTGTGCAGGAGGGCTTATGTCATGCAGCGGGCGGCCGAAAAGAGCGGCGGCGGCATGATGGCGGTGCTCGGGCTGCCGGATGAGCGGGTGGAAAGGCTCTGCCAAGGGTTTGAAAAGGTCTATCCCGTGAACTACAACTGCCCCGGGCAGCTGGTGGTCGCGGGCGACAGGGACGAACTTAGCGTCTTTCGCGAGGCGGTCAGGGCCGCCGGCGGGAAGGCCGTCCCGCTGCCGGTAGGCGGCGGGTTCCACTCGCCGTTCATGGACGAGGCCGCTCAAGAGATCGCCGTCGAACTCGCCGCCTTCGCGCTCGAGCCGCCCGAAGTGCCGGTCTACGCCAACAGCACGGCGCTGCCCTACGGAGGCGATATGAAAGCGCTCCTTAGCAGGCAGGTCAACAGCCCGGTCCTGTGGCGGAGGACGATCGAGCAAATGGTAGCCGACGGGATCGACACTTTCGTCGAAACGGGCCCGGGGAAAACGCTGTGCGGGCTCATCAAAAAGACCGCGCCCGGCGCCACGGTATACAACGTGGAAGACGAGGCGAGCCTCGTCGCGGCGCTCGCGGCGCTATGCAAAGGGGAGCGGCAATGCTGAGAGGAAAGACCGCGCTCGTCACGGGCGCATCGAGAGGGATCGGCCGGGCGATCGCGCTGAGGCTGGCGGAAAACGGGGCCGGCGTGGCGGTCGTGTACGCCGGGAACGAGGCCGCGGCCCGCGAAACCTGCGAAAAAGCGCGGGGGTACGGCGTAAAGGCGCAGGCTTTCCGCTGCGACGTGTCCGATTTTATTCAGACGAAGGCGCTGGTTAAGGACGTGATCGAAGCGTTTGGCGGGCTGGACATCCTCATTAACAACGCCGGCATCGTGCGCGACGGGCTCGTGCTCTCGATGAAGGAGGAAGACTTCGACCGGGTGATCGGCACGAACCTCAAGGGCGCGTTCAACATGATAAAGCACACCTACCAGCACTTCATGCGGCAGCGCGGCGGGCGGATCATCAACATCAGCTCGGTCGCAGGCATCGCGGGAAACGCGGGCCAGGCCAACTACGCATCGGCCAAGGCCGGGGTCATCGGCCTTACCAAGACGGTCGCGCGGGAACTCGCTTCGCGCGGCGTGACCTGCAACGCGATCGCGCCGGGCTTCATCGAGACGGACATGACCTCCAAGCTGCCCGGGAACGTGAAGGAAGCCGCACTGCATGCGATCCCCATGAAGCGGATGGGCGCCCCGGAGGACGTGGCCAAACTGGCCGTTTTCCTCTCAGGCGAAGGCGCGGCCTATATTACAGGCGAAGTGATAAGGGTGGACGGCGGCCTGTCCATGTAGGTATAATAAAAACTGCCCGCCCAGCCCGGGAATGAGGAGCGTATGTTCAAATGGAACGGCAAAAGCCTGAAGATAGGCAACGCCGTGATAAGAGTTCCTGTCATACAGGGCGGCATGGGGATCGGGATCTCGCTTGCGAGCCTGGCTTCCGCCGTGGCCAACGAAGGCGGCGTGGGCGTGCTGTCCTCGGCGGGCCTGGGGATGATAGCCGAAAACGCCCGGCAAACCGTCCGCTCGAGGATCGAAGCCCTGCGCCGCCAGATACGCAGGGCCAGGAAGATGACGGGCGGCGTCCTCGGCGTCAACATCATGGTGGCGCTCTCCAACTTCGAGGACATGGTGAAGACCTCGATCGAGGAGGGCATCGACATCATCTTCTCGGGGGCCGGGCTCCCGTTAAACCTCCCGGCATTCCTCAGGGAAGGCTGCAAAACGAGTCTGGTGCCCATCGTTTCCTCGGCCAAGGCGGTGAGGCTGATCGCCAAATGGTGGCGGGATAAGCACCGGTACACACCCGACGCAATCGTGGTGGAGGGCCCGCTGGCAGGCGGGCACCTGGGCTTTAAAAAGAGCCAGATCGACGACCCGGCCTTCGCGCTCGAGAAGCTTGTCAAGGACGTTCTTGGGGAAGTGCGCGCGATCGAGGACGAAACGGGGCGGCGCGTCCCCGTGATAGCAGCTGGGGGGATATACACAGGCGGCGACATCCGCCGTTTCCTGGGCATGGGTGTCTCGGGCGTGCAGATGGCCACGCGATTCGTCGCGACCGAGGAATGCGACGCCGACAGGAATTTCAAGCAGGCGTACCTTAATTGCCGCAAGGAAGACATAGGGATCATCGAGAGCCCGGTGGGCATGCCCGGCAGGGTCATCGTAAACGATTTCGTCCGGGGCATCCGGGCCGGCGAGAAGGTCCCGCGCGCCTGCCCGTACCACTGTATATCGACATGCAGGCAGGGGGAAAGCCCGTACTGCATCGCGGCGGCCCTTATCAACGCTTACAGGGGCAGGTTCACAAACGGGTTCGCCTTCATCGGCGCCAACGGGTACAGGGTGGACAGGATCGTAACCGTAAGCGAGCTGTTCAGGGCATTGGAAAAGGAGTATTCGGACGAACCGACGTAAACGCAGCTGATTTCGGTAGTGCCGGAAAGGAATGAGCCATAAGCAATGAATAGAGTTGTCATAACGGGCATGGGCGTCATCTCTCCCGTTGGAAACGATCTCGATACGTTCTGGAACAGCCTTGTCGCGGGAAAGTGCGGCATCGGCATGATCACGAAATTCGATCCGGACGAGTTCAAGGTGAAGGTAGCGGCGGAAGTGAAGGATTTCGATCCTTCCCTGTATATGGACAAAAACCAGCGAAGAAAGACCGACCTCTTCGCGCAGTACGCGATGGCCACGGCGGTGCAGGCGATGGAGGACAGCGGCCTGGACGGCAAGGTCGATCCCGAGCGGCTCGGCGTCTACTACGGGTCGGGCATCGGCGGCATCAACACGTTCGTCACCGAGTGCGAGAAGCTGTTCAAAAACGGCCCGAGGAAGATATCGCCGTTCTTTATCACGATGATGATCGCCAACATCGCGGCCGGGAACATCGCGATACGCTTCAACGCGCAGGGGCCGTGCCTGCCGGTTATCACCGCCTGCGCCACGTCGTCCCATGCGGTCGGCGAGGCTTTCAGGGCGATCAAGTTCGGGTTTGCCGACGCCATCATCACCGGCGGCGCCGAGGCGGCGGTCATCCCGATCGCCGTCGCAGGGTTCTCCAACATCATGGCGCTCTCGGTGCGCAAAGACCCGCTGAGCAGCTCGATCCCCTTCGACAAACGGCGGGACGGTTTCGTGATGGGCGAGGGCGCGGGCGCGCTGGTGCTGGAGGAATACGAGCACGCGAAA
>DCTV01000051.1:27609-27962 GCA_002329665.1 Christensenella sp. UBA1431
GCGACGCCTACCACATCACGGCGCCGCATCCCGAGGCTATCAGCGGATGCAAGGCGATCCTGGACGCGATGAGCGAAGCGGGCGCCACCGGCGACGAGCGGATCTACATCAACGCCCACGGCACGAGCACGCCCCTGAACGACATATCGGAGACCATCGCGATCAAGAAGGCGCTGGGGAAAAAAGCCTACGACGCGATGGTGAGCTCCACCAAGTCAATGACGGGGCATATGCTCGGCGGCGCCGGCGCCGTAGAGGCGATCGCGTCGGTGATGGCGCTGCACACAGGCATCATCCCGCCCACCATCGGCTACGAGGTCCCGGACGAAGACTGCGACCTGGACTACGTGCCC
>DCTV01000051.1:27975-41840 GCA_002329665.1 Christensenella sp. UBA1431
GTTCGGCGGGCACAACGCCTGTCTCGCTTTTACAAAGGCGTAAAAGGAGTTGCTCATGAACATAAGATTCATAAAGTCGCTCGCGCAGATCATGCAGTCTTCGGGGCTGACGTCGATCGAGGTATCGGAGGGCGACACGAGGATACGCCTCGAAAAANNCCGTCCACATGGTCCCGGCGCATTACGCGCCGCATCCTCCGGGGCAGGGGGCACCCGAGCCGGAGACGGACGAAAGGGTAGTGGACTTCAACCTCATTACCGAAGTCACTTCGCCGATGGTCGGGGTGTTCTACGCCGCGCCTTCGCCCGACGCCGAGCCCTATGTCCGGGTAGGCGACAGGGTGAAGAAGGGCGACGTCCTCTGCATCATCGAGGCCATGAAGGTCATGAACGAAATCGTCTCCGAAACGGACGGCGAGGTTGTGGACATCTGCGTACAGAACGGACAGGTCGTCGAGTATTCGCAAGTCCTGTTCAAGATATTCTGAGGGAGACCAATGAACAGAGAGGAACTTGAAAAGATCATCCCGCACAGGAGGCCTATGCTCCTGATCGACGAAACCACTCTCATCGAGGAGAACAAAGCCGTTGGCAAGTATTTCGTGAAAGGGGACGAATGGTTTTTACAGGGGCATTTCCCCGGGAACCCCGTCGTTCCCGGCGTCATCCTCTGCGAGATGNNGGCCGGCTGCGTGCTCATCATGGAGAAAATCAAGGGATCGACGCCTTATTTCACGGGCATCGACAGAGTCCGGTTCAAGAACAAGGTACAGCCCGGTGACACGCTGGACATCGAATGTTCGATCATAAGGGCGAAGCCGCCCTTTTACTTCGCGCAGGGGAAAGGCTATGTGGACGGCACGCTCTGCGTCACCGGCGAATTTTCCTTCGCGCTCGTCAAATAAGGGGTGATCGCGGTGTTTTCCAAGATGCTTGTCGCGAACCGCGGCGAGATTGCCGTGCGCNNCAAGGAGATGGGCGTGTCCACGGTGGCGGTGTTTTCCGAGGCCGACAGGGACGCGCTGCACGTGAGCCTCGCGGACGAGAGCATCTGCATCGGCCCGGCCGCGGTGCAGGAGAGCTATCTCAACATGACGTCCATCATCTCGGCGGCCGTGATGACGGGGGCGCAGGCGATCCACCCCGGCTACGGGCTGTTGTCCGAGAACGCCAGGTTCGCCGACCTCTGCGAGAAGTGCAACATCGTGTTCATCGGGCCGCCCACGGACGTGATCACGAGGATGGGCGACAAGGACGCGGCCCGGCAGGCCATGGAGGAGGCGGGCGTGCCGGTGATCCCCGGTAGCGGGATCGTTTCGGGCGTCATCGAGGCGAAGGAGGAAGCCGAGAGGATCGGGTATCCGCTGATCATCAAGGCGCGCTCAGGCGGCGGCGGGCGGGGGATCCGCGTCGTGGAGGACTCCGCCGGTTTCGAGAACGCGTTCATGATCGCGGCGGCCGAGGCCCGGGGCGCGTTCGGGGACGGCGCCGTGTACCTCGAGAAATATCTGTCCCCGGCGAAGCATATAGAAATGCAGGTGCTCTGCGACCACCACGGGAACGCGGTCTGCCTGGGCGAGCGGGAATGCTCGATCCAGAGGAAGAACCAAAAGCTCCTCGAGGAGAGCCCGTCCCCGGCCGTCACGCCCGAGATCCGCGAGCGGATGACCAAGGTCTCCGTAAAGGCCGCCAAGGCGGTCAAATACCGCAACGCCGGGACAATCGAGTACCTGTTCGATAAGGACGGCAACTTCTATTTCATGGAGATGAACACGCGCCTGCAGGTGGAGCATACGGTGACCGAGAAGGTGACGGGCATAGACCTCGTCAAATGGCAGATAAGGATCGCGGCCGGCCTCGAACTCGCTTTTTCGCAGGAGGACATCGGGATAAAGGGCCACGCGATCGAATGCAGGATCAACTCGGAAAACCCGAGCCTGAACTTCCGCCCGAGCAGCGGAAAGGTCTCGCTTTTGCATATACCCGGTGGGCCCTGGGTCCGCTTCGACACCGCGCTCTATCAGGACTACGTCGTTCCGCCTTTCTACGATTCCATGATCGGCAAGCTCATCGTGCACGCGCCGACGCGGGAGGAAGCGATCCGCAAGATGCAGGCCGCGCTGTGCGAACTGGTCATCGAAGGCGTCGACCACAACAGCGAGCTCCAGATGGAGATCCTCTCCGACGAAGATTTCAGCGCCGGCAACTACTACACCGATTTCATGGCGAAAAGAGGTTAGCGCATGCTGGAAAAAGGCCTTTTCAAAAAGCCGAACAACCCGTTGGAAATACACGAAAAAGCCGTGGACGCGCAGCAGCCGTCGATACCGGAGGAGATGTGCGTCTCCTGCCCGTCGTGCAAGGAAACGCTGTTTGCGAACGAACTCGAGGAGAACCTGAGCGTCTGCCACCGGTGCGGCCACCATTTCAGGGTCGGGGCGCGGCAGCGGATCGGCATAATGCTCGATCCGGACACGTTTACTGAGTTCTACGGCCACATGAGTTCCACCAATATCCTAAGGTTTCCCGAATACGAGAAGAAGCTGCAAAAAGCCGCGGACGCGAGCGGGGAGAAGGAAGCCGTCGTTTGCGGCACGGGCAGGATCGGCGGGTTTAGCGTCGCCGTTTTCGTGATGGACCACCTCTTCATGATGGGGAGCATGGGCACCGTCGTGGGCGAAAAGATCACGCGCATCTTCGAGTACGCGACGGAACACAGCCTGCCGGTGGTCGGGTTCACGGTCTCGGGCGGCGCGCGGATGCAGGAGGGCATCCTCTCGCTCATGCAGATGGCCAAAACAAGCGCCGCGGTCAAGCGGCACAGCGACGCCGGGAACCTCTACATCACCGTGATTACCGACCCTACCTCGGGCGGCGTGACGGCCAGTTTCGCGATGGAGGGCGACGTCATCGTCTCCGAGCCGAAGGCGTTTATCGGGTTCGCGGGCCCGGTCGTCATCGAACAGACGATGCGCCAGAAGCTCCCGGAGGGTTTCCAGCGGGCGGAACTGCTGCTGGAAAAAGGTTTCGTTGACGACATTGTCAAACGCAAGGACCTTAAAGCGTATCTCGCGCGCCTCCTGGACCTGCACAGAAGGAGGGCGTGACCATGGAGGCGTATGAGCGGGTGCTGACCGCCCGGGCCAAGGGCAGGCCCTCGGGCCTCAGCTTCATCACCAACATATTCGAGGACTTCGTCGAGTTCCACGGCGACAGGCGGTTTGCCGACGACAAGGCGATCGTGGCCGGGATCGCCCGGCTTTGCGGTATGCCGGTGACCGTGATCGCGCACGAGAAAGGAAGCGACACGCAGGACAAGGTCGAGCGGAACTTCGGCTCGGCGCATCCGGAAGGTTACCGCAAGGCGCTGCGGCAGATGAAGCTCGCCGAAAAATTTCGCCGTCCCGTGGTCTGCTTCATCGACACGTCCGGCGCGTTTCCCGGCATCGGCGCCGAGGAACGCGGGCAGGCGCAGGCGATCGCCGAAAACCTGATGGAGATGATGACCTTAAAAACGCCCATTCTGGCGGTGCTGATCGGGGAAGGGGGCAGCGGCGGCGCGCTCGCGCTCGCGGTCGCTGACGAGGTGTGGATGCTCCAGAACACGATCTATTCGGTGATCTCGCCGGAGGGCTGCGCGAGCATACTCTGGAAAGACGCTTCGCGGGTCAAGGAGGCTGCCGAGAGCCTCAGGCTGACCGCCGAGGACCTCCTGGAGTTCGGCGTCATAGAGCGGATCATAAAGGAGCCCGAGGATTTTTCCGAGATATACGTCAGGCTCAGGGAGCAGATTTACGAAACGGTCTCGAAGCACAGGGCGCTGCCGGTCGAGACGCTCCTTGATAACAGATACAAAAGATTCAGGAAACTGGGGGTGAGGGAGGCGTGATCGCCATCGTAACGGACAGCACGGCGTATTTGACGAAAAACGAAGCAAAGGAGCTGGGCGTGCGCATGGTGCCGATGTCCTATACGGTGTCCGGGCACCTGTTCAACGAAAGCTTCGCCGACCAGAACGGGAATTACGAGCGGCTGATCTTCCGCAACCTGCAGCGATGCACCACGGCCCAGGCCCCCATTTCGGCGTTCATGAGCGTGTTCGAGGAACTGCTCAGGCACAACTACGAGGTGTTCTGCATCGTTATCTCCTCGCGCCTCAGCGGGACGTACTCAAGCGCGTCCGTCGCCGCCAAGGAAGTCCACAAGGGGAAGATCATCGTCGTGGATTCGCTCACAACGGCCGGCGGGCTCGCCATGCTGGTCAGGAAGGCGAGGAAGCTGGCCGACGAGGGATACTCGCTAAAGGAGATGACCCAAATCATCGAGGACAGCAGGGACAAGGTCGGCATCGCGTTCTCGGTGGACAACATGGACGCGCTGCGGCGAAGCGGCAGGCTGGGTATCGTGCGGCAGTCGGTGGGCACGATCCTCAACATCCGGCCCATCCTCCTTTGCGAGGACGGGGCCGTTGTCGCCTACGGCACCGCGCGCGGAAGGTCCGAACAGATCAAGGAACTGATCGCGCGGATACCGCGCAACGTCAAGCGGGTGATCGTGCACAACCTCGGCGAGAAAATCAACCTGGATTTTCTGATTACGGCCATTAAAAGGAAGTTCCCCAGCATCAACGTCGGACGGCGCAAGCTCGGGCCCGTGCTCGGCATCCATCTGGGCCCCGGCGTGATCGGCGTGTCGTGGATGACGGAGTAGCGACGTGAGGCAGGCTACAGGACCGGCGGGCAGCGCTGTGCTTCTGCCGGTTTTCTGCATATAGCTAAGATTAAGCGCAGGCCCCGCGGCCCGCAGGAGGCGCGGCGGGAAGGAGAGGCGAACATGGGAAAGACCGTCATCGTCACCGGGAGCGCCCGAGGGATCGGACGCGCGGCGGCAATGGCGTTTGCGGAAAACGGGTACGGCGTGCTGGTGAACTACCTGCATTCGCGCGACCAGGCCGAGGCCCTCGCAGGGTCCCTGCGGGATAAGGGCGCCGCCGCCCTCGCATGCCGGGCAGACGTTCGGGACAGGGCGCAGGTTAAACGCATGGTCGAGACGTGCCTTTCGGCTTTCGGAGGGATCGACGTGCTGATCAACAACGCGGGCATCGCCCGGCAGGCCCTCTTTACGGACATATCGGAAGCCGAATGGGACGCGATGATGGACGTGCACGTGAAGGGGACATTTCACTGCTCCCAGTGCGTGCTCGGTCACATGCTCGAAAAAAAGGCGGGGAACATCATCAACGTCTCGTCGGTGTGGGGCATGACGGGCGCGTCCTGCGAGGTGCATTATTCGACCGCGAAGGCCGCCGTGATCGGCTTCACGAAGGCGCTTGCCAAGGAGGTCGGGCCGTCGCGCATACGGGTCAATTGCATAGCGCCCGGCATCATACAAACGGAGATGAACGGCTTCCTGACAAAGGACGAAACCCGCGCGTTAATCGAGCAGACGCCGCTTCAAAGGTTCGGGACGGCAGGGGAAGTAGCCCGGTGCATGCTGTTCCTCGCGTCTGATGCGGCGGATTTCATCACCGGCCAGGTCCTGAGCCCCAACGGCGGGTTCGTGATATAAGGGAGACCATAAACGAAGGGGAGGATATTATGAAGACGCTGATCGCGTATGTGAGCAAGTACGGCACGACGAGGGAGTGCGCGACAAGGCTTCAGGAACTGCTGGGGCCGGATGCGGGGCTGGCCGACCTGAACGAGGCGCCGAAGACGGACGTGTCGGGATACGATCTGGTCGTGATCGGTTCCCCGGTCTACATGGGGAAGATTCAAAAGGGCGCGCGCAACTTCTGTAAAAAGAACTGCGCCCGGCTCCTCGAAAAACGCGTCGCGTTCTTCGTATGCGGCTTTAGCGAAAAGGACCAGGCCATGAAGTGCCTTGCCGGCCAGGTCCCCGAAGAACTGCTCAATAAAGCCGCCGCTATAGGGCATTTCGGCGGTGAGGTCCGGCCGGAAAAGGCAAAATTCATCGACAAGGTCTTTTTGGAGAAGGTGCAGCAGGACGAGACCCTGCACTACGAGATCGACACCGCCGCCATAAAGGCATTCTGCGAAGCGCTCAGCGGGGAATAGGGGCCGGCGCGATTATTGACATATGCCAATAATCCTCTTAAAATGGAGAGAGGCGGGCCCGGAGAGTTCGACGGGAACGCATGCAGACTGTCCCGCTGGACCGGGGGAGCTGTAAACGAACGGGGATGGAAGCCTTGGCAAGGCCAACGAAACTGAGAAGGATAGAGTATGTTCCCGCCGTATCGCACTTCGTACCGGCCGGCGAAGGCGGTACGGCGGCGGACGAGAACGTATTGAAGATCGAGGAACTCGAAGCGCTGCGCCTCAAGGACCTGGAAGGGCTGGAGCAGGAGGAGTGCGCGGGCCGGATGGGGGTTTCGAGGCCGACCTTTCAGCGCATCCTTTTAAGCGCGAGGGAGAAGGTCGCCGACAGCCTGGTCAACGGGAAGGCGGTGCGCATCGAGGGCGGGAACTACACGAGGAACATCTGCCGCACGAGATGCCTCGACTGCGCCAACGAGTGGGAAACGAGCTTTGAAAAGATGGATGCGGCGCGCGGCGCCTTTGTGTGCCCCAAATGCCATTCCCGGAATACAGCCTGCGAGGACGGCAAAGGCAGGTTCTGCAGGCGTAACTGCAGGCGCCACTCGTTGGAGTAAACTCCACTTTGCTCAGAACCCCCTCTGCGCTACGCGCTCCGGGGATTCTTCACCCCGTTCCGTTACTCCTCCTCTTCCCCGCAAAGCCTTTGCTGCGTAGGGAGTCTTCTGGGGTGGGCTTTGCGCGGTTTTGCTCGGGTAGGGCTTCGTAGGAATTGCTCGAACAGGGCTTTGAAGCTATTGCTCGGGCGGGGCTTCGTGGGAGTTGCACGGGAAGGGCTTCGCATGTAAGCAGGATACACGTCAACCGGGAGCAAATCACGACGCTAACTATCGACAGGAATAGCGCATCTTGGGTTTGACAGCATTTGACAGCCGCCGGGGTCGGTGCAGGGTCCCGGCGGCTGTTTATAAGGAGGGGGACGTTTGCTTTTCACGGTGATCCTCTATGTGGCCGCAGCGGTCTGTCTTGCTGTATCCTTCGTCAAAGACAGGCAGAAGACCAGGCAGGCGCTCGTCAAGGCGTGGAAGTCGTTCGAACGCATACTGCCGTCGATCCTCGGCATACTGCTGCTCATAGGCCTGTTGCTGGCGATGCTGAGCCCCGAGACGATATCCGCCGTCGTCGGCGGCGAATCGGGCGTACTGGGCATGGCCGCCGCGTCGCTGGCAGGCTCCATCACGCTGATCCCCGGCTTCGTGGCTTTCCCGCTGGCGGCCGCGCTGCTTTCGAGCGGCGCCGGGGTCATGCAGATCGCCGTCTTCATCTCGACGCTGATGATGGTGGGCGTGGCGACGTTCCCGCTAGAAATCCAGGTCATGGGCAGGAAGGCGACCATCGCCAGGAACGCGCTGGCGTTCGTTTTTTCCTACGCCGTGGCGCTCGTGATAGGGGCGGTGGTGGGATGAAGGGCTATAAACTCCTGAAACGGTACGCTTTCCTCTTGGTGATGGTCGCAGCGGGCGCCGCCGTATGGGTCGCCGCACCCGACGTCGGCCAAAAGGCGGCCGCCGCCGCTTGGGACAATACGCTCCAGCTCCTATCGGTGGTCCCGCCGATATTTGTCCTCATTGGCCTTCTGGACGTATGGGTCGAGCGCAGGACGATGGTGCGGTTCATGGGGGAGGGTTCGGGCATAAAAGGGGCGCTGATCGCCTTTTTCCTCGGCTCGGCGGCGGCGGGGCCGCTGTACATCGCGTTTCCCGTGGCCGCCATGCTCATGAAGAAGGGCGCACGCCTCTTCAACGTGTTCGTCTTCATCGGCGCATGGTCGACCACCAAGCTCCCGCTGCTGCTTTTCGAGGCGTCCGCGCTGGGCTGGCGGTTCATGCTCACGCGTTTCGCTGTCAACATCGCGGGCATCGTGCTTATCGCGCTGGTGACGGAGAAACTGCTCAGCGACAGCGACGTCGCGCAGATCTACGCGCGGGCCGGGGAAACGGACGCCTGAAGCTTTTTACGGCGCCGGCGCGGCGCCTTTGATCAACGCTTCTGCGTTCGAGCGCTCCATGCCGCAGTAATCCATGACGCCCGAATACAGCGGACGCCCGCGCTTGAGGAGCGTTACGGACATCGTGGCGTTCAGGGTCTCGTAAACGTCCCTGTCCATGCCCGTCGGCGTCGGCGCGAGGATCCTGCCGCGGCCCGCGGCCCGCGCGGAAAGCGCGAGGCGATAGCCGCGCTTCTTCACTTCGATGTCCACGCCGTTTTCGGCGGCGTTCAAAAAAGCGGTCCTGCCCCCGTTGTAGGTGGCGAACCTGTACTGCGCGCCGCCGACGGCGATTACTGCGATCAGGCCGGTGAACCGGAGGGGACCTAAGCAGACGCTGGCCACCGCGCACATGCAGTCGGCGTCCCCCCACGCCCGGCTGCGCCCGCTGCCCTGCAGCCAGACCCAGTTTCTGGGAAAGGCCCTGCCCCAGTCCTTTTCGATGTACCCCGTTGCCCCGTCCATGTCCACGGCTTCACCGTCGATGAAAAGCGACCCCGTCACGCCGTGCCTGAGGCTGAGCACGCCGTGGCTGCACTGCAGGCCCGGAAGGTACGAAAAAGGCCCCATGATCGAAGGCGAACACAGGGACGTTTTAAGGAATTTATGGTCACGGCATACGAGGTCGGCGCGCGCGCAAAAGCCGTTATCCTCGATGTCCACGTGCACCTCGTCGAGGGAGAAACTGCTGTTGCCGATCCTCAGCCTGAATGCGTCCTTCGGGCAGGAAAAAGCGTCCGGCGGGTATCTTATGAACCTGCTTTCGTCGTTTTTCCCGTACAGGACCTGGATGAACCCGATGTCCTGTTCTTTGCATATGCCCCTGAATATCCCCGGTATGAACGCGACCGGGCAGGCTTTGCTATTCGGGACGAACTTGAAATACCAGCCCTCGAAATAGGGGCGGGCGGTTTCCGTGCCGTGATACGGCGCGGGCGTCCATGGGAGCAGGCGGCTGCGCATCAGTCTTTTTCTCCGGCGTCCTTTTTTTCGAGCGGGTACAGCGCCGGGCCTTCCAGCACCTCTCCGTCCGTGCCGAAACGCGAGCCGTGGCAGGGGCAGTCGAAGGAGTTTTCCATTTGGTTGTAGGTCAGCGGACATTTCATGTGCGTACAGTGGGCGTTGTAAACGTGGATATCCCCGTCCTCGTCCCTGTAGGCGGCCGCGGCGTCGCTTTCCACGCCCATGATCCTGCCCTCGCCTTTTTTCAGCGTATTCAGGCTGTCGAACGGTATGGCCAGGTTGCCGACGGTGAACTGCCGGATCACGTCCAGGTTCTGGACAAGGAAGGACTTCGCGCTGGCGCTGGGCGTAAACCGGTGCGGGTCGAAGGCCGCGGCGCAGTTGCCCACGGGGTGGTGCGCCGACGTAATCGCGCTTGCGATCATCAATGCGGCCGCCGTCGCGTTGGTCATGCCCCATTTGTCGTAGCCCGCGGCGACATAGACGTTGGGCGCCTCCTTGGAGAGCGTGCCTACGTACGGGACGTTGTCGAGCGTCACCGTGTCCTGCGCGGACCACTGCGCGACAAGGCCCATGTGCCCGTTGAATCTGTTTTCGACAAGTTTCTGGAGGTCCCCATAACTGTCCATGTCGCCCTGCCGCCCCGTCTTGTGGCCGTAACCGCCGGCGAGCAGGCGGGTTGAGCCTTCGCCCGGGTGCGTGCGGAACGAGCGCACGGGCTTGCCGGCGTTGATATACATGCCGCCGATATCAAGGCCCTGCGCGTCGACGCAGCGGATATACGAACGCTCCTGGTGCAGGCGCGAGAAATAGAAGCCGGGCATGTCCACCATCGGGTAGTTCGTGGCCAGTACGACGGTGTCTGCGCACACGGTACCGCCGCGGGTGCGCAGCAGACAGCGCTGGCCGCGCTCCAGGGCGATCGCTCTCGAGCGTTCGTGCAGCGCGCAGGTGCCGGATTGGACCAGCGTTTGCACCAGCGCGAACAGGTATTTCAGGGGATGGAAATGCGCCTGGTTCTGCGTCGTGAGCACGGCTTTCACGGGGAACGGGAGGTCGCAGCGGTCGGCAAGGGCCCCGTCGACGTGCAGCGTTTCCATCGCCCGCATCTCTTTTTCGAGTTCCTTGATTTCGCTCTCGGTCTCGGCAAAGACGTGGGCGGGCGCGCGCATGTGGTCGCAGCCTATCTTCAGGGCGTCCACGAAGTCCGCGATCTGATCCGCCCCCATGCGGTTGGCTTCCGCGTAGAGCCGGGCCTTCTCCTCCCCCACGCCGCCGATGAGCCTGTGGAGTTTGAGGCCGTGCTGCACCGTTATTTTTGCCGTGCTCTTCCCCGTCGTCCCCGACCCGATCCTGTCCGCTTCCAGCACGATAGTTTTGACGCCCTGACGCGCGAGCAGCGCTGCCAGCGTGATTCCCGTGAGCCCGCCTCCAACGATGGCCACCTCGCAGGTGCCATCGCCGCTGAGCGGCGCGAATTCCGGCCTGGTCCCGCAGGTGAGCTCCCAGTAGGACAAGTTCTCTCTCGTCATCTTCTTCACCGCCGGTTAAGGTTTTTCGTTACCTAGTATCGGCACAAACGGCGATTTTAATCGAAATTGGTCGAAGAACAGGGCAAACAAAAAGGCCGGCGGCGACAGTTCCCGAAGGGAATGCCGTCCGCCGGCCGGGTTATCGGCTTCTTTCAGAAGGAGAGCGAGAAGACGTTGAAATCGTACATTTCCTTGTCGCCCGAAACGAAGGTCAGATACAGGTTGCCGTCCGTGCCAAGGTAGAAGCGGGCGATGTTGCCGCCGCCGTCGTCTTCGCACTGGCAGAAGGTGTCGTTGATGTCATATTTGAGCTTGAACGGCGTTTCGTCCGTGCCCAGGTATCCGCGGGTGACGGTCAGCACGCCGTCTGTGCCGAATACCAGCCGCATCGTATAACCCTCGAATTTGTCGAGCGTATACGTGCCCGTTGAACCGCCGGCCTGGTCCTCGTTGGTCGCGATCCCGGCGAGTTCCCAGGTGGAACCGGGGAGCTTTGATTCAAGGACGCCGGTGGCAAAGCCGGGCGTGTCGTAGACGCGAAGGGCGGATACACCGGACGTGGCCGTGGGCGCAGGCGTGTAGGCTGCGGTAGGCGCCGCCGTGGGCGGGACATAGGGTGTTACAACGGCGGCGGACGTTGGCGCCGGCGTTGCGGGCGCAGTAACCTGCTTGGCCGGGGAAGTGAGCAGGATCACGGCGACGACGACGCCGGCGAGCGCCACCACCGCCACGCCCAGCAGCACGTACAGCAGGGTATTCGATTTTTTGGGCGGGGGCATGGGCGGCCCCGGCGGCGTGGTCCCGCCCGTCGGCGGAGGAGAAGCTCCCTTGATGGGCTCGAGTGGCGGGTTCATGGGGTTCCCGCAGGCTTCGCAGAACTGCGTCCCTTCGGGCTGTGGTCTTCCGCATTTGTTGCAAAACATTCGTATCACTCCTTAATTCATACACTACGGCCCCAGGGGTTTGGGAGCGTAGACGCAAAAGTCGGTGTACGGATCGCCCTCGTACATGATGGTCGCGTACAGGTTGCCGTCGGCGGCGAGGTAGAAGCGCAGGTAATCGCCCTCTTCGTCTTTTTCGCTGTCGCAGTAGTTCGTGCCTGTGATCTCATAGGTATAGCTATCGTCGCGCACTTCCCCGGACGCCTCGGTGTACATCCTGAATTTGCCGTCGTCCGTGAAAGTGAGGCGTTCGTAGAAATCCGCATATAGAGCGAGGGTGTATTCGCCCTCGTTGCCGGCTTTCTGGTCGGGGTTGTGCGCGATTCCCGCTATTTCCCAGGCGCTGCCGGTCAGTACGGACTCGATCTTTTCGGAGGTGTCCAAAGTCGGCGTGCTGAATACCCTGAGGCNNGGTCCGTACCGGCGGGTGCGGTCGCGCCGGCGGACGCAGTTGCGGCGGGCGATGCCTGCTCCGTAGCCTGCGCCGTAACCTGCGCCGCGGCGGAAGGAAGCGGGGCGGATGCCGGCTTTGACGTCAGGAGGATGACGGCGACGATGCCCCCCGCGACCACGACGGCGGCCATGGCGAGGATGACGATGAGCCTGGTGTTCGATTTCCTGTACGTAGCAGGCGGGGAAGGGCCGGCGGCCGGCGGCTGCGGGCTGACCGGCAGCTGCGGGCCGACAGGCTGTGCTGCGCTGACCGGCGGCTGCGGGACCGGCGGCGGCTGCATTCCGGATGTGCCGGTGGCGCCCGCCTCCGGCCGTTTAAGCGGGCTGCCGCAGGAGGAGCAGAATTTCGCGTTCTCCTTCTGCGGCTTGCCGCATTTGTTGCAGAACATTTCATCACTCCCTTTTGGCTGTGTAGGCCTGATCTATCGTATTCCTGTCCCCGTCCGGGTATTTATGAGCCGAAAACGCCGTCAGGCCGCTTTCCCCGCTCCTGTGGGGAGACCGGACGGAATACGGCATAGTCGGACTGCGGACCTGCGTCGTTCGTTATCGCCGCGTACAGGTTCCCGTCGGTACAGAGGCAGAAACGCCAGTAGCCGCAGTCCTCTTCCGAGTATACGTCGCAGCAGTTGACGCTGAGGATTTCGTAGACGGAGGTTTCCCGCCGGATGCGGTGGCCGGGGGATTCGACGACCTTCGTGGCCGTGGAGCCGTCGTCGGAGAACGTGTAGCACACCGTGTCGCCGCCGAACGAGTCCCGGTCGAAATCCCTTGACGGGTCCCCGCCCTGGCCGGGGTTGTCGGCGTACCCGGAAAGTTCCCACGTATACTTGGTGAGCACGGTATACAGCGGGGTTTCGGTTTCCGGGGACGGCGGGGCGTATGCCTGCATGGCCGTATCCCCGGCGCTCGGCGCTGGGAGGGGCTCGGGCGGACGGGGAAGCACGACGGCCAGCACGGCCGCAGAGCAGGCGAAAAAGCCCAAGACAAGGTATATGAGGACGGGAGGGAGGTTTCGCGGGTTTGCGCGGGGCAAGGAAGAGACCTTCTTTAAAGGGCCGCCTTGGTTCTCCCCGGCGGCCAGCGCGAGCGGGTTGCCGCAGGAGGTACAAAAGCGCGCGCCGTCTGCCTGGCGGCTGCCGCACCTGATGCAGAACATGTGCCCCAGCTCCCTTCGGGAATAGGTATACGCCCAACGATATTCACGCCGGGCGCCGTCGGTTGATGCGGCCGGTCGCGGCAAACGCCGTTACAATGCGGCGGCGGGGAGGAGATCGGTTTTTCAGGTATTTTGAGTATATCATATAACAAAGCCGGAAGCATCAGCAAAATAACACCGACAAACGTTTTTGCGATGTATACCCGGGCGCAGGGGCAACAGGGTATTAATACGGTGGGACAGCCGGACAAGAAGCGCAAAACGGCTTTTCGCGGTTGTCACGGTTATTTCCCGGGAAAGCGTAACGGGGCGAAGCATGCGCTGCGTTTATATGAGGCCGTCCGTTCAGCCGACCGCCCCATAAGCCTACCTGATTGGAGAAACGGTTTTATGCGCATACTAAGGCCGGATATCCCCCCGAAGGAGGCCTTTACGATGGGTGAAACGCAATGCGGGGGCTGCGGAGAAAGAGGGGCGTCACGCGGCATGTCCCTCTGCCCGGAATGCATGCAGTACGTCTGCGACAGTTGCTACGACAGGGCGCAGGGGCGGTGCATGCGATGCGGCTCGCGCGAGTACGACTGACCGGTCCTCATTGTCCGGCCACCCCGGTCCCCAAACGCCGTGTTGGTTGACAATCACAGGCGATTCCATTATAATAATTAAGCGCCTGTGCCTGTAGCTCAGTTGGATAGAGCGTTTGGCTACGGA
>DCTV01000006.1 GCA_002329665.1 Christensenella sp. UBA1431
CGCGAAATGGCGGACGCGGGCTGCAAATATGTTGTCATGGAAGTTTCGAGCCATTCGCTTGCGCTCGACCGTGTGGCAGGCGTTCGCTTCTCTGTGGCGGTATTCACCAATCTCACGCAGGACCATCTCGACTTTCACAAGACGATGGAGGACTATGCCGGAGCCAAAGCAAAGCTCTTTGAGCGCTGCGACCGCGCCGCGATCAACATTGATGACGAGTGGGGCGGCTATATGGTGGAACGCTGCCGCTGTCCGGCTTTCACCTATTCTGAAACGAAGCTTGAAGCGGACCTTGTGGCGAAGGATATCCGCCTGTCGCCTTCCAACGTCAAGTTCTGTGCGCTTGCGATGAACAGCCTTGAGCGTGTGACGCTCTCCATCCCCGGTCGCTTTTCCGTTTACAACGCCATGTCCGTCATCTCGGCCTGCCTGCTGCTGGATCTGCCACTCGACAAGATCTGCCAGTCACTCAAGACAGCGGCAGGCGTCAAGGGTAGAGTGGAGGTTGTGCCGACGCCGGAGGACTTTACCATCCTCATCGATTACGCGCATACGCCCGACGCGCTCGAAAACGTTTTGAAATCCATGCGAGAGGTGACGCAGGGACGTCTCGTCGCTCTGTTCGGCTGCGGCGGCGACCGGGACAAGACAAAGCGCCCGATCATGGGCAATATCGGAACATCGCTTGCGGATTTCTCGATCATAACGTCCGACAATCCGCGGACGGAAGCTCCCGCGGACATCATTGCGGACATCGTTGCGGGCGTGAAAGTTCCGAAATACCGCTACAAGATCATTGAAGACCGTTCCGCCGCGATTTGTTGGGCCATTGACAACCACCAACCCGGTGATGTTATAATACTCGCCGGCAAGGGACACGAGGATTATCAGATCATCGGCAAGGAGAAGCACCACATGGACGAGCGAGAGATCGTCGCCGACCATCTCCGGAAACTTGCCGCAAAATAAACTGGCTGCCGGGGCGGAATGCCCCCTGTTTGCCGCGTGGCAAGAGAGAACGGCGCGGCAAACCCACAGAGATTTGGAGGAAAATCATTCATGTTTGGAAAGCTGCTGTTGGCTTTTGCGATATCCTTTGGAGTTGCCGCGGTCTTCGGGGTCTGGCTCGTGCCTTATCTCAAGAAGATAAAGGCGGGACAGATGATCAAGGAAAACGGACCGACCTGGCACATGTCAAAATCGGGGACCCCGACGATGGGCGGTTTCATTTTCATTGCGGGCACTGCGGCAGCCTGTCTAACAACGGGACTTTCATGTATGCTCGCGGGCGATTATTCGCACATCATTGTTCTGTTTTTCGCGCTGGCCTTTGGCGCCATCGGCTTTCTGGACGATTTCGAGAAGCTGAAGAAGAAGCAGAACCTGGGACTGAGCGCAAAGAGCAAGTTCCTGCTCCAGCTGGTCGTCTCTTTCGCGTTTATTTTTCTGCTCCGCCGCTTCGGCTATCTCTCCCCCGAGCTCTACATCCCGTTTCTGGATGTGACATGGCAGCTTCCCGAGCCGCTGTATGTGGCGTTTGCTGCTTTTGCCATTGTCGCGACGGTCAACGCCGTGAATCTGACGGACGGCGTGGACGGGTTGGCCGCGGGCACATCCATACCGGTCTTTTTCCTCTTCACGGCACTTGCCTTTGCCTGGGGCCGCAGCTTCCTGGGTCTCGGCATATTTTCCGCCGGCCTTACGGGAGCGCTGATGGGATTCCTGCTGTACAATTTTAACCCCGCAAGCGTCTTCATGGGCGACACGGGCTCCCTGTTCCTCGGCGGCGCCGTGAGCGCCGTGGCCTTCGCCCTGGATATCCCGCTCGTCATTCTGATATCCGGGATCATTTTCGTCGCCGAGGTGCTTTCGGATGTGATCCAGGTGGTCTACTTCAAGCTCACGCACGGCAAGAGATTCTTCAAAATGGCGCCGCTGCACCACCATTTTGAACTCAAGGGCAATCCCGAGACGAAAGTCGTCGCCATATACATGATCGTAACGGCCATAACCTGCCTGATCGCGCTCCTGAGCGTCTAAAGGAGGAAAGATGGACCTGAATGGAAAACGCGTGCTCGTCGTAGGGCTTGCAAGGAGCGGGGAGGCCTGCGCCAGGCTGCTCTGCGCCCTGGGCGCGCACGTGACCGTGAACGATTCGAAGCCGGCCGGCGATTTAACGGAGTATATCGGCCGGCTCGAGGGGCTGGAAATAGAATACAGGCTGGGGCAGGGCGCGATGGAACTCGTCGAAGGCACGGACCTGGTGGTGCTCAGCCCGGCCGTATCCGTCGACGCGCCTTTCTCGCGCCGGGCAAAGGAGCTCGGGATAGAAGTAATAGGCGAGATCGAACTCGCATATCGTTTTTTGCGGGCCGATCTTGTGGCGATCACCGGGACCAACGGGAAGACCACCACGACGGCGCTCACCGGGGAGATTTTCAAACGCGCGGGCCTCACCACCCGGGTCCTCGGCAATATCGGCATCCCCGTTGCGGCGGAGGCGCTCTCGACCCGGCCGGGCGAGGTGGTGGTCGCGGAGGTAGCCGGTTTCCAGCTGGAGAGCACCAGGGATTTCCATCCGCGCCTGTGCGCCGTGCTCAACATCACCGAGGACCACCTGGACCGCTTCGGGACCATGGAAGCTTATATCGCGTCCAAGGAACATATATTTAAGAATCAGACGAGGGCCGACAAGGCCGTGCTCAACCACGACGACCCGGTCGTCCGGGGGATGGCCGAAAAAACGGACGCCGAAGTGTTCTACTTCAGCCGGAAACAAAAGGTGAAAGGCGCGTATGTGGAAGGGGACGATCTGGTGGCGGACCTGGGCGGCGGGCCCGTCCGCGTCTGCGGGACCGGGGAAATCCGCATCCCCGGGACGCACAACCTCGAGAACGCGATGGCCGCCACGCTCCTGGCGATGTGCTACGGGATCGGGCCGCAGGCCGTGCGCGAGGCGCTGATGACGTTCCCGGGCGTGGAGCACCGCATCGAGTTCGTGCGCGAGCTGGACGGCGTGCGCTACATCAACGACTCCAAGGGCACCAACNNGCACCGCATCGAGTTCGTGCGCGAAGTCGACGGCGTACGGTTCATAAACGACTCGAAGGGCACGAACCCGGACGCGTCGATCAAGGCCGTCGAAGCGATGGATAGGCCGACCGTCCTGCTGGCGGGGGGCTACGATAAAAAGAGCGATTTCGTGCCGCTGATAAAAGCGTTCGGCGAGCGTGTCAAGGCGGTGGTGGCGCTGGGGGATACGGCAGGCCAGGTAGCCGGGGCGTGCCATGAGGCGGGCTTTTCTGCGGTGAAGCTGGCCGGGAGCTTCGAGGAAGCTGTCAGGCTGGCCTTTTCCCTTGCAATGCCGGGCGANNAACGTCCTTTTGTCGCCGGCGTGCGCGAGCTACGACATGTTCAGGGATTTCGAGCACAGGGGACGGGAATTCAAGCGGATCGTTTCCCAACTGGAGAGATAGTGCATGAAAGGCTTCAAGGAGAAAACGAAAAACCTCGATTTTTCCATTTTTATCGTCACGCTCGTCCTGGTCTGTTTCGGGCTGGTCATGGTCTTCAGCGCCAGCTATTATTACGCGAAGCAGCAGTTCGACGACAGCGAATATTTCTTCACGAAACAGGTGATCGGCGCGCTGGTGGGCCTTGCCGGGCTGATCCTCTTCACGTTCTTCGATTACCGGCGCCTGAAAAAATTCTATATCGCGGGGATCGTTATATCCGCCGTGCTGCTTTCTGTGGTGCTCGTGCCCGGCGTCGGCAGGACGCTCAACGGCTCTTCACGTTGGCTGGTTGTGGCGGGGTTCAGCGNNCAAGTTCGCGCTGGTTTTGTTCGTCGCGGCGTTTATCAGCAAGAAACCGCAGCGGATCAAGAGTTTCTTCAAGGGCGTGTTGCCTGTCCTCCTGGTTGCGGGATTGTTCTGCGGACTGATCCTCAAGCAGCCCAACTTCAGCATGGTGCTCACCATCGCGGGGCTGGCCTTCGTTATGCTCATCATCGGCGGCATGCGCGCAAGGCACGGCATGCTGCTGGGGTCTGCGGGCGTGGCGGGCGCCATGGCGCTGACCGTGATCGAACCGTACCGGCTGCGAAGGCTGTTGGTATTCATCGACCCCTGGGCGGACCCGAGCGACGCGGGCTACCAGCTCATACAGTCGCTCTACGCCATAGGTTCGGGCGGCCTCTTCGGCAACGGGCTGGGGCACAGCCGCCAGAAGTACCTGTTCCTGCCCTACCGCGAATCGGACTTCATATTCGCGATCATCGTGGAGGAACTGGGGTTTGTCGGGGCCGTCGTAGTGGTCGGCCTGTTCTTTTTCCTGATATACCGGGGCATCCGCGTCGCCCTCAGCTGCCCGGATATGTTCGGCAGCCTGCTGGCGGCGGGCATGTCCTCGCTCCTGGCGATCCAGGTGCTCATCAATATTTGCGTGGTGACCGGAAGCATACCGCCGACCGGCATTTCCCTGCCGTTCTTCAGTGCAGGCAGTTCGTCGCTCGTCATATGCATGTCTGCGATGGGCGTGCTTTTGAATATATCGAGAAGCTGCACGCCTGTGGGAAGGGTGAAGCGGCAAACGCCAAAGCGGAACACACCAAAGCGCGCTGCATAAGATGATATTATGCA
>DCTV01000075.1:0-17302 GCA_002329665.1 Christensenella sp. UBA1431
CCGAAGCCGACGGCGACGCCCGCGCCTACGCCGTCCGACGGGTTCTACACGATCGACAACGGCGAGTTCGGCATCTACAACAACGGCACGCGCGCGAGGGCGACCACCGATGGCATCAACGATGCGCTCAACTGGGCGAAATCGAAGGGATATACAAAAGTGCGGTTCGCCCCCGGCACCTATCTGATCCAGTGTACGTGGAACAACCGCTACATAGCGCCGACCGACGGCATCCTCGTGCCGTCGGGCATGACGCTGGACCTCGGCACGGCCACGTTCAAAATGGAGGCAAACCGCTACCCCGCCTACACCATCTTCGGCATCGTGAACAAGAGCAACGTGAAGATCACCGGCGGAACGCTGATAGGCGACCTCGGCCAGCACACCTATGCGGCGAGTTCGGGGTCCTCCACGCACGAGTGGGGCTTCGGCATCTGCGTCTCGGCGAGCAGGAACGTGGTGATCGACGACGTAACGATCAAGAACATGACCGGCGACGGCGTCATCCTCGAGGGGTCCTACGCGGCCCTGTCCGACGGCGGACGGGTCTCGTCCAACATCAAAGTGACCGACTGCACCATCTCCAACTGCCGCAGGCAGGGGATCAGCGTAATCGGAGCTACCGACAGCGAGCTTGCCCGCAACAGGATCTCCGGCATCTCCGGCACCGACCCGCAGTACGGGATAGACGTCGAGACCGAGTTCGACTACGTGGTGACCAACCTCAAGATCCACCACAACACCATCTCCGGGTGTTCGGGCGGCGCGATCAACTGCAACAAGGGCGCGAACTACGACGTATACTCCAATACGGTCACCGGGAACAACATCATCGCGGTACGCTGCAGCAATGTGAAGATCTACGGCAACAACGTAAAAAACACCTTCATCCGCGTCATGCCCTATGCGTCCAATGTTACAGTGGAGAACAATTCGCTCGATTCGGACAGCTGGGTATTCTTTGGCTGAACGGGTTATCGGTCAAAAGGATCCTCCGCAACAGCCGATTTGCACAAAAACTGCCGACAAACTCCGGTTTATCGGCAGTTTTTTGCCTTGCATCATAAGGACGGCTTTCGGCGCGGCGCCTGCGTCCGGCGTTTGTCTCCGAACCGCCTGTATAGCGCCTCCGCCATGCGGGGGCTCAGACAGATAAGGGGAGCCATCAGCTTATAGGAAAAGGGGCTTTTTTTCCGGAAAACATAGGACAGGGCATACCGCCGGATGCCCCTGAGGTGGTCTTTGAGGCAGGCCGTTTTGGCCCCGGACCGGACCGCCAGGAGGAAAGTGTGCACGGTGTCGGCGACGTAGAGGCTTTCTGCGCTGCCCGCGAGCTCTGGAAACCGTTGCCGCGTCAAGGCGGCGAGCTTCTTCCTTGAGTTTAGAAGCGTCGTCCTGCGCGCAGAAAAAGGGCGGCCGCCTGCGTTTTCTTTCGATACGGAGTAATGGTAGAGCAAAGAAGGGTCACAAGCGATCCTCTGCGCCCTGCACAGGCATTCGCATACCAGGAGCAGGTCTTCGCAGACGTGGACCGATTCGTCAAAGCGGAGGCGGTAGCCGTCTGCCGCGAAAAAATCCGATTTGAACAGCTTGTTCCATACAAATCCGCCGAAGGCTTTGGTCTCCAGCGCCAGCCGGTACGCCCGCTCCGGGGAAACCAGGCCGCCCGCCAAAGAGGCTGTTTCCGGGGCTGCGCCTTCCGGCCGCTCAAAGTAGCCGCAGACGGCGATGTCCGCGTCCTCGCGCTCGATCAGGCCGATCAGGCGTTCGAACATATTTGGCTCGACCCAATCGTCCGTGTCCGCGAAACCGACGAAGTCGCCCGACGCGAGGCCAAGGCCGGTGTTGCGCGCCGCCGAAACGCCGCGGTTGGGCGTATGGACCGCGCGGACCCGCGCGTCTTTTTTCGCGTACGCGTCCACGATTTTCGCGCTGCCGTCGGTCGAACCGTCGTTAACGAGTATGAGTTCGAGTTCCGTACGGGTCTGGGCGAGGACGCTGTCGAGGCATTTTTTCAGCGTCTTTTCGGCGTTATATACGGGAACGACGATGCTGATCAATCGCTGTCGGCAAACCTTTGGTTTGCCGACAGGGTTCTCGCGGATACCGGGCCCCCGCAAAGGGGTATGTGGACACTGTGCGAAACGTCTCATTTGATCCAGCGCCCGTCAGGTTTCGGCGCCGCTTTCCCCCTTTTTCCTTCTGAACACCCCAAAAAACCGTTTCAAGAACTGCCTGAACCCCGTATTGGTGGCCCACAGTACCCCGGAGGTGACGGATAGCGAAACAAGCGCGCAGACGGCGGCCATTTCCGCGAGTGCCAGCCAGCCCGTCGCCCCGGCGGGGAAGACGGCGGCGATGAGGAACCCGGAGGCGAAATAGGACGCGGCGCACATCGCCGCCAGCAAAGCAAGGTCCCTGTAGATCGTCACCCTGCGCTTGAATACGCGCCTGTATACGAGGATGAAGTTCCCCGGCTGCAGGACCAGGTACAGCGCGACGATCGTGCCGGAGAGCACGCCCACGATGCCCAGCGGGATCACCAGCGCGACGGAGACGGCGACGTTGGCGACGGCCTGCGCTATCGTGTACCACTGTGATTCCCTGTACAGCCCCAAAGCGTCCCTCGCGGCGTATACGGGCGGCATGACGAAGCTGTCCGCCAGGATCAGGGCAAAAAGCAGCAGCGAAAGCGCCGGGACCTGGTACTGATCGCCGATCCAGAGCCCGACGAACGGGTTGGCCATGCAAAGAAAAACCGGCACGATGACGCCCGCGCAAAAGAGGGAGAAGGCCAGCATCTCCCGGAACGCGTCGTAGCTGTCTTCGTCCCCGCGCGTAATCTTCAGCGCGAGGCTCGCCCGCATCCCCTCGACGATCCTGTTGACCACCAGCGTAGGATAGGAAATCAGGGTGGCGTACGCGCTGTAGATCGTGACGTTGGTGAGGCTGCTCAGAAGGGAGAGCACGACGTTGTCCGTGTTGCTCGTGGCCATGGTGGAGATCTGGTGGGCGTACACGGCCCGCGTCATGGACGTCGGCGCGTATTGGGGCGGCGAGCGCAGCGAGAAGCCCTCGCCGTAGTATTTCCTGACGAGATGGAGGTAGACCTGTTTGCTGGCCAACAAGAACACGAGGTTGACTGAGAGGATCACGGGCAGCGGAATGGCGGTGAAAAGGACCAGCAGGATTTCGGCCGCGAGCGTAACGCAGTCTTTGACACCTTCGACGACGTTTACTACGTATCGCTTTTCCCGGACCTCGATCAGAACGCGCTCGGGCAGGGTGACGAAATACGGGGCTGTGATGCGTACGCCGATCGCGGCCAGTATCAGCGCGGTGTTCCAGTACTCCACGCCCTGCCGTACGAGGAGCGCGGAATAGAGCGGCACGATGGCCACGGCGATGAGCAGCATCTTGCCAGAAAGGCTGAGCATGCGCCTGCGAAGGCCGGTGAACAGGCCGGAAATCGTGGGAAACTCGCCCCTGGTGAGCGGGGCGTACATCTTGAACTGGTATGCGGCGGACATCCCGTTCTGGAACAGCACCAGGTACGCGCTCATCTGCAGCGCCACCTGCACGACGCCGTTGATATTGGCCCCGTACGCGCCCAGCACGGCGCTCGTCCTGTATATGCTCAGCGCTCCCTGGACCAGCGCGACCAGTATTACCGAAGCGGCGGTTTTGATACCCAAACGCGTCTTGCTCAAACCCAGCCTCCGTCCCGGCCATCGGCTGCCGCCGGAACACAGTATTCAATAAACCGGGCACAGCCGGCCGATTAAACGCCTGTTAGCGGGCGTTCCCGTCCTTTCGTGCACCCTGTTTTTCGTAGATTATTGTATCATATATCCGCGTGGTTTCGGCCCTGGCGTTGTGCAAAAGGAAAGGCTCGGCCGTTTCGCGGGCGCGCGCCTGCATCGCGCGGACGGTATCCGGGTTGTCGTGCAGGTGCAGGAGTCGGTCCGCCATCGCTTCGGCTTCACCGGCCGGCACGAGGTACCCGTTTGTTCCGTCCCCGACCAGGTCGACATGCCCGCGGATGCGCGTCGCGACGACGGGGAGCGACACCGCCATCGCCTCGACGGTGTTGATGGGAAGCCCCTCCTGTATGGAGGAGGATACCGCGACGTCCGCCGCGGGGAGGAGCCTGTCCATATCGTCCCTGAAGCCCATCAGCCAAACGTTATCCGCGATGCCGAGGGCCGCGGCACGCTGCCCGTACGCTTCTTTTAAGGGGCCGTCCCCCGGGAGGAGCAAAAGCGTTTCGGGCACCCGTTCTTTGAGGATGCTGACGGCGTCGAGCAGCATCCCCTGATTCTTTCGCCTGCTGTATTCGGCAGCGAAAACGAGGACGAACGCGTCGGGGGGGATGCCGAGGAGCTCACGGCGCTTTCGTTTTATATCGGGCGTCTGCACGGCGAAACGCTCCGCGTCGACCCCCACGCCGTGGACCAGATGGCAGGCGCCCGCCCTGAACCCGTAGCGGAGCGCCGCCGAATAGTCTTCGGCGTTGATCGTGATGAGGTGGTCGGTATAACGGCTGAGCCGTTTCTCCAGCATACGGAAAACGCGCCCCGAAACGGGCGGGGCGCCCTTATAGAAATGGAACCCGTGCGCCGTGTAGATCACGACGGTGCCCCTCTTGCGCGCGCCCCGCGCTGCGAGACGGGTCAGCACGCCCACCACGGGCGTGTGGCAGTGGATGATGTCGTAGTCGTTTTCGTCGATCAGCCGTTTCAGTGCCCTGTAGCCGCGGATGTTCTTCGGGCTCAGCGGGCTTCTATGAAAATCGATGTCGAAATGCCTGTCGACGGCCGCGAGGGTGTTTTCCCCGTTCGCGGCGGTATGGACCTCGTACCCTCTCTCCCTGAAATGCTGTATGTACGGCACGTGGAAGGCTTTAAGATGGGCAAATACCGATGCGGTGAAAAGCACCCTGGGCATCGCGTTCAACCTCCGGGCTTCCTTCATGCGCCCAAGCTCTTGGATCGGAATGCCGGCGCCGTTTCTTTCGGAGCCTCGCTGATCCTGGGTTCCTTGAACAGTTGTGCCTCGAGCTGTTTTTTCCGATAGACGTCGAAGTTTTCCAGCCCGTCATCGTATTCCGTGCCCTTATGGGAGAACACGGCGAAAAAGGTCAGCACGAAGATCCTGAGATCGAGCCAGAAGGAAAGCCTTTCAACGTACTCGACGTCGAGGCGGAAGCGCTCGTCCCAGTTCAGGTTGGTCCTGCCGTTGATCTGCGACAGCCCGGTCAGCCCCGGAAGCACGTCGAACCTGCGCCGTTCCTCGGCGTTGAACCACTCGTAATAGCTCAGCAGCAGCGGACGCGGTCCGATCAGGCTCATGTCCCCTTTCAGGATGCTTATGAACTGGGGGAATTCGTCCAGGCTCAGCTTGCGGATGACCTTTCCCGCGCGAGTCAGCGTGTCCCTGTGTGCCACGACGTCGCCTCCGCTGAGGCTGCTTTTCATCGTGCGGAATTTGGTGATCTTGATGACCTTGCCGTGTTTGCCGTTGCGTTCCTGCCTAAAAAACACCGGGCCGCGAGGGTCTTCGAGCTTGATCGCTATCGCACAGATAAGGGCGAACGGCGACAGGACGACGAGGCCGGTTATTGAGATAAAAATATCGAAAAAGCGTTTTATGTACCGGTCGTAGAACCAGGCCTTATGTTTCTTGCCCAATCTTGTTTCACCCCCGTTGCCGGTGCTTCGTTATGCCCTGTACTGCGGGAAAAAGCCCGGGTCCAGCGTGCCGCCGTTCCTTAAGCGTATTTCCAGCAGCCTGCCGCAGGCCTCTTCGTCGAAGACCTTTCTTCCGACCGCAAAAACGTTTTCCGACCGCACGTTCAGTCCGAGTTTGTACTTGTACAGGCTGTCCTTTCGCCCGCCTACGCCGCCCCCGAGATGGTATGTTTTGAAACCGTTTTCACAGCCCCACAGCGCCGCTTTGTAGCTGATGACGGTGGAGGGGGAAAGCTGCAGGCTTTCGGACTTTGTCGCGCCAAAAAGCGCGTGCATTTGCCCGTTGCACATCAGGACCAGTTCCGTGCCGATGACCCGGCCGTCTTTTCGCGCGTAGAAAATGAGCGCGCTGTCCTTTAAATCAACCAGTATGCTGTCGAAGAAACTTTTTTCGAAGTAATAATATTCCTGCGCCTCGTTCCGGTCCATCGTTTCCACGTACATTTCCCGAAAGATTTCAAGCAGCGACGGGTCCCATCCCCAGCAGACCTCCATCCCTTCCCTCAACGCTTTGTTGATCCTGTTGCGCTTATTTTTGTTGATGTTGTAATATATCGATTCGGGGGACGCCAGGTCCATAGCGACCGTGTTCCCCAGGAGGACGACCTCGTATACCGGTTCCATGCCTAGGTAGTTCCCGAGCACCGGGTGAAACCTTACGAATTCGCTCACGATGCCGTTTTCCCGGCACCACGCGCCGTATTGGGCGTCCAGCTTCCCAAGGGCGTCCCCGCCGGCGTCGCCCTCGACGAGGAAACCGCCGTAACCGTAGGGCGTGGACAGGTCGAACAGGGTGCCCGGCGCGATCGCGTCCTTAAAATGGGCGCACGAGGAGATGTCGCGCTTCATTACCACGTTGATTGCCCGCGTGTCCGCCGATTCGTAGTAAATAAGCAGCGGCTCGCCGTCCCCGTGAATCCGGAAGGCCTTGACGTACTGCGGCAAATAGTAGATGTCGTGGCGTGAAAACCCTTTAACGATGTCGGCCCAGCGGTCCTGGTCCTCAAGGCCGGTCACTCTGAGCATTTCAGCAGCTCTCCTATCATTATCATATCGGTTGCGGTGTATCTCTGGTCGCAGGGGATGGAGAGTATCGTGCGGGCGATCCTTTCGGTTACCGGGAACTTGCTTGCATCGACGGCGTTGTGGACCGGCCAGTGCACCGGCGGGTACACCCCTTTACCGATCAAACGCTTTTTCAGCGCGTCGCGTTCTTCGGAAAACACCGGTAAAAATAAAGGGCAGACGCCGTCTGACAGAACCGGGAAAGCGGGTGAAACGCCTTTAACGTCCCGAAGCGCTTCGAGCAGGACGGCGTAGTTTTCCCTGCGCGCCTTCACCATCGCCTCCACCGGGAACCGCCGCGCAACCCCTACGGATTCCTCGTCCGAAGCCTGCGTTGCACAGATTTCCTCAAGGCGCGTTTCCGCGTCCGCGAAACGCGAAAGCATCCCCTGCTTCATGGCCGCGTTCCCGGTCTCTATGTATACCCGCTTGGCGGCCAAAGCCGCTTTGCGCATCCCGATATATGTATCGTCGGGAGGGATAGGCGCCTGCGAGAATTCGCCGCGCCGCGAGACGGCCAGCCCGCCCGCCGGGATACCGAACCATTTGCGCAGGCTCGCGACCAGGTAATCGGCTTCCTCTAAGATCCCGCCCACCGAAAAGAGGGTGTGCGTAACGTCGTGCACGACGATCCCGCCCCGCGCCCTGAACGCGGATACGTCGACGCCGCCGTGGTTTATAAACCCGAAATATCCCACGAGATAGAACACGTCCGCGCCCATTAGCGCTTCTTTGTCCAACACCGGCCTGAACCCGTCGCCGACGTCGTAGAACCGCACGCGACAGCCCTTATCCAGGAAGGGCTCGATGGTCGATCCGCAGGTGTATGCGGGAAGGTACGCCGTGCGGCGCGTGCGGCTTTTAGCATGGATGTCGTCGAGCACGTAACACAGCGCGCACTGGCCGCTCATCATGTGCCGTACGTCCCCGGTTATACGCTCCTTTAGGCCGTTGTCTTCCTCCGGAAGGGCGACCGGCCAGAAGTGGCTCCCAATCTCTTTCGCTCCCGCCATCGCATCATCTCCCGCCAGTCGCTTGTTTATTCCTCTTTGATGAGCCTGCTGGTCAGGTCGAGGACGTTGTCATACACACGGACGTCGGCGGTGGTGTCATGGACCCTGACCTTGCTCGAGGCGATCATGTTGCCGTATATGCTCACGTCGGAGCAGCTTACCGCGATGATGTTGTTGCCGATGCACCGGTTCCGGTAAACTTCGTAACCCGAGCCGCCGTGGCAGCTGATCGCGCCCGCGGCGCAGCCGTAGATCAGGTTGTCGTGAATCTTCACACCGTGAGCCCCATAATCGAGCCCCGGCTCGACGTCGATCCCGTACTGCGGGTCGGTGCCGCCGATGCCGAAGATCTCGTTGCCCGCGATGACGCTGTCGGTCGCGCCCACCACGCTGACGCCCTGCCTGCGGCAGCCGCCGATCCTGCAGCCGTAGACGCGCACGTTCGTGCTCTGCCTCCCGTTCTCGGCGAGCGGGACGTAGGACCCCTCGAGGATGATGCCGTCGCCGGTGGTGTCGCGTATCTCCATGTCCTGTATCAGCACGTCCGTGCTCGCGGCCACCGCGACGCCGAATCCCCATTCGTGCGTGCCGCCTGAACCGTAGTCGTGGCCGTACCGGTCCCCGATCAGCCGCCCGCCGAGCACGGTCACGTCGCTCTTCCCGGCGATCGCGATGATGCAGTAGCTGGGGGAGGCGTTCGGCTCGATGATGAGCACGGCGTCCCCCAGGTCGAGCGTCATACCGGACGGCACCTCTATTCCGCCCGTCGGCAGCTTATAGGGGCTGCTCCAGTCGGACCGGATCAGGTACGTGCCTTCACAAAGACGCACCTTGTCCCAGCCGGTGGCGCTCGCCCAGGCGAGGGCCTGGTTGATGCCGTCGGTCGTCGCCTGCGCATCCCGGCCGTTGCCGTCGATCCCGAAACGGTCGTTTTCGATCGTATACCACGCTTCTTCCGCGGTATATTCGTACCGTCCCGGAAAATCGGCGGCCTGCAGCACAAACATGCCCCTGAAGAGGGAACGGACCGTGCGCCAGTCCACGAAAGCGACGGCGGCGACCGCCAGCAGCGCTACTGCTATGGCGGCGTACCGCCCTATGCCCGAACGGGCCGTTGTATCCGGCGTCTGTTTCATGACATCCATCCTCAAACGCCGCCGGCCCGGCCGCGAAGCCTGTTGAGCCTTCTTGAAAACGCGTACCTTTGCGCGTAGGCAACGTAATGGGCCGGCGAGAGCGCCTTTTTCATGAGCTTTGATCGCAGGGACTGCCGCAGCGGGGCCTGTTTTTTAAGCGCCGCCTTCACCGCCGTGACGAAGAAATGCCGTATGACGGCTTTCCTGAAACAACGCGTATCGAAGACGCGGGCGCGCGCGTTGGCGTCGAGGAGCCTGTTGGCCCAGTCTTCGGTTTCCGAAAGGGGAATGCCGGGCGAGGCGTTGTCCGTGCAGAAACTGAAGTGCACCGCCATTTCGCGCGGGGTCGGCGTGATGCCCAGCCAGCCCAGCATGTCGCGCCGCACGCGGTTGGCGCTCGCTTCCTGCAGCTCCCGCGTCGCCGTGGACACCTGCCTTGCGTGCATCCGGTATTTAAGCAGCACCTTCGGATACTCGAATATCCGCCCGAAGAAGGCGCACCGCGACCAGAGCTCGTAGTCCTCCGCCGCCTTGTAGTCCGCGTGCGTGCTGTACGTCACGGCATGCGCCTTTAGAAACGAAACCCTGAACATCACGCTCGGGTGGATGACGGGGTTTGAGAAGAACACTTCTGTCTTCATCCGGTCCGCGTCGCGGATGCCGGCCGAGAAAACGCCGTTTTTGTCCCCGAACATCCGCACCCGGGAGCACAGCACGTCTATGTCCGGCCTTCGCTGCATGAACCGGACCTGTTTTTCGAGCCTTTGGGGGAGGCAGATGTCGTCGGAGTCCATCCGTGCGACAAATTCCCCGGACGCGCGCGCCAGGGCCCTGTTGAGCGAATGTGAAACATGCATGTTCCGTTCGTTTCGAAGGAGGATGATCCGCGGGTCGCCCATGGATTCTATGACCCGCACATCTTCGCCGGTGGAAGCGTCGTCGACGATGATGAATTCGATGTTGGCATAGGTCTGCCCCAGTACGCTTCCGATGGCCGCGCACAGGTATTCCTCAGGCGTATTGTAATTGGGCATCACAACGGATACCAGGGGTTCGTTCGCGGTCATGGTAGGGAGGATGCCCTTTCGTAATAGCCGCACGGGCGCGCTGCATTATCATACATATTATCATGCAATATTTATGGCGTCAAACAGGCTTTTATAGGGCAATACGCCGTTGTTATTGTTGATTACGACGTCGAATACCCACAGCGCTGCGAGCACCAGCGCGACATAGGCCCCCATCCGGTACTGGTCCGAACGGGTCGGCATGCAGCGCACGAGCTGGGGTAGGAGCACGATCCAGGAGACCGCGAAGTACAGCGCCAGCCTGATGAAAACGGAGTCGATATACCCCAGATGGCTGAACGCGACCTCGAACACCAGAAAAACGAGCCAGAACCGGTTCCTTTCGTCGTGCGCAACCAGCCTTTTTCGAAACAGCAGGAGGGGCAAGCAGATGGGCGCCCTCAGCAGGAGCAGGCCGACGCCAGGCGACGACTCGGGCTGCAGGCTGAGGGTGCTGAAGAAGGGGATGCGTTCGAGGACTGAACCGAAGGCCATGGAGCCGAATAAAAACGCGATGAGAGCGAAAAAGACCGCTACCCGGGCTATTTTTTGCCAGCGCTGCTCTCCGCGGATGACCCAGAAAACGACGACGACGAGCGCCGTCACGTGGAAAGAGGCCGCCACCACGGCCCAGGCCGCCGCCATAGAGTATTTTTGCCGGAACAAATAGCGCGTGGCGAAGAACATGATGGAGACGGCGATCATCTGCCGCATGATGTTGAGCGTGACCGAATAGAACAGGGCGAAGAAAACGAGCGCCGCCAGCATCACCGAGCCTTTTTCGTGGTAGTCCTCGATCGCGCGGTAAAAAAAGAAGAGGGTGATCAGCGCGCAGATCGCGTAGACCATGACCGGGGTGTTGAATACCGCCTTGACGAAGAAGTTGAGCAGGATGTACCCCGGTTCCGTTATGGGGAGCTGGTAGACGAACTCCCCCAGCGTATCGATTTGGTTCAGGGATGTATATAGCTGTCCGTAGGTGACGTAGTCCGTCCCCACTTCCCACCTTAAAGAGGACAGCAAAAGGGGCACCGCCAGCGACAGGGCCCACAGCACGAGGGCGGGGCGCGTGCCCTGCCAGCCGTTCGGGGAGAGCCGTATGGGCCTGGTCCTGCGCTCGTAGAGCTGCGCCAGGCCGGCCAGCGCCGCAGAAAGCAGGAAACATGCGGCGTACAAAGTCACCGAGTTGCCGTATTGTAACAGATTGCCCACGTATCGTCCCCCAGCACGGGCAGCTTCAGGCCGGCTCGTCGTCCAGGCCGTAAAGCGCAGCCACCGTGCGCACGTTGGATTTCGCGTCGAAGCCGAGGCGCCGGACGGCTTCGAGGCGCGACGCGGCATCCGGCCGCCTGGCGCGCTCCGTCACGCGGCCGACGCGCTCCAGCCAGGCCCGCGCCCCGGCGTCAACCGGTATCGTGTTAAGCAGGCCGAGCCCCATGTCCGCTTCTTTCGGGACGCAGGTCGCGGCGATTACCGGCGTGCCCGCCGCCTGCGCCTCGACCACCGTAAGGGGCAGCCCTTCGGCGTGCGAAGGGAGCACGAAAGCGTCGAAGCACTGCATGAGCTGCGGGACGTCTTCCCTCGTTCCGAGGAAAAAGACCGTGTCCGCCACTCCCATTCGGCGGCGTTTTTCGAGCAACTCCCCGTATAGGTCGCCGCTGCCGACGATCACGAACCGGCAGTCGAGCCCCGCCGCTTTCGCTTCGGCGGCCATGTCCAGTATGAAGGCGTGGTTCTTGACGGGGTTCAGACGCGCCACGTTCCCGATCAGCCGGGTGTTGTCGCCCCCGTTACAGCTAAGCACCAGCCTTTCCCTTGCCTGCGGGTCACATTCGGCGTACCCGGTGAGGTCGATCCCGTTGTTGACGACCTTCACAAGGCCCCTGTTTGCCGCGCGCCTGCCAAAAAGGGCGATGCCCGCGTACCGGCTGCACGCGCAGAGCTGCGTGGCGTTATTCCTGATGAACGCCCGTCCGAGGAGTTTTTTCGCGAGGAAGACGGGCGAGCGCATCTTCCGCGTGTCCAGGTGCGCGTGACAGATCCGCCGCGCAACGCCCGCTTTCTTCGCGGCGAGGGCCGAGAACCCGCCCTGGTAATCGGTGTGTGTGTGCACGGCCGCATACGGCCCGTTTTCCTCGATCACACCGAGGATGATCCGAACGAACTTCCGTATCCCGACCCTGCTGAGCAGGGGGACGCAAAAGACCCTGCCGCCGAGGCGCCGTATCTCGCCGCCGAGGTCGTCTTCCCCCAGGTCGTGCGCCACGAAATCGAACAGGACTCTTTCCCTGTCCATCTCGCGGAAGAGGTTGAGCACCATCATCTCGACGCCGGCGCGCATCGTGGAGGAGAGGACGTGCAGCACGCGTACCGGGGCGCCCATCAGACCCCGCCTCCCGGGGCGTATTTTTTTTCCTGGTATTTCCGTTTCAGCCGGCCGGGGACGAGGCCCGTCAAAAGCGGCTTAATAACGAAAAAGAAGCCGCGCGGCAGGAGCCCGAGCGCCTTGAAGCCCCGGTACCGGGTCTTCGCCTCGCGCCACCGCTCGACGAGTTTCACGCGGCGCGGCCTGCGGGGTTCGAAATATTTTAACAGCGGCTCGTCGAGGTTGCATCCGTGATAGCCGAGGGCGTACATCCGCATGAACAGGTCGTAGTCCTCCGTGCGGAGCGTGTCCCTGCTCACGCGGTAGCCTCCCGCGGCCAGCAGCGCTTCCCGCCGCATCATGGACGCCGGATGCAGAAACTGGCTGCCCCACAGAAAATCGCGCTTCTTCGGCCTCGGCAGGCCGAAGCGCCTTCCCCATTCGCCCTGCTCGTCGAAAAGGACGCAACCGGCGCTGACCAGGGCGAAGTCCGGGTTTTGGTCCAGGAAGGCGGCCTGCCGCGCGAAGCGGTGCGGCATCGCCACGTCGTCGCCGTCCATCCTCGCGACATATGCCCCCGAAGCGTTATTAAGCGCCCGGTTCAGCGACGCGGCAAGCCCGGCGTTCGTCTCGTTTCTTAAGACCCGTATCCTGCCGTCGCGTTCCTGCCACCGAAGGAGGCGCTCGGCCGAGCCGTCCGTCGACGCATCGTCGATCAGTATCATTTCCCAGTCGGAAAACGTCTGCGCGACGATCGAACGGATGCTTTCGTCGACGCTCGAAACGTTGTTATACACCGACATCAGCACCGATACCCTAGGGCCTGTCATCGCTTGCCTCCAACAGCAGGCACTGGTTCGAACTCCGGATGCAGGGGCTTTCCAGGTAACGCCCGTCGGCGTAGTTCCACACGGCCCAGACCGGGCTGGCCTGCGCCCGTTTCAGCAGGGAAACGGCCGAGAGGACCTCGCCGTACTTCGTTTTCCCGTATCTGAGCACGAGCAGCGTCGCGTCCATCCCGCCGGTGAACAGGGCCAGTTCCACGTTTTCGAGCAGCGGCGGGCAGTCGACGAGGACGAAGTCGTAGCGGTTCATGGCCTCGGAGAGCGTCTTCGAGATCGGGCCGATATAGGCGCTGTTGTTTTCCGAGTCGTCCCAGGTGCACACGCAGCCGTCGACGCCGGGGTAGAGCTGCTCCGTAGCCGGTTCGGCCGCGGGCGGTTCGGCATCCGGCGAGGCTTTCATTTTCACCGTGACGATGAGCACCTTCAGCTTCATGTTGGAAAGGAGCTTCGCTACTTCCGTGGCGACCCTTGTTGTCCCGCAGTTACCGGTGGGCGCTGTGCACATGACGAGTTTTTTGCCGAGGGTCCCCATCTGCGTCTTGATATGCAGCGCGATGGCCGCGAGCTGGCGGTGCGAATTGTTCAGCTCGCTCCTGTTGGCCCAGCTCTTCCCCGTGAACACGCGGTCCTTCCCGATTACGCCGATCACGTCGACATCGCCGCCGTAACGCACCTGCTCGATATCGAAAACGCGTTTGTCGGCCACGCCGAGGAACATCGCGAAGCAAGCGCCGGTTACCAGGCCCAGAAGCGCCCCGAGGGCGAAGAATAACGACGGCGGCGTCGGTTTGATCTCGCTCTCGGCGGAATAGCCTTCGAGCCAGATCAACGTTCCGGCGTCCGCGTTTTCGGCTATGACGTGGGTAAGATATGCTTTTACGGCCTGCGAGATCTGCAGCGCCTGGGCCCTGTCCCGCCACTCGACGGTGAGGGTGACCGCTGCGCTGTTGTCGTTGACTTCGGCAAGAATCGCCTGGTCGTATTCTTCTTTCGTGATGTCGAAATCGAGGGCGTTCCTAACCGCGTCGCGCACCTGGTTGTTTTGCACCAGCTGCGAGTAGGTCATCGAGCGCACGATGATGCCCCCGATGCTGTCGGAAACGATGGCGTTCCCGTTGTTGTCGACGTAATAGTACGCCGGGATGAACGTCCTGGAGACCTTGTACTTGGGATAGTATCCGCGCCACAGATACAGGGCGGCGGCGGCGAACGCAAACACGATGCAGAAGATGGCGGGCCAGTACCACCTTCTGGCCAGCGCGCCCATGGCCGAATGCATCGATCTTCGCGTCATTCCCCTGGAAGCGTCCAAAATACCCCGTCTCCTTTCGGGTCCGTCACATTGCGATATTGTTATCGAAGGACGGAATGAGCACCTTTATCTGTTTGTATGCCATCGCATAGTCCCTGTTGTCGATGTACTCCCGCAGCTTAAAAAAGCTCGCCTCCACCTCTTCGCGCTCGGAGTCGAAGGACGATTTGAGCACGAAGATCTTGTCCTTGGAGGTTTTGGTCACGGTCTCCTCCGTGAGGCTGATTTCCTCGTAGAGCTTTTCCCCGGGGCGCAGTCCGGTGACCTCGATCTTGATGTCCTTCTCCGGTTCGAGGCCGGAGAGCTTTATCATCGTTACGGCGAGGTCGTAGATCTTCACCGGCTCGCCCATGTCCAGCACGAATATCTCGCCGCCCCTGGCCATGGAGCCGGCCTCGAGCACGAGTTGCACAGCCTCGGGGATGGTCATGAAGTACCGGGTGATTTCTTTGTCGGTGACGGTGAGCGGGCCGCCCTCCCTGATCTGCCTCTTGAACACGGACACGACGCTGCCGTTGCTTCCCAGCACGTTTCCGAACCGCACCGCCGCAAAGACGGTACGCCCCCGCGCTTGCTGCTGCTGGATGATGAGTTCGGCCACCCGCTTGGTCGCGCCCATGATGTTGGAGGGGTTGACCGCCTTGTCGGTGGAGATCTGGATGAATCGCTTCACGCCGTGCTCGACGGCGGACTCGGCCACGTTCTGCGTCCCGATGATGTTGTTGAGGATGGCTTCGCGCGGGTTGCTCTCCATCATGGGCACGTGTTTGTGCGCGGCCGCGTGGAACACGATGTGCGGGCGGTATTTGGCGAATACAGAGTCGAGCCCTTCCCTGTCACGGATGGACCCGAGGCAGGTAATAAAGAGGGACTCGCTATATTTTCGCTTGAATTCCCCCGCGATCTCGAACAGGCCGTTTTCGTCGAAATCGAAGACGATGATCTGCCTTGCGCCGTAGTGCATGATCTGCCTGCACAGCTCGGACCCGATGGAGCCCGCGCCGCCGGTGACCAGCACCACCTTCCCCCAGATCATCTGCTTGACGCTCTCGAGGTCGAGCTTGACCTCGTCGCGCTGCAGGAGGTCCTCGACGCGCACTTCGTTGATCGTCGATTTGGCGAGGCCCTCGGACGTGAAGCTGGACATGTTCCCGAACCGCCGCACCTGGCAGTTGGACTGGCAGCAGAGGTTGAATATCTCCCTAATGGTCGAGTTGCTCACGAACGGGATCGCGATGATGATGATGATGTCGGCTTTGTATTTTTTCGCCGCGTACGGAATCAGTTCCCGGGGCCCGACCACGAGGAGCCCCTTGACCTTCTTGCGGTCGAGGCGGGGGTTGTCGTCGATGAAGGCGACCGGTTTCATCCGCTTGCACCTGTCCTGGTTGAGCATGTCTACCAGGTATTTGCCGGCGTCGCCCGCGCCGAAGATGATGACGCGCTGCATGTCCCCCTTGCTGACCGGCCTGAAGAAATTTGGGCCGATGCGGTACACGGAAACGATCAGCAGGCGGTACGTCCCGCAGAAAACGACGGAATAGATGAACAGGTTTGTAAGGAACAGCGCGGTCGGCCGCTGCCCTATGATGCTAAGGAGCACGACGAAGAGCACGAAGGCCACGAACATCGCCCCGGCCGCCTTGGACGCGCTGAAGAGGGAATAGTCCCTCAAGGGGTCGTCGTAGCATTTGAACATGAGGAGCATCAGCCCGCACAGCGTCACGTACAGGGCGACTACCAGTCTGTACCGGTCAAGGAGCGCGCTAAGGCCCGATCCCGCGTTATCCGCGGCGAGGTTTACGAGCATGACGCAAAAGAGTATCGCGATGTCCGCAAGGAATGTGGCCGCTTTTCGCAGGACGTCTTTGCTGTCTACCAATATCTGCACCTCCGCAGTACGTATGCCCCCCCGCAACGCGTTTATAACCCCCCGACGCCGAACCGGCCGCTTCGCTTACCTGAGGCTGAAGTCCCCGGCGGTTCTATCCTGGTACGCGGCCGGAACGCTGAAGGATACAACAGGCGTGCCGCCGGTGTCGAACCGGGAAAAATCGATCACGATGTCATGGCTGTCGTATATATACGTGCAACGGACCAACCCTCCCTGCCTGGTGAAGACCAGCGTATAGACGATCCCGTTCCTGTAGAGCTCGCAGCTGATGACGCGGTTCCCGTCCATGAGCTTGTGCCGGATACGGGTCAGTTTGCCGGTGAAAGCCTCTTTCAGCCGGTCTCCGGGGAAATCGATGTAGGAGAGGCCCCGGTACACCGCTCGCGCCGAGTCGTCCACGAGGGAGTAAGCCCCGTCTACATACAGCTGGCGGTACATGCGCTCGCCTTTCACCGCCTCGACGGCGTAATCGTCCCCGCTGACGGTGCAGGAGAACGAGGTGGTGGTCGGAGGGGCCTGCGTGTCCCCCGAGATCCGCTTCGTGCCCGAGTAATTGTACACGGGCGCCGTGTTCACCCGGTTAAGGAAACCGTTGACCATGTCCGCCTCCGGTCCCGTCACCGCCCGGGGATTGGGCGAGACCGTCTGTTTCCGGGCAAGTACGCCGGCCAGTTCGCCGGCCACCGTTTCCGAGTTGAGCAGCAGGAAAACGCCCGCCAGCAGCGCGGCGGCAAGCACGACGACCGCAATTCTCTTACCCATAAAACCACCTCGGACCGCAGTTTTGCTCATTTAACAGCCGCCTTATTAAAAACAGCCCCTGACGATTTTTACGATCTCATCCTGCACGTCCTG
>DCTV01000075.1:17333-22938 GCA_002329665.1 Christensenella sp. UBA1431
GGCTGCATGTGCATCGGTTTCCAGAAGGGGCGCGCCTCGACGTTTTCCCGCTCGAGCGCGTCGATGATCGTGTCCGGGCTCACGCCGCAGCCGGCTTCCATGGTCATCACGGTCAGCCAGCAGTTGGGTCCGGCCCCGTCGATGTGCGGATAAAACGACACCGGCAGGTCAAACAGGGCCTTAACGTACCTGTCGTATATCCCGCGCCTGGCCTGCACGTAGGCGTCGACCGTTTCCATCTGCCCGCGGCCGATGCCGGCGCAGATGTTGGACAGGCGGTAGTTGTAGCCGATCTCCCTGTGTTCGTAGTGACGCGCCTTCTCACGGGCCTGCGTCGCCCAGTATTTTATCTTCTTGGCGGCCGCCTCGCCGGCGAGGACCATGCCGCCCCCGGAAGTGGTGATGAGCTTGTTCGCGTTGAACGAGAGCACCCCGATGTCCCCGAACGAGCCGCACATGCGCCCCCTGTAGGACGACCCGAGCGCCTCCGCCGCGTCTTCGAGGACCGGTACGCCGAATTCTTCGCAAACAGGGAGGATGCGCCCGTAATCCGCCGGCAGTCCGTACAGGTCCACGACCACGACCGCTTTCGGGAGGTTTCCCGCCCGCCTGTGATCGTTGAGCGCCCGGGCCAGCAGCTTGGGGGACATGCACCAGCTTTCTTCGTCGCAGTCTATGAAGACGGGCTCGGCCTGCAAATAACGGATCGGGTTGCAGCTTGCCGCAAACGTGACGTCCGAGCAGAGAACGACGTCATGCGGGCCGGCGCCCAGGTAACGGAGCGCGAGGTGTATCGCAGCCGTCCCCGAACTCACCGCGACCGCCTGCGGCACGCCGATATATTCCCGCACCGCCCGTTCGAACTCGTCCACGTTCTCGCCGAGCGGCGCTATCCAGTTGCTCTCGAATGCCCGATGGATATATTTCATCTCCCCGCCGTTCATATGCGGGGGAGACAGATACACCCTAGTGCCCGTCGCTCGCATTTTCCACCACTGATCTGCCCGATGCCGAAACGCCGAATCGGCTGAATTGCCCGGCAAAAGGAATATGCCGGATTATGAGTCCAGTATAATTCATATCGGCAGGCTTTTCAAATTATTTAATGTATATTGTCGGTTTTTATCCAAAAATTGAAAACGAGGGCGCCTTGCCCGGCCGTGCCGTAACATATAGAACCGACCGGCACAATAAAAGACAACCGGCCATTAATACTTTACCCCCGATACGGGGCGTTGAAACCGGTATCGCGATTTGCCCGGGTGTTATGCAAAAGGCCAACACCCCTGCGTCAGAACCGCGATTCATAACCGAACGTTCAGCTTTTCGGCGAAGCAGCCGGCGGCGGCGGTCTGGACAAAGCGGCGTCCGCCCTCCCTGCCCTGCCGTCATTATCAATATGCGTACGAATACATACAGGCATTGGTTCTCCCAACTGTAAACACGCCGGGGGCCGCCGGTTTTCAGGCTTAATAAATAAAAACGGCCAGCGCGTTCGTTCCCTCAAAGCGGGAATCACGCGATAGCCGAAGAAATGGGCGACGCCGGGTTATTTGTCCATGCACCAGAGTGCCTCGCAGCTCGTGGAGATGGCGATGACGCCGGCGCCTAGGGCGGAGTACACGTCTTCCTTGGTGTTGATGAGGCCGCCTGCGATCATGGGCAGGGTGAATTGCTGCTTGGCTATGCTGAGCACCTTGGCGGAGGCGCCGGGGAGGATCTCGACGAGGTCGGGGCGGCAGGACACCACGTTCTGCACGCCGGAACGAAGCGCCGAAGAGTCGAGCATGAACACGCGCTGGATCGCGAAAAGGCCGGTATCGTGGGCCATGCGCACGCATGCGCCCTTGGTCGTGATGATCCCCGTGGGCTTTATCGTTGACGCGATGTAACGCACGCCCACAGGATCCGGGCGCAGGCCGTCGATCAGGTCGACGTGCAGGAAAAACACCTTGCCCGCGTTGTAGAGTTTTTCGCACTGCCGTTCCAACTCGCCGATGCTGCCAAAGAGCATGAAAACGACTTTTACGTCGGATTCGAGTACGCGCGCAACCATGTCTCCGTTGCGGAGGGCGGCGATAACGGGGTTTTTAATCAGGATGTCCACCAGTTCGTATACGTTTTTGATCAAGCAAAAACCCTCCTTTGCGCCGGTAACAGCTCGCAAGCGCGTTGCCCGAAAGTTGCGTCAGCTTTTTATTGTAAACAAAGCCGGTCACCGCGTCAAATGGCGCGCCGGCTTATGGTCTGCCGTACTCCTATCACGCTCCGGCTCCGTCAGCCCGCCGGCGCCCGGGGGCCCCTGGCCACCCGGGACAGGCGGGCCGGAGCAAAGCATTTGAACGGAGCTGGACCACCGGTCGGAAACCGGCCGGCACGGATGCAAGCCGGAAACCGCCGAAAAGCTTCTTGTTTTGAGTAACTTCTGAATAACGGGCGCGGCAAGACTTTTACCCCAACGGATCGGTACCTGCCGCGCCCGCCACTAACGAACGTTTTGCCCGGAGATACCCACAGTATCTGCCGGACGTGCAGCAGAGCCGGGCGCTAAGTGACGCTTATGCGTCAATCCACTTGAGCGCGCGGCCGACGGCTTTCTTCCAGCCCTTGCCGAGTTCATCCCTCTTGGCCTGGTCGAAGGTCGGTTCGAAGGTCTGCGAAATCGCCCAGTTGGCGAGGACCTCTTCCTTGTTGGCCCAGTAGCCGACTGCGAGGCCGGCGAGGTAGGCCGCGCCGAGGGCCGTCGTCTCAATGCAGACGGGGCGCTGTACGGGCGCGTTGATGATGTCGGCCTGGAACTGCATGAGGAAGTTGTTGGCGCACGCGCCGCCGTCTACCTTCAGGGCGGCGAGCTTGATGCCCGAATCCTCGGCCATCGCGCTGAGCACGTCGTTGGTCTGGTATGCTATGGACTCCAGCGTGGCGCGGATGATGTGGGCCTTGTTTGCGCCGCGGGTCAGGCCGACGATCGTGCCGCGTGCGTAGCCGTCCCAGTGCGGCGCACCGAGTCCGACGAAAGCAGGCACGACATAGACGCCGTTGCTGTCCTCGACCTGTTTGGCCCATTCTTCGCTTTCGGGCGAGGAGTCGATCAGTTTGACCTCGTCGCGCAGCCACTGGATCGCGGCGCCGGCGATGAAGATCGAGCCTTCCAGGGCGTACTCGACTTTGCCGTTCACGCCCCATGCGATGGTGGTCAGAAGGCCGTTGTTGGACATGACGGGTTTCTCACCGGTGTTCATCAGCATGAAGCAGCCGGTGCCGTAGGTGTTCTTCGCCATGCCGGGTTCGAAGCAAGCCTGGCCGAACAGAGCAGCCTGCTGGTCGCCGGCAATACCGCAGACGGGTATCGCGCCGCCGAAAAGCTCCGGCGACGTATAGCCGACAAAACCCGACGACGGAACGACCTGCGGGAGCATTGCTTTCGGTATGTCAAATATCCGCAGCAGCTCGCTGTCCCAGCAGAGATTGTTGATATCGAACAGCATTGTCCTTGAAGCGTTAGTGTAATCGGTTATATGCAGCCTGCCGCCGGTCAGCTTCCATATAAGCCATGTGTCGGGTGTGCCGAATGCTATCTCTCCGGCCTCGGCGCGTCTGCGCAGTCCGGCGACATTGTCAAGCAGCCACATCAGCTTTGTCGCCGAAAAATAAGCGTCGGCGACAAGGCCTGTTTTTTTTCTTATTATGTCCTCCATACCCCGTTTTCTGAGCTTTTCGCACAAAGAAGATGTCCTGCGGCACTGCCAGACGATCGCATTGTATACAGGTTCACCCGTCATTCTGTCCCAGACCAGTGTTGTTTCACGCTGGTTTGTTATGCCGATGGCTGCAATATCGGCGGCTGTTACCGCCGCTCTCGCCATCGCTTCGCGCGCGGCGCCGTATTGTGATTCCCATATGTCGTGAGGCGAATGTTCAACCCAGCCGGGCTGAGGATAAATCTGTCTGTATTCGTTCTGCGCCGACGCGACAGGTCTGCCGTTTCTGAAAATAACGCACCGCGAGCTTGTTGTTCCCTGATCAAGCGCCATTATAAACTTTGGCAAAATCAGCCCTTCTTTCTTGACAAATTCGGTAATAATAGTTATAATTTAAAACAAATGAAAATTTTAACGGTATGCAGATGAAACAGAAAAAAATAACGCTCGGCAGACGGCTGCTTGCAGACGGCTGGTTTGACAGCGAAAAAGAAGCGCAGGCATGGATTATGCTGCGGCATGTGCTGGTGGATAACATACCGGCTGTCAGCCTGACTCAGAAAATTACATCCTGTTCCGAAATCCGGGTCAGAGAATATTATAAAAAACACTACGTTAACAAAGGCGGCCTGAAGCTCGAGGGGGCACTCCGCCGCTTCGGCACCGCGGTCGACGGCAAAACGGCGCTCGACTGCGGCGCGTCGGCCGGAGGTTTTACGGACTGCCTCCTGCAGCACGGCGCCCGGCTTGTATATGCGGTCGACGCCGGGTTCGGTCAGCTTGCCGGAAAACTGTTGGTTGATTCCCGCGTCGTCAACATGGAAAAAACCAACATAAGCGACCCTCGTCTGATGTCGCTTGACCCTGCGCCCGAACTTATCACACTCGACCTGTCATACCTGTCGCTCCGGATCGCTGTTCCTGTCTGCCGCAGCATTCTGCGCGGCGGCGGTACGATTATCTGCCTGATAAAGCCTGTTTTCGAAGTCGGAAACAATGAAGCGCGGCGCAGAGGCAATATAACCGACCGGGAGACGCTGTGCGATATTCTGGTGTCGCTCACTTCGTTTTTTGCCGCCGAAGGCTTCGCGGTTGCCGGTGTTACGCACAGTCCCGTTACAGGAAACGGAGGCGCGCTTGAATATTTCGCATGCCTAAGGTCGGATGGCTGTACCGCAGCAGATCTTACTGAACAGATAGAAAAAGCGGTTTCGGATTCTCTGTCGCTCGTTAAATTCAAAAAATAAAAGAAAAGAAAGGTTTCGCATGAAAAAAACCCTGATAGGACTGACGCCTCAGTATGATGCCAAAACAAACCGCATCTGGATGCGGCATGAATACACCGATTCGTTGATCGCGGCAGGAGGGCTGCCTGTGCTGCTTACTCAATATGCCGGCTCTGACGAAATTGCCGCCGTTTGCGACAGGCTCGACGGCATACTCTTTACCGGCGGAGTCGATATCCATCCGCGGTTTTACGGTGAGGAGACAGAGCCCGGCTGCGGCGAAATAGCGGAAATCCGCGACATTTTCGAACTGGCGCTGTATAAAGAGGCTGTTTGCCGGTCCATGCCTGTCTTCGGTATCTGCCGCGGCATACAGCTCATAAACGTCGGTTCGGGAGGCACGCTGCACCAGCATATCCCGGGTCACCAGGATGTGCGGCACACGGTCAGAATCGAGCGCGGCAGCCTGATATACGATATAATCGGCAGCGAGACGATCATGACTAACAGTTATCACCATCAGGCGGTGAAAATTACCGCTCCATATCTGAAAAACGCCGCGTATTCCGATATTCCGGAGTCCGGTCCCGTCTGCGAGGCGGTATGGGCGCCCGATATGCCATTCTGTGCTGCCGTTCAGTGGCACCCGGAAAATACATATAACGAAGACATGTATTC
>DCTV01000040.1:0-7344 GCA_002329665.1 Christensenella sp. UBA1431
TGTTGATGTCGATCAGGCCGGCCTCCCCAAGGTATTCTCTCTCGATAAGCGCGGCCGCCTTTGCCATGGTCTCCGGGTCCGAGCCGAAAAGCTGCACCCCGCACGGCGTCTCCTCAGGATGCATCCGTACGAGAGCGAACGTCTTCGCGCTTCGGTATTGCAGGGCCTTTGCGCTCACCATCTCCGTGTACGTGAGGTCGCAGCCCATTTGTTTACATATCACCCGGAAAGGCGGGTCTGTAACACCCGCCATAGGCGCGAGCAGCGCGCCGCGCGGCGGGATGAGCGCTTCTATATTTTTTCGTTTGTTTTCCTTCATGGTTACGCGGTTGGATCACCGGTCCTCCGCCGGCTCCTTTACGAGCATCCTGAGCTGAACGGCGGCGATCTTCCATTTCCCGTCCTCCACTACGAGGCTGACGTCGTATACCCCGTTGTCCCATTCCGGAGGGACCCTGGTGCCCGCGCCCGCCTCGGCGATCTTGTCCTTGCTGAGTTCGCCGTCTATGTTGCCGATCCACTCGGAGACCCTTACGGTGGTGAACACCTGCCAGGGAAAGCATATGGGGATGCTGGGCGTGGATACGTAGGTGTAGCGCCCGATCACGTAGTCCGCGTATTTTCCGCTCTTAAGAAGCGGATCGTTTTCGATGAAGGCGTCGGTGAAATAGAGGCCGAGTTCGTCCGTATCGCCGTCGTTCATCACGACGTACGCCCTTGCCTCCATGCCCTCCATCACCACGATATAGACGTTGGCGCTGGTCATCGCCACCAAGAACGCGAGCACGAGCAACAGCAGTATGACGACGAGAATGATCGCATTTTTTTTGAAATACCAGGCGAGACGCTTCCTCTTCGATGTGTTCGGATCCATCCGCATCCTCCACCGCACACGCATTATTTGCCTGTTTATCATATCATAAACAGGCAAACAAACACAATCGTTGCGCCGTCGCCGTTGAGATCGTGGAGTTGCTTTTGTGCGGTCCATTATATGGATAAACCCGTCCCCTCCGTAACGGGCGCGGATATAGACAGCCCCTTGAGAAGCGGAGGCCGCGGCCCCGGTCCGGCACGGGATGAAAGGCCGTGAGCGGCAAAGCCGCGTAAATGGTTTATGCCGGGCGGGTTCACCTCACACAGTCGAACGCGGCGTTTCCGGTGACGCACGCGGGCGACCCGGCCACGATCATGGCGTCCCCTACGTCTTTTATTACCACCGTTCCGGGGCATACGACGGCGTCGTCCCCGACGCAAACGCCCGCGGCGATGACGGCCCCGGCCCCGACGGACGCCCTGTAGCCGATGCTGCACCCGCTGTCCACGTGCGCGCCGCAGCACAGATTCGCCCCGTCCCGGACGGCGCAGCCGCACGATACGACGCAGCCCGGACAGAGCATGCATCCCCGGCCTACGGACGATCCCGCGCCGACCACGGCGCCCAGGTGCACGAACGTCCCCTCGCCGATTGCGGCGTTCGCGCTCACCGCCGCCAGAGGATGTATCAGGGAGACGATGATGTACCCCATGCATTGCAGCCGGTTCATCCAGTGAAGGCGCAGCGCGCCGTTATTCAGCGCGACCGCTGCGCTGTCAAAAGCGTCCCTGCACTCCTTCGCGCAGGCAAAGCCGCCCAGGACGGGTGCCGGCAGTTTTTCTTCCCCGCACGTCTCCGCCAACACGGCGATTTTGACGCCGGGGCGCACCGCCGAGGCGGTCTCCACCGCCGCTTTTATTAGCGCGTCCTCGACGAGTACCAATAAACCGCCCATATTGTCCTCACCCTCCGCCGTTAATTAGCATCGGCCGCCCGATTCAGCCTATCTACGCTTCATATTATGTGAAGGCCCGTTTTGCTGCGCGTCCGACGCCTTTCTTCCTTATCTATCGTAAACGATCTTTTCAACATATCGCCTATGTAGCATATTATGGTATGGCGCAGGCAGCCGGGGGCAACGCTTGAATTTCTTTTATGAAAACGGGTGGGAAACATGTGCGGTATCGCAGGCATAGTGAACTATAAAAAAGACATTTCTTCCGATAAGCCGATCATCTCGGAAATGACCGGGACGCTGGAAAAACGGGGCCCCGACGATTCCGGGTACCACGTGAGCAAGCACGCGCTGCTCGGCCACAGGCGGCTCGTCGTCGTCGATCCGAAGGGCGGGGCGCAGCCGATGCAAAGGACGGTGGCGGGCAGGACCTATACGATCGTCTACAACGGCGAACTCTACAACACCGAAGAGATCCGCGCCCGGCTCTCGGCCCTCGGCCACGCTTTCGATTCCTATTCGGATACCGAGGTGCTGCTCATTGCATACATAGCCTGGGGCCCCGGATGTACCCGTCATATCAACGGCATCTTCGCGTTCGGGGTCTGGGACGATAAGGACGAATCCCTCTTCCTATGCAGGGACCCGCTTGGCGTCAAGCCCCTCTATTATACGGTACGGGGCGACACGCTCGTCTTCGGCTCGGAAATAAAGGCCGTCTTAAAGCATCCGGCCGTGGAGCCCGTCCTGGACGAAAAAGGGATCTGCGAAGTCATGGGCCTGGGCCCGGCACACGCGCCCGCAAGCGGCGTTTTCAGGGATATAAAACGGCTCCCGGCCGCCCATTATCTGCTGCACACCCGCGAAAAGACGGCGGTTGAGGAATACTGGTCCTTACGCGCCGAAAGGCACACGGAAAACGAGCAGGAAACGAGCGAGCACGTGCGTTCCCTGCTGCTCGACGCGATCAGGCGGCAGCTGGTCGCCGACGTGCCCGTATGCGCCTTCCTCTCCGGCGGCCTCGACTCGAGCATCATCTCCGCCGTTGCGGCGGAGGAGTTTAAAAAAGAAGGGCGCGCGCTAAATACGTTCTCCGTAGAATACGACGGGAACGGCAAATACTATGAGGCGAGCGACTTCCAGCCCACGGCCGACGAAACGTGGGCGGACCTCATGGCCGGCCATATCGGGAGCAACCACCGCCGCGTGGTCCTCGACAACCGCGAACTGGTGTTTGCGCTCGAAGACGCCGTACGCGCAAACGACATGCCGGGCATGGCCGACATCGACGCTTCCCTCCTGCTGTTTTGCAGGGAGGTGCGCAAAACGGCCACCGTCGCGCTTTCGGGGGAGTGCGCCGACGAGATATTCGGCGGGTATCCGTGGTACCGGCGGGAGGACATGGCGTACGCGGGCACCTTCCCCTGGTCCGGCGCGCTGAAGGAACGTCAGGCGTTGCTCAACAGAGATCTTCGGATCGACCTGGCGGAATACGTCCGGGCGCAGTATGAGGACGCCGTGGCCAAAGTGCCGCTTATGCCGGATCTCGACGAGGAGGAAAAGCGGCTCCGGACGCTGCTTTACCTGAACGTAAAATGGTTCATGGACACGCTTCTCACGCGAAAGGACCGGATGAGCATGGCTTCCGGCCTGGAGGTGCGTGTGCCTTTTGCGGATTACCGGCTGGTCGAGTACGCATACAACATCCCGCGCAAATTCCTCTTTTACGGGAACCGCGAAAAAGGGCTGCTCAGGAAAGCCCTGACGGGGATGCTGCCACAGGAGGTCCTCTGGCGGAAGAAAAGCCCCTATCCCAAAACGTTCAACCCGACCTACATACTGGGCGTGCGCGCCTTAATGAACGAGATACTCAGGGACCCATCCTCCCCCGTGCTCCGGATCGTGGACAGGGATACCGTGCAGAAGATCGCGAACACGGAGGGCAGGGCCTTCACGCGCCCTTGGTTCGGCCAGCTCATGACCGGCCCGCAACTCATCGCCTACCTGATACAGCTCGACCTTTGGCTCCGCATGTATGGCGTGCGCCTTTCGGCCTGAGCTTTTTTCGGGAATAAGGCGGGCCGATTCCGCGGCCCCCGGGCCGGAGAAGGTTTTGGGACACGCACCTTTCTCTTAACCGCTATAGCCCTTTGTTATCAGCAGCTTCCGTTCGGTCGGGTTCTCGGGCGGAGGGAGTCTGCCGGAGAAAGGTTCATGCGTAGCTAAAGCCGAAAATCTTCGAAACCACGCTCGACAAAAATACTTCGAAGCCCTGCGAAAAATCCAATAAAGCCCTACCCGGGCAAATCAACGCAAAGCCGCAAGCTTTGCGTTGAAAAGGAGGAGCGACGGAGTGAGCCGCGCCTTTTCGCTTGCTCGAAGCGAGCGATACAAAGTCAGCGACGACGCGCACGCTCTATCTGTGCGATTCATATAGTGGCGATTAGAAGGGAGGAGTGGTTTTTGTCCAGGTTTTTTGTGATCACCGGAACCGACAGGCGCAATCTGTATCTGGCTTCGAGCCTGCATCAGAAGGGCTATGCGGTCGCATTTTGGAATACGGACCTGCAAGCGGAAAAAATTCCATACGTGACGCAGAACGAATTGCTCCAAACACCCTGTGTACTCATCCTGCCGCTGGGAACGCCGGCGCATCAGGTATTGTCCGCCCTGCAGAGCGTGCGCGAGGGCTCCTTCGTATTCGGCGGGGCCATCACCCCGGAAGGGAGCGCGTACGCCCAGCAGCACGACATAATATACGCCAACATTCTCGACGACGACGCGTTCTGCATACAAAACGCCATCCCGACGGCCGAAGGGATAATGAAAACGGCGATCGCCGAGACGGACCGCACGATCAGCGGGATGCGGGTGCTCGTACTCGGATTCGGGCGCGTAGGGCAGGCGGTGTGCCGCCTCCTGCTCGCGTTCGGGGCCGAGGTCACGGCATTCACACCTTCGGAGAAGGAGGCCGCATGGGGCCAGATGTACTGCGTGAAAGTGGTGCCGCTGTCCGAACTGGCCTCGTTCCTCGCCTTCGCCCGGCTCATCATCAACACGGTGCCCGCGCGGGTGCTGGGTGTAAAAGAGCTGGATGAGGTGCCGAAGGACGCGGTCATCATCGACGTCGCTTCGGGGGGCGGCGTCGACTACAAACACGCGGAGAAGCTCGAGCTTCGCGCGTTGCTCCTCAAGGGGATACCGGGAGTGGACGCGCCGGTGTCGGCGGCCCGTTACATCGAGGAAAGCATCTTCCGTACTCTGTCGCTGAATAATTGAGGGAGGGAATACATATGAAAGGTTTGACCGTAGGTTTCGCGCTCACAGGCTCGTTCTGCACCGTCGAGCAAGTGTTGCCCCAGATGGAAAAGCTTGCCGAAATGGGGGCGGACATCGTCCCGATCATTTCCTATGCGCTGGACACGACCGACACGCGTTTCGGCACGGCGGAAGGGTTCAAAAAGCGCATCAGGGAAATAAGCGGGAAAGAACCCCTCGCGACCATCACGGAGGCGGAGCCGATAGGCCCCAAGGCGTTGCTGGACGTGCTGGTGGTAGCGCCGTGCACGGGCAACACGCTGGCCAAACTCGCGCACGCCATCACCGACACGCCCGTGCTCATGGCGTGCAAGGCGCACCTTCGCAACGAGCGCCCCCTCGTCCTGTCCGTCTCCACCAACGACGGGCTGAGCGGGAACGCGCAGAACATCGGGATGCTGCTTTGCAGGAAACACGTATTCTTCGTCCCGTTCGGGCAGGACGATCCCGAGAAAAAATGCAATTCGCTGGTCGCCAGGGCGGAGCTGATCCCCGAGACCGTCAGGCTCGCCCTCGAGGGACGGCAGATTCAGCCGTTGCTCCTGCATTGAGCGGTTCTGCGCACGGGTCCGGCCTTTTTAGCTTCCAGGGCGTCGAGTGTTACGGGACGCCTTCTTTTTTTGCGGTTCGCAATTGTCTGCCCCTGCTGTTATAATGAATCCCATAACGAGGTATTGAGGTGAAAGACGCATGAAAACCGCCGTATCGACCAAAAAAGCCCCCGAAGCCGTCGGCCCCTATTCGCAGGGGATCGTTTCTGGCGGCCTGGTCTTCGTTTCGGGACAGCTCCCCCTCGACCCGTCCACCGGCGGCATGAAGGAAGGCGGCATAAAAGAACAGGCAAAACAGGCGTTGGACAACCTCGGCGCGGTCCTTTCAGAAGCGGGCGCGGCGTTTTCGGACGTCGTGAAAGTCTCAGTATTCCTCACGGACATGCGGCATTTCCCCGAGGTCAACGAGGTCTACAGCACCTGTTTCGAGGCGCCGTACCCGGCACGTTCCTGCGTGGAAGTGCGCCGCCTGCCCAAGGACGCGCCGATCGAAATCGAAGCCATCGCCCGCCTGCCCCACAGGTCCGCGCCCTGAACGAAGGAGGGCACGATGAACGAGAAAGTCCTGGTGGCAATGAGCGGTGGGGTGGACAGTTCCGCCGCCGCCGCGCTCCTTAATGAGGCGGGGTACCTAGTATCCGGCGTCACCCTGAAATTGTCCGGCGGCGCGGACGACGGCCCGACCGCGGACGCTAAGAGGGTCGCCGAAGTGCTGGGGATCGAACACCGCGTGCTGGATGTGACGCGGGCGTTTTCCGAAAACGTCGTCGGGCGTTTCATAAAGGGGTACAGAAGCGGGCTAACGCCCAACCCCTGCATCGAATGCAACCGGTATATCAAGTTCGGCGTCCTTTTCGACGAAGCCCGCAAAGCGGGCATGGACTACCTTGCGACCGGGCATTACGCGAGGATCGAACGCGACCCGAAAACAGGGCGCTTCCTTCTCAAGAAAGCCGCCGACCCGTCAAAAGACCAGTCCTACGTGCTCTACAGCCTCACGCAGGAGAGGCTCGCTCATACGCTCCTGCCCCTCGGCGAATACAAAAAAACCGACGTATACGCGATCGCGAAGCGTTACGGTTTCAAGGCCGCGGAGCGTGAGAGCCAGGAGATATGCTTCATCCCGGATCACGACCACGCCGCCTTCATCGCGCGCGTCACCGGGGAGCGGGATTTGGAGGGCGACTTTATCGACGCTGAGGGAAACGTGCTGGGGCAGCACAGGGGGATCGCCCGCTATACGATCGGGCAGCGCAAGGGGCTGGGCGTTTCGTTGGGCAGGCCCGCGTACGTCGTGGCGATAGACCCCCGGTCCAACACGGTGACGCTCGGAGAGGAGAAGGACCTGTATTCGTCCTCGCTGATCGTGAAGGACCTGAACGTCGTTTCGGGGGAACGGATCGAAGGCGCGCTTCGCGTGCAGGCAAAATTGCGCTACGCCGCCCGCCCACAGGACGCCACGTTCATCCCGCTCTGCGGCGGCGCGGGCCGGATCGACTTCGACGCGCCCCAGCGGGCCGTCACCCCCGGCCAGGCCTGCGTGTTCTACCAGGGAGACGTCGTGGTAGGGGGCGGCACGATCGCCCGGCGGCTGTAATATGCGTAGAGCGTAGTTTGCTCCCACGAGCGAGGACCGCAGTCCCGCCTACTACAGCGCCCCGCCCGAAAAAAAACCACGTAAAGCCCACCTATAAAAACTCCCC
>DCTV01000040.1:7387-9208 GCA_002329665.1 Christensenella sp. UBA1431
ATAAAAACTCCCCGCGAAGCAAAGGCTTTGCGTGGAAGAGGAGGAGAAACGTAGCGGTGCGAAGAATCCCGGTGCGCAAAGCGCCCGGGGATTATGAGCGAAGCGTAGTTTGCTCCGACGAGGTGGCGGCACGATCGTCCGGCGGCTGTAAAGAGAAATTTACGGACCGTGAAGGAGGTTTCACGCGGCGGAAAATAGCGCCGGATGATGCCGGCGGTTCCAAAAACGGCGCTCATAGCGCCGTTAATATTGCCACCCGTAAGCGGATGTTTGGGCCGGACGTTTCAGTAGAACCTGCGGCTGTTGTACGCCTGGCCCTCGCCCGGATACACCATCACTTCGCTTTCCCTGTAAATCAGCCTGTCTCCGTACAGGTCGCGAAGGATCCCCTTGATCTTGTTGTTCGAGTCCCTGTAATTATGGCATATGTCCACGGTCTCCCCGCCGGCGGAACGGATCACGATCTCGCCGATCCAGCTCCCGGATTCGTCCGTGTCGGCGTCTTCCTGGCTCGCCTTGAAAAAGAATTCTGACACCTCGTCGTTCGGGATCGAAAAATTCGAAGGGTCCTCGTTCAGCATGGATTCGACGTTCATGTCGTAATACCGTTCTCCGTAGTATATCCATAGGTTAAAACGGTTGACGATGTTTTGCAGCAGGCTATGCTCTTTGTTTTTCAGGCCCCTAAGCATGGCCTTTCCTTCCGCCTTTTCCCGCTCCCTGGACAGATGCGCGAACACGACGCGGTCCCTGAAAAAAACGGTGTAGGCCTTGATCCGCTTGAAAAGGCCCAGGCTGCGGTCTCCACACAGGACCATCAGCGCGCCCTTCTGCCGCCCTGCCGCCGCGGCGCCGTCCGCAGCGGGAACATATATCTTGCCGTTATCGCCGCAGTGTCTGCACAGGGATTCACCGGATGTAAGCTCTCTTCCACAGTTTATACAAAAAGGCATCTCCATCCTCCTTTATGGCAGACCGTTTTGACATAACGACGGCGTTTTTGCTCCTGGTAATTACCAATGATACGCGTGGCGGTTTTATCTGTCAATTGCAGTTTGCGTATCGTATGAAACCGTATCGGCTCCTTAGCGCGGGATTAAATCTCACAATCGAAGGCCAGCGCGCGTTAACTCCCTGTTGTTTTTTTCGCAAAACACCGGCCGGGAACGGATCACGTGCTTACGCCGTTTTACGTCCTTTTTCTACCGGATTCCGGGTTTTTATGTTCACAAAATGTTAACTCGTTTTTTTCCACGGCCAAGAATTTTTTTTGCGTTGATTTCGCCCGGCATTTGCGTATAATAGAAATAGAACATATGTTCGTAGGAGGGGGTCCGGCGATGCCGCGGGTGGTCCTGCATTCAGACATCAACAATTTCTACGCCGGGGTCGAGTGCCTGCACCGTCCCGCCATCCGTTCCAAGCCGGTCGCCGTCGCGGGGGACCCGGCCCTGCGCCACGGTATCGTGCTTGCGAAGAACGACCTGGCGAAGGCCGCGGGGGTAACCACCGGAGAGCCGATCTGGAAGGCGCTGAAGAGGTGCCCGGACCTGGTGCTGGTCCCGCCGAACTATCCGCTTTATCTCAGGTATTCCCGGATGGCCCGGCGCATCTACGGCGACTATACGGATCAGGTGGAGCCGTTCGGGCTGGACGAGGCCTGGCTGGACGTCGGCGGCACCTGTCACGGCCGCGTCACAGGCGAGCGCCTCGCCGACCGCATCCGGGAGCGGATCAAGTCAGAGCTGGGGCTGACGGCATCGGTCGGGGTCAGTTTCAACAAGATTTTCGCCAAATTGGGCAGCGACATGAAAAAGCCGG
>DCTV01000025.1:0-520 GCA_002329665.1 Christensenella sp. UBA1431
CGTTATACTACGCGGTGGCGTACGACGCGAACGGCGGCACGGGCACGTACTCCGGCGGGACCCCTCCTGCGAATTATGCCTACGGCGCGCTGATAACGGTGCCCAATGCGGGAACGCTGTCCAAGACGGGGCACACGTTCAGCGGCTGGAACACGGAGGCCGACGGCACCGGGACGGCCTATGCAGAAGGCGATAAGTTCAACCTGGAAGGCCCTGTGACGCTGTACGCGCAGTATACGATCAACTCATATACGGTGACGTTCAAAGACTGGGACGGAAGCGTACTCGACACGGATACGGTCAACCACGGCGACGACGCGACCCCGCCCGCCGACCCGTCAAGGACCGGCCACACGTTCACCGGCTGGGACGGGGACTATGAAGACGTCACGGAAAACCGCACGATTACGGCGACGTATACGATCAACCAGTACACGGTGACGTTCGTTGACTGGGACGACAGCGTACTCGACACGGATACGGTCGACTACGGCGGCGACGCGACCCCGCCCGCCGACCC
>DCTV01000025.1:546-25259 GCA_002329665.1 Christensenella sp. UBA1431
ACGTCACGGAAAACCGCACGATTCAGGCGACGTATACGATCAACACGTACACCCTTGCCTACGACGCGAACGGAGGCACGGGCGAGCCCTCCGGCGGGACTGCAGCGGGGACCTATGACTACAATACGGCGATAACTGCGGCCGCAGCGGGAACGCTGTCCAAGACGGGGCACACGTTCACCGGCTGGAACACGGAGGCCGACGGCACCGGGACGGACTATGCAGCAGGCGAGACGTTCAACCTGGAAGGCAACGTGACGCTGTACGCTAAGTGGACTATCAACGTATACAAGGTGCGGTTCATTGACTGGGACGACAGCTTGATCGTCGAACTGGATGTGCCCCACGGAAGCAACGCGACCCCGCCCGACGACCCGGTAAGGCCCGGCTACACGTTCACCGGCTGGCTCCCGGTGGGAAACCAAATTTCCGTCCCCAGCGCCAACAACAGCATCAGGGGCATGAGCACTGCCGTGATGAGCAATCCGTACGACAACGTCACCGGCCCCCTCACGCTGCAGGCGCAGTACACAGCAGATGACCAGCTCCTCGTCGTCGGACATATCATTTACAAGGACAGGGAGCAGACGGAAATATTGACGGGTATAGGTTTACCGTATATGGTCCCGACGGACGTGGTGATCACGGTGGCCGATTACGCCATCGTGCCGCATCCGGGGTATGACATGTCGACGGCCCCGGTCACGCACAAAATGGAACCGGGCCTCGTCAACTTCGTCTATATCTACTACACGCCTCAGGAGCAGGGCTATACCGTGCATTATTACCTCGAGGGCACGACGGACCCCGTAGCGCCCGACAAGACGGGCACGGGCGTGACGATGCAGAGCATCACCGAATCGCCCGTCGAAATCGAGGGCTACGAGCCGGTGAGCGCGGATGACGTAACGATTCAACTCACCGCGGATCCCGCGGATAACATCATCACCTTCTTCTACACCGAGGTAGAGGAAATAGTGGAGACACAACCGCCTCTCGGCCCGGTTTCTCCGGAACCGACCGAGACCCCGGAACCTACCGAGACTCCGGAACCGACCGAGTCTTTGGAACCCGTGGAAACAGTGCCCGAGGAGACGTCCCCCGCGGCGCCCGCGCTGCCGGTGACGGGCGAGAACCCGCTCGACTGGGTGCTGATGGTCGGCGCGCTGGTCGTCGCCACAGGCGCCATTCTCCTCTTCACGCGCAGGAAGAAGCAGCGCGAAGAATAGTAAAACGGCGTTAAAAGCCGAATAAGTACCCTTTAAATAAAGGCCGATGACAGACCTTGCCGGGTCTGTCGCCGGCCTTTATTGCGGGCGCGCAAACCGACGTTTGCGGGCCGATGGGGTGCGGTATTCGGCAAAACTTCGCCTTGTTTCGGCAAAAAACTGTTTCACGGGCGGATTTTCGGCTGATTATCTGACTGCTGGTTTATTTCGTTATTATTCACATAACGTGAAACGGAGGGGCGCAAATGCGAATCGCGGGGTATCTGGAAAAACTCACGAGGCTGGCTTGCGAAACGCACCCGGATACGATAGAGGTCGTGCCTGAAACCGGGCCGGCCGTCCCGGCGCGCATAACCGAGATCAACGAATACGGATGTTCGTTCGAACTGCAAAAGGAACGGGTCCCCGTACAGTTGCAGGGCGGCCCGGTGCGGGTGCGGTGGGAGAATTTCCCCGAAGGCATCGGCGGCACGGTCGTCCGGTGCAACAGGGAGACCCGGTTCGTCGCGGTGCGTTTCGGGGAGATGACCGGCATGCAGTACGTGCAGCTGCTCGAATTCATCGGCGAACGCGCCGTTCCCGGACTGAAAAACTGCGAATCCAGGGTATCCTGAGGCACGCGGCTCCCGGGGACACGGCAAAAGCATAGCGAAAGGGCCTCTTATTTTTAAGGGGCCCTTCCGTCTTATGTAAAGCCCGGCCGGCCTGAAAGATGCTAAATACAAAGGAGGTATTTGGTCTATAAGATGTGGTGCGCCCGTCGGTCAGACGCGCTCGCAGCGCGCTGTCAGCAGGTGTAGTTTTGCGCGACCATCCGGGGGTAGCACGGCCTTTCTGTCTAAGTGCACCGGCCGGGCAGGCCTGGCGGGCATAGCGGGCAGCCGCTACTGCACGTGCTCCCTGATCTTTTTCAAAAGCGCCGCTTTGGGCTGCGCGCCGACTGACTGCATGACCTTCACGTTGTTCTTCATCAGTACGACGGTGGGGACGCTCATCACCGAGAACGCCTGCGCCAGCGCGGGCTGCGCGTCCACGTCGACCTTGCCGACCTTTACGGCGCCGTCGAGTTCGTCCGCGACCTGGTCGAGCACCGGGGCGAACATCCTGCAGGGGCCGCACCACGTAGCCCAGAAATCGATCAGCACGGGCCGGGACGACTCGGCGACTTCCTTATCGAAATTGTCCTTGGTGAGCGTTACGATGTTTGCCATAAAAAACACTCCTTATCCTTGATGGTTAGAGTATAGCCGTTGATAAGGAGCGTTTCTGTGATAATATTACATTTTCAGGAAAAATTATTATTTTTTTTCGAGCCGGGCGCGGGTGTAGTTCACCAGCCCGCCCGCTTCGATGAGTTCCTGGATAAAAGGCGGCAGCGGCTCGATGGCGTACGTCCTGCCGAGGGTAAGGTTTTTTAGTACGCCCGCTTTCAGGTCCGCTTCCATGTCGTGGCCGGGGCGCGCCTCGCGCGCGGCCTCTTTGCATTCGATGACGGGAAGGCTGGTGTTGATCGCGTTCCTGAAGAAGATGCGCGCGAAGCTCTCGGCCACCACGCAGGAAACCCCGCTCGCCTTGATCGCCACCGGGGCGTGCTCGCGCGAGGACCCGCAGCCGAAGTTGCGGCCCGCGACGATGAAGTCGCCCTTTTGCACCCTTGCGACGAAGCCTTCGTCGATGTCTTCCATGCAGTGTTTGGCGAGCTCTGACGGGTCGGTGGTGTTGAGATGCCTCGCGGGGATGATGACGTCGGTGTCCACGTGGTCCCCGTAGACGTGGGCCTTGCCTTTGAGTTTCATTCGGTCGCGCCCTCCTTTGACAGGTATTCCGGCCCGCAGACGATGCCCGCCACCGCGGACGCCGCCGCGACGGCCGGGGACGCCAGGTACACTTCGCTCTTCGGGTGGCCCATCCGTCCCACGAAATTCCGGTTGGTGGTGGCCACGGCGCGCTCGCCCTCGGCCAGTATGCCCATGTGCCCGCCCAGGCAGGGGCCGCAGGTGGGGGTGGACACCGCGGCGCCCGCGTCGACGAAGACGTCCATCAGCCCTTCGTGCACGCACTGCCGCCATATCTCCTGCGTGGCGGGGATGACGATGAGCCGCACGTCTTCGTGGACCCTGCGGCCTTTGAGTATCCCGGCCGCGGCGCGCATGTCCTCGATGCGCCCGTTGGTGCACGAGCCGATCACGGCCTGGTCGATCCGTATTCGCATGGCCTCGGCTTCTTGGACGGTCCGCGTGTTGTCGGGCAGGTGCGGGAAGGCGACCGTCGGCTCCACCTTCGAAAGGTCTATCACGTGCGTTTCGATGTACTCGGCGTCTTCGTCGGCCGCATACGCCGTGCCCGGCCGGCGCGCGCGTTGGAGCGCGTACCCGGTCGCTACTGCGTCCGCCGGGAAGATGCCGTTCTTCGCCCCCGCCTCGATGGCCATGTTGGCCATGCAGAGCCGGTCCTCGACGGTGAGGCTCGCTACGCCGTCGCCGGTGAACTCCATCGACGCGTATCTGGCGCCGTCCACGCCTATCTTGCCGATGATGTGGAGGATGACGTCCTTGCCGCCCACGTACGGCCCCGGTCTACCGGTGAGTTCGAAGCGGATGGCGGGCGGCACCCTGAACCAGGCCCTGCCGGTCGCCATCGCCGAGGCGAGGTCCGTCGAGCCGACGCCGGTCGAAAAAGCGCCCAGCGCGCCGTAGGTGCAGGTGTGGCTGTCCGCGCCGATGATGAGGTCCCCCGGGGCGACGAGCCCCTGCTCGGGCAGCAGCGCGTGTTCCACACCCATCCTGCCGACCTCGTAATAATGGGTGATGCCGTGCTTCCTGGCGAATTCGCGCATCTGCCGGGCCTGCGCGGCCGAGGCGATGTCCTTGTTGGGCACGAAGTGGTCGGGGACCAGCGCGATGCGGTCGCGGTCGAACACTTCTTTCGCTCCCGTGCGCTCGAATTCGTTGATGGCCAGGGGAGCGGTGATGTCGTTGCCGAGCGCGAGGTCTATTTTGCACTCGACGAGCCGGCCCGGCCGCACCTCCCGAAGGCCGGCGTGCGAAGCGAGTATCTTCTGGGTCATGGTCATTCCCACGGTTTCTTATTCCTCCTTGGCGAGTTCCTTTTGCTTCACGTTGTCCTTGAAGAGCTTGTATTCGAGCGAGTCCACCAGCGCGTGCCAGCTGGCTTCGATGATGTCGGTGGAGACGCCCACCGTCGTCCAGGTCTGGTTCAAGTCGCTCGATTCGATGAGCACGCGCACCGGCGCCGCCGTGGCGAACTTGGAGTCGAGCACGCGGACGCGGTAATCGCTGAGCACCATCGAACTCAGGCCGGGGTAGAAGCGCTCGAGCGCCTTGCGCGTCGCGCGGTCCAGCGCGTTGACCGGGCCGTTGCCGAGGGCCGCCGTGATCTCTTCTACGCCGTCGACCAGGATGTGGACCATCGCCGAGGCAACCTCGCCCTCCGCGGCGGGCTCGTTGACGATGACCTTGAACCCCTTGAGCGTGAAGAATGGGCGGTGCAGGCCCAGCGTCCTTAATACCATCAGTTCGAACGACGCGTCCGCGCCCTCGAACTGGTAGCCCTGGTACTCGAGCTGCTTGAGTTCCTGCACGATCCGCTTGATGTCGGGCGAGTCCTTCTTCACGCCGGGCACGATGCGCTGTATCTTCTTTAAAACGGCCGTGCGCCCTGAGACTTCCGAGATCAAAAACGCGCGTTCGGCGCCGATTGCGTCGGGAGGGACGTGCTCGAACGACGTGGGGTTTTTGGCGACGGCGTCGATGTGCATGCCCGCCTTGTGCGCGAACGCGTTGAAGCCCACGTAAGGGGCGCGCGGGTTCACGCCGAGGTTGGCCAGTTCGTGGAACGTGTGCGCGAACGATACCAGCGACTGGAGTTTCTCGGGCGGCAGGCAGTCGAACCCGAGCTTGAGTTGCAGGTTGGGCAGGAGCGTGAACAGGTCGGTGTTCCCGCAGCGCTCGCCCCAGCCCGCGATCGTGACCTGGACCATCAGCGCGCCGCAGCGCGCGGCGGTGACCGCGTTCGCCTCGGCCATGCCGGTGTCGTTATGCGCGTGGATGCCCAGCCGCGCGCCGGGGAACCGGTCGGCGACGACCTTCGTTATCGCTTCGACTTCGTGGGGGAAGCACCCGCCGTTGGTCTCGCACAGGCATAGCCAGTCCGCGCCCGCCCCGTTCGCGGCTTCCAGCGTCTTCAGGGCGTATTCGGGGTTGCGTTTGTAGCCGTCGAAAAAGTGCTCGGCGTCGTAGACCACCTCTTTGCCCTGGTCCTTGAAATAGCGCACGGTAATGGCGATGATGTCCAGGTTCTCCTGCGGCGTGGCCTTGAGTATCTCCTTCACGTGGAAGTCCCACGACTTGCCGAATATGGTCACGACCGGCGTGTTCGCGGACATGAGCGCCTGGATGTTGGCGTCGTCTTCCGGGGCCACGCCCACGCGGCAGGTTGCGCCGAAGGCGGCCAGCTTCGCCTGACTGAGCGGATGGTCCTCCATCCTTTTGAAGAAAGCCGCGTCCTTGGGGTTGGAACCGGGGTTGCCCGCCTCGATATACGAAACGCCCAGGTCGTCGAGCATGTCGACGATCTTGAGTTTGTCCTCCACGGTGAAGGACGCGCCGGGGCCCTGCGCGCCTTCGCGCAGGGTGGCGTCGTATAATATTGCCTTCATACACTGATACCTCCGCAGGATTTGTTATTCGACGATGGCGCCGTCCCCGGCCGATTTCACCGTCCGCGCGTAGCGGACGAGGTAGCCGCTGGTCACCCGGGGCGGCGGCGCCTGCCAGGCCTGTTTCCGCCTGTCGAGTTCCGCCTCGGAGACCTCCACGTCTATCAGGTGGTTCGGGATGTCGATGCTGATTTCGTCGCCTTCCTGCACCAACGCGATCGGGCCGCCCACGGCGGCTTCGGGGGACACGTGGCCGATGCTCGCGCCGCGCGTGGCGCCGGAAAAACGCCCGTCGGTGATGAGCGCGACCTGTTTGTCGAGGCCCATGCCCGCGATGGCCGAGGTGGGGGAGAGCATCTCCCGCATGCCCGGGCCGCCGCGCGGGCCTTCGTACCGGATGACGACCACGTCGCCGGGCTTGATCTCGCCCGCGTAGATCGCCGCGATGGCTTCCTCCTCGCCGTCGAACACGCGCGCGGGGCCCTTGTGGCTGAGCATCTCGGGCGCTACGGCGTGCTGCTTGACGACGGCGCCCTCGGGCGCGAGCGAGCCTCTGAGGATCGCGATGCCGCCCCGCGGCGAATAGGGGTTGTCTGTGCCGCGGATGACTTCGCGGTCGAGCACCTCGGCCCCGGCCACGTTCTCGGCGATGGTTTTGCCGGTCACGGTCAGGGCGCTTCCCCTGAGCGCGCCTATTTTAAGCAGCTCGGCCAGCACCGCCGGGATGCCGCCCGCGAGGTCGAGGTCCTGCAGGTGGTGTTCGCCCGCCGGGGCGATATGGCACAGAGTCGGCACCTTCGCGCTCACTTCGTTTATGTGGTCGAGGTCGAGCGTGATGCCGCATTCGTGCGCGATGGCACTCAGGTGCAGCACCGAGTTGGTGGAGCCGCCCAGGGCCATGTCGGCCGCCAGGGCGTTTTCGAAGGCGTCGGGCGTCATGATGTCCAGCGGACGTATGTCAGCTTCCAAAAGCTTCATGACCTGCATGCCCGCGTCCCGCGCGAGTCGCGTGCGCGCGGCGTATACCGCCGGGATCGTGCCGTTTCCGTTTAGACCCATGCCCAGCGCCTCGGTCAGGCAGTTCATCGAGTTAGCGGTGAACATGCCCGAACAGCTCCCGCAGGTCGGGCAGGCGTTCTCCTCGATGCAGGTGAGCTGCTCCTCGTCCATCATCCCGGCCTTGAAGGAGCCGACGGCCTCGAACACGCTGTTGAGGTCCAGCATCCTGCCGCGGTAGGGGAGGGAGAGCATGGGACCGCCGCTGACGAAGATCGACGGGCGGTTGAGCCGCGCGGCTGCCATCAGCATGCCGGGGACGATCTTGTCGCAGTTGGGGATGAAAACGAGCGCGTCGAAGCCGTGGGCCATCGCCATGCACTCGGCGCAGTCGGCGATGAGCTCGCGCGTGGCCAGCGAATACTTCATGCCCTCGTGCGCCATCGCGATGCCGTCGCATACGGCGATGGTGGGGAACGCGAACGGGACGCCGCCCGCCATCAGCACGCCGTCGCGGACCGCCGACACGATGGTGTCCATGTGGACATGCCCCGGCACGACGTCGTTCTGCGAGTGCGCGATGCCGATGAGCGGCCTTCGCATGTCCTCGCGCGTCANNGAGCGGTGCGGCGCGCGTTCGACGCCGGATTTCACCGAATCGCTGCGCAGTTTGGGATTGTTGCTCATCATCTTCATCCTTTCCGGTCTTCCGGGCGGTTCATCATCGCCCGCAGTTCCTTGCCGACGGTCTCGACGAGGCTTTCCTTCTCCTCGCGCCGCTTTGCGTTCAAAAACGGGCGGTTCGCCTGGTTCTCGAGGATCCAGCGCCGCGCGAAATCGCCTTCCTGGATCTCCTTGAGCACTTTTTTCATCTCGGCTTTCGTCTCGTCGGTGATGATGCGCCCGCCGACGGAATAGTCGCCGAACTCGGCTGTGTCGCTGATGGAATGCCGCATGAAGGAGAGGCCGCCCTTGTTGACCAGGTCTATGATGAGCTTCATTTCGTGCACGCACTCGAAATAGGCGCTTTCCGGCTGGTAGCCCGCCTCGACCAGGGTCTCGAACCCCGCCTTCATCAGCGCGCAGACGCCGCCGCACAGCACGCACTGCTCGCCGAACAGGTCNNAGGTCGATGATGAGCTTCATCTCATGCACGCATTCGAAGTAAGCGCTCTCGGGCTGGTAGCCCGCCTCCACGAGCGTCCGGAAGCCGGCCTTCATGAGCGCCGTCACGCCGCCGCAGAGGACGCACTGCTCGCCGAAGAGGTCCGTCTCCGTCTCTTCGCGGAAGGTCGTCTCAAGAATGCCTCCCCTGGCTCCGCCGATGCCGTAGGCGTAGGCAAGCGCGATATCGCGTGCGTGCCCGCTCGCGTTCTGGTATACGGCGAGGAGGCAGGGTACTCCCTTGCCTTCCTGATACTGGCTTCTCACCGTGTGGCCGGGGCCTTTCGGGGCGACCATGATGACATCGGCGCCGGCGGGAGGCTGGATCTGGCCATAATGGATGTTGAAGCCGTGCGCGAAGGCGAGCGCGCTGCCCGGCCTGAGGTTGGGCGCGACGCTTTCCCTGTAGAGGCGCGCCTGTTTCTCGTCGTTGATGAGGATCATCGTGGCGTCCGCCTCGGCGACCGCGTCCGCCGCGGTGGCGACCTTCAGCCCCGCCGCCTCGGCCCTGGGCCAGGACTTGCTGCCCTCGTACAGGCCGACCACGACGTTTACGCCGCTGTCTTTGAGGTTGAGCGCGTGGGCGTGACCCTGGCTGCCGTAGCCGATCACGGCCACGGTTTTATTCCTGAGATAATCGAGGGAGCAGTCTTTTTCGTAGTACATCTTTGCCATTTTAATCATTCCTCCCGTAATGTGTGGTAGATCGTGCCGGCGTCGCGTTCGAGGGCGACGATCCCGGTACGCATGGTCTCGAGGATACCGAAATCGGCCATGAGGGCGATGAGCGCGGATATCTTCGAGGACTCGCCGGTAAGCTCGAGGGTCATCGTCTCGCGCGCGACGTCCAGGATGTGGGCGCGGAACGCCGTCGCGATGAGCATTACTTCCGTGCGCCGCTCGCTGCCGGTCTTCACCTTTATCAGCAGCAGCTCTCTCGATATGGACTTGTCGGGGGGCAGCACCTGTACGGCGCGGACACAGACAAGCTTGGAGAGTTGGGACGCGATCTGGTCGAGTTCGCGCTGGTCGCAGTAGGTGAGGACGGTGATGCGGGAAATCTCCTTGTCGTGGGTGGCGCCGACGGCCAGGCTTTCTATGTTGAAGCCGCGCCGGCTGAACAGGCTCGCCACGCGAACGAGAACGCCCGACTGGTTGTCGACGAGTACCGAAATCGTATGCTTATCCATGGTATACCTCCTTGCTCAAGTGCGTGGACCGGTCCTATTTTAACACAAAATCAGTGATGGGTCTGCCGGGCCCGACCATCGGGCTGACCTTCGCGTCGATGTCGATGCGGCAGTCGAGCAGCACGGGACGGCCTGCGTTGACGGCTTTTTCCAGCTGCGCCTCGAACTGGGGGAGGGTGTCGATGCGGTGGCCTTCTACGCCGTAGGCGTCGGCCAGCTTGACGAAGTCCGGGCCCCGATCGAGCGTGGTCTGGTAGTAGCGCTTGTCGTAGAACAGCGTCTGCCACTGGCGCACCATGCCCAGCGTGCGGTTGTTCATCAGCACGATCGTGATGGGCAGGTTGTAGTGGGCCACGGTCGCGAGTTCGTTGCAGTTCATCCTGAAGCTCCCGTCGCCGGTGACCAGCACCGTTTTGTTGCCGGGCAGGCCCACCTGCGCGCCGATCGCGGCGCCGAGGCCGAAGCCCATCGTGCCCATGCCGCCGCTGGTGACCAGCTTGCGCGGTTTTTCGAAAGGTACGTGCAGCGCGACCCACATCTGGTGCTGGCCTACGTCGGTGACCACCGTCGCGTCGTCGCCGATCTTATCGCGCAAAACGCGCATCATGACGGGCGGGTCGAGCGCTTCCGTCTTTTCGAACGCGCGCGTGTTTTCTTTTTTCAGCGCGGCGATTTCCCCGGTCCAGGCCGAGCGGTCAACGTTTTCCAGCCGCCCGGTCAGGGCGTCCATCACGACGCCCGCGTCGCCCACGAGGTTCCTGTGGGCCAGCACGTTCTTGCTGATCTCCGCCCGGTCGATGTCGATGTGCAGGACCTTCGCCGCCGGCAAAAAGTCCTTGAGGCTGCCGAATATGCGGTCGTTGAACCGCGTGCCGATCGCGATGAACAGGTCGCAGTCTCCGCTTAAAGTGTTGGAGACCACGTTGCCGTGCATCCCGACGTTCCCGACGTAGAGCGGGTGGGACGCGGGGAACGCGCCGAGGCCCATCAGCGAGCTGGACACGGGAGCGTTGAGCAGTTCGGCCAGGCGCAGGAGCTGCCCCGACGCGCCCGAACGGACCACGCCGCCGCCGATGAGGATCATCGGTTTTTTGGCTTCGTTGATCATCGCAGCGGCCTCGTCGAGCTGCGGCCCGAACTCCCTTTCGTACCTCCCGACCCGCTCTTGGTGCAGCGCTTTTTCGTCCCCGGAGGGCGCGGGCGCTTTCGGGGCGGGGCAGCACTCGCAGGCGGCTGTCTGGACGTCCTTGGGGACGTCGACGAGGACCGGGCCGGGACGGCCTTCCTCGGCGAGGGTGAAGGCCAGGTCCATCGACTCCTTCAGCCTGTTCACGTCCTTGACGAGGATGTTATGCTTGGTGATCGGCATCGTGATTCCGGTGGTGTCGACTTCCTGGAACCCGTCGGTTCCCAGCAGGGTGCAGGGCACGTTGCCCGTGATGACCACCAGGGGCACCGAGTCCATGTATGCCGTGGCGATACCGGTCACGAGGTTGGTCGAACCGGGACCCGACGTGGCCACCGCTACGCCCGCGCGGCCGGTCACGCGGGCGTAGCCGTCCGCCGCATGCGCCGCGCCCTGTTCGTGGCTGGTCAGTATGTGCGTGATCCGGTCGCCGTAGCCGGAGAGTTCATCGTAGAACGGAAGGATGGTCCCCCCCGGAAAGCCGAACATCATGTTCACGCCGTGGTCCAACAGGCTCTGGACCATGATCTTAGTGCCCGTTTGTTTCATGGTTACTCCTCCTCTTCAACGTTCATAAAGAATGATTGCGTCGCATATTAACACAGAATCGGTGATGGGTTTGCCGTGGCCGGCCGCCGGGGCCGAGGCCGCTCGTGCCCATGCCGCCGGTGCGCTATCTCCCCTTGATTGAAGACTGGCGCGGGATAAACAAAAAAGCCTTTGTCTCCTTAAGGGATATTGAGACGAAGGCTCACTTCGCGGTACCACTCAATTTCATATGCTTAAAAAAGCACATGCACTCTGACCGGCACAGGGACGAACGCGCTCCCGATGCCGCGCCTTTGGTAACGGAGGGTTCTCCGACTCGGCCTACTCGTTGCCTTTGGGCCTGTTGCTCCTAGAGGATAGCGCCAGACGCAGTTTTTCACAGGGAATTCGCACCGCACATCCCCTCTCTGGGCCTTAAAACCGCGCGCGTTCTAATCATTGCATTTAAAAATTAAAGATTAGAGAACAGCATATCAGAATAGCGGGGCGAAGTCAATGAAGAAAAATGGTTTTAAAGAAAAAATTTTGGGCGCCGCCGGGATATGAGCGTCCCCTCTGTTTGGCGGACGCAGACGCCCGCCCATGGTTTATGGGCGGGGCGTTCACACGTCGTCGGGGTGCCAGCCCTTAAACGCCTTGCCGGACTGCCCGCCCATAGACCTGTCGACGATGTCCGAAGGCTCGGGGGTCTTATCGGCGCGGGGGTATTCTTCCGCCGGCCGTTTCGCTTTTTTCCTTTTCCTTGCCATGATCTCACCTCCATGGCCGTAGTATGCACCGGCCGTGGGGCGGGTATGTACGCCGCGCCCTTACCGCGCAACCTGCGGCAAACCCGGGCCGGCTTCAGAACGCTTCTTCGTCGATGTCGAGTTCGCTGTCGCAGTGCGGGCACCTGAAGCGGGGGTCCTTTGCCAGGACCACGTCGGTGGTGGCCTTGATGTTCTTCCCGCATTCGGGGCATACGAAGGAGACGATCCCGCCGCAGAGCAGGAATTCGAATTCGATTTTCTTTTTCAAAGGGGACACCTCCTCGTGCTTTGTTCAGCATTATACCATACCGCGGCCTGCCGGGATACGGTCCGATCCCGTCTTAAGACAAACCGCCCCCTTTCTTTGCCGGATTCCTGTTGACGCACAAAAGAAAATGGATTACAATGATTCTACACATCACGGCACATTCCTACATTTTTCGCTCTCTAGCAATAACGGTCGGACAAATACCGGTACGGATGGGTGAGGGCCTCATGAAGAAGGCGGCCATCGGCCTTGCTTTGATTTTCCTTTTCATGCTTCCAAGCACCGCGCGCGCCGCGCCGCGGGTGGTTTCCGACTGGGCGGCGCTGAAGCTGGCCGTCGATTCCGCGTCCCCCGGCGACCGTATCGTGATTGCGGGGGACCTCGAAGCGGACGGCGAGATAGAGGTGTATAAGGACCTCACGATCTCGGGCAAAGGCCATGCCCTGCGCCCGAAAAGCGGATACGGCGGCCGCGCGCTGGTCGTGAAGAATGCGGCCGTCACGATCGAAGACACGACGTTTTCGGGCTTTAACCATACCGAAGGCGATGCGGCGGCAGGCGGGGCGGTCTTTGCCCATGGCGCCGCCCTCAAACTCGACCGCTGCGTTTTTTCAGACAACTTCGCCGACAATTCGGGCGGCGCCCTCTACCAGTACAGGGGGACGCTGGAGGTATCAAACTGCGCTTTCGTGCGCAACACGGCCCGTACATCAGGCGGCGTGAGCGGATTCGGCGGGGCGGTGATGAACGACGGCGCAAACGCCGCTATCCGGGACAGCGATTTCCTTGAAAACCGCGCGGGGCGGTACGGCGGCGCGGTGTACGCGACGATCCGCGATTCGTATGCGGACAACGAAGTGGCGTTTGCCGGCTGCGCGTTCGAAAAAAACGAGGCGGCCGGGGGCGGCGGGGCCGTCTACGTCCTGGGCGGCTTGATTCCGCTTAACTTCGACGCCTGCTCGTTCACGCTCAATAGCGCGGCGGGCGGAGGCGGGGCCATAGCCGCCCACGCCCAGCACACGTACGTGACCGGTTCGGCCTTTACACGCAACGCGTCCGACGGGAAGGGGCCGGCCTTGCTGGTGCTCTCGGGCGTTTTGTATCTCGACGCGAACACGTTCGACAACAACGCGCGCGGCGATACCTACGATTACGGCGAGGACGTGGCGCTCGCCCACGGATACGGCGTGAGCAGCCTGGCGCTGACGATAGAGGGGCGCCCCCTGGGCGCGGGCATGAACATAGGACAACGCGGGGAACTCTTCGTCGGGTCCGAATCCGAAAACGCGCCCTTCGTTATAGAAACGGAGGGCGAAGCGCTCGCGCTCGAAGACGGCGGACTGGCAAGGCCCGTGGCGGGCGGGTATACGGCGGCTTTCACCGGAGAGGCGGGCGGGAAGGCGCGCGTCACGCTGAGGGAAGACCGCGGCAAGGCATACGCCGTACTGAGCGTTATCGTCAACGCGGTGAGCGATAAATGCGCGTTGACAGGGTTTTCGTTCAGGGGGATAAGGGACGCGAAGGCGGACATACGGGGACAGGCCGTTTTCGTGGAGGTGCCGGAAGGGACCGACGTCACCCGCCTGATTCCCGAGGTGGAGCATGAAGGGGCGTCTGTTTCGCCCGCGTGCGGCGTGCCGACCGACTTTTCCTCGCCCGTGGCCTTCACCGTGACGGCCGAGAGCGGGAAGACGCGCGCCTACACCGTCGAAGTGCGTGTGAAACAGGCCGGGCTCAGCATCACGGGGATACCCGACAACACGATCGTGTACGCGGGCGGGCGGTATGTGCTCAGGGCTTCCCTGCCCGGCGGGGAATGGAGCTATTACGCCCTTACCGCTTCGGCCGAGGCCGAAGACGGCGGCCTCGTGCTCACCCCCTGCAACGCCGGCGGCGGCTGGGTGGAATATGAAGTCAGGACCGGAGGGGGGACCGAGCGGCTGCGCGTCGATTATACGGTCGTGCCTTCGCTTCTGCCCATGACCGGGCAGAGCCGCGACGGGATCGCGCTGCTCATGCTGGGCGCCGCGCTGTGCGCCGCCGCTTTAAAGGCCCTCCCGCACAGGACGGGCGCGTAGTCATTTCCACAGCCTGTCCATCCTTTTTTGCATATCCGCTTTCCGTTTTTCGGTAAGCCGGCTGTCGATGGTGACGGAATCCCTGGCGATACGCAGCACGTCCCCCTCCTTCGCTTCGGGGGGCAGGGCGGAGCGGTCGAGGCGCCGCATCCGCCCGTCTGCGAGGGACTCGCACAGCGCGAAGCCGCCCTCGAAACGGTCTAAGACTGCAAGCATGGCATTTCCTCCCATCACGGTTGGATGCGTACGGTCCGCCCGTCGCTGTAGGCCACGACCGTGCCCGAAAGGTCGGTCCGGTATACCCTCGCGCCCGCGTCCCGCAGGCGTGCGAGCGTTTCGGGGGCGGGGTGGCCGTAATCGTTGTCCGCGCCGGCGCTGATGACGGCGGCCGAAGGCGAGACGGCCCGCAGAAACGCCGCCGTGCTCGACGTTCTGCTCCCGTGGTGCCCGACTTTGAGCACGTCGGCCCCTAGCGGCAGGCCGCCTGAGAGCATTTCATTTTCCGACTCGGCGCCGGCGTCGCCGGTGAACAGGAACGCGGTGTCCCCGAACGTCAGGCGCACGACGACCGAATAGTCGTTGAGGTCGCCGTAGGCCGCGGACCGCGGCGCGAGGACGGTGCACCGCGCGTCGCCCACGCTGAACCGCCGGCCGGGCACGGGCGAAGTGACGCTCAGCCCTTTTGCCTCGATGGCGTCGAGCACGTCCTCGAACGTCCTGGTGGTGTGGGCGACTTTGGGCATGATGACGCTGCCGGCGGGGAAGGCCAGAAGGACGGCGTCCAGGCCGCCGATGTGGTCTTCGTGCGGATGCGTGCCGATCACCGTAACAAGCCTGGTTATCCCGGCGCCGCGCAGGTACGCGACGACGGCCGATGCGTCGGCGTTGTTGCCCGCGTCGATGAGCATCGCGGCGCTCCCCTGCTTTATAAGGATGCAGTCGGCCTGGCCGACGTCGATGAAATGGACTTCCAGTTCGCCCTGCGGCTCGTGCGGCGCGGCGGAAGGCGGCGAAGGCACAGCGGAAGGCGTCGGCGCGGCCGGGCCGGCCGGCGTAAGGGCCGGTTCTGAGACGGCCCCGGCGGGCGCGCATCCGGATAATAAGAGCAGGGCGGCGAGCGCGCAGAGCAGCAGCTTCATCCTGGCCGTAGGCATGAGCGATCCTCCAATCGGCCCGGAAGGGCTCTTTTTTAATACCGTTATTTCCACATATACAGTATAGGCCCCCGCATCCCGGCGATCAAGCCGGACGGTAAAGATAACGTATTACCAGGCGGTAGGGGGGCGTGAATAAGCCGTATTTCACGAAAATATTTCGAATTACAGCAATATTATGGGCTTGTACCGCTGTTTCTCTTTCCCCGGCGCAAATGCGTTGCCTTTCGGACAGGCCTGGTGTATACTGAACTGGATAGGGTATCAGGAAAACTACCATGCTTGGGAGGGAAACAGGATGAAGCGTTATGTTTGCACCGTCTGCGGATGGGTATACGACGAAGCACAAGGCCTTCCGGAAGAAAAGATCGCTCCCGGAACGGCGTTTGACGATCTCCCGGATGATTTTGTCTGCCCGGTATGCGGCGTAGGGAAAGAAGATTTCGAGGAAGAATGAGGAGGGCGCATGCAGTCATACAACATCGATGAGGGCCTGTACTGGGTAGGCGCGCAGGACCCCGACCTGAGGGTGTTCGACGTCATCATGTCCACGCAGTACGGGACTTCGTACAATTCGTATTTCGTGCGCGGGCGGGGCGCCTGCGCCGTCGTGGAGGGGGTCAAGGCCGGGTTTTTCGGGGAATGGAAGGAACGGCTCGCCGACGCGGGGGCCGATCCAAGCAGGATCGATTACCTCGTGCTGAACCACACCGAACCGGACCACACCGGCGCGGTCCGCGAGCTGCTTGAACTCTCCCCCGAAACGTGCATCGTATGCAGCAGGGCGGCGTCGCTCCTCATCAGGGAGATCATGAACGAGCCGCTCAATCTCAGGGTCGTCGGCGACGGCGACAGCATCGATTTGGGAGGGGTCACGCTGCGGTTCGTTTCCGCCCCGTTCCTGCACTGGCCGGACTCCATGTTCACCTACATCCCCGAGCGCCGGGCGCTGATCTCGGGGGACGTGTTCGGGTTCCACCACCACTGGCCCGGCGTCTTCGAGGACGCGATGCCGGTCTCGGAACTGCTTGAAACGCAGAAATACTATTTCGACGTCATCATGAGCCCGTTCAAGAAGCACGTGCTCGAAGCGTGCGAAAAAGTGCGCGGCCTGGACATTTCTGTGATCTGCCCGTCGCACGGCCCCGTGCTCAACAAAGACCCCTTGGGAGCGGTGGCGCGGTATGAAAAATGGGCCGCGCCCGGCGCGCACAGGGGGAAAAGCGCGTTCGTGGGGTACGTTTCGTGTTACGGGTTCACGGCCAAGCTTGCCCGGGCGATCGCCGCCGAGCTCGAGAGCGAGGGCGTCGACGTGCGCGTGCAGGACGTTTCGCTGATACCGGCTTTAGAGGCGGCGGCGATGGCCATGGCGGCGGACGCGGTGATCATCGGCTCGCCGACCCTTAACCGGGACGCGCTCGAACCGGTGTGGCAGGGGATGGGCGCCCTTTCGGCGATCGTCTGCCGTTCCAAGGTCGGCGCCTCGTTCGGGAGTTACGGCTGGAGCGGGGAGGCGGCGAAACACATCCTCGGGCGGATGGAACAGCTCGGGATGAAGACCGCGGGCGCCTGCCGGGCCAAGATGAACCCGAACGAGGAGGAACTCGGCGCCGCGCGCGCTCTCGCAAAGGACGTTGCCGCGGCTTTGAACGCGTAGGAGGGCTTATTAACAGGGGCCCGGCCGACTGATTCGGCCGGGCCCCTGCCTGTGTTCCGGCGGCGGTTATATATACAGCCCCCAAAAAAAGGATTTTTTGTAAAACAAGGAAAAAAGCTTTGCGTTTCCGTTACGCTTTGGTTATAATACCATTGTAATACTTTCTTAATATTTCCTGAGCAAATGGCAAAGAAAGGAAAACATGATTGGTATAAATGAAGGCCCCGGGCGAAAAAAAGGCGTTTGCGGACTCCAAACGGGCAGAGGCGTGAAGCGGAAGCTGGCCGCCGTGCTGGCGGCGGCCCTGCTGCTCCCGGCGGGGACCGTCCTTGCCGAGGGCACCGACGACCTTGAAGACTCGCTGGTGTTGCCCGGCGTCGACAGCCAGGAGATCCAGGAAAAAATCGACGACGTTTCGGTACTCAAAGGCGTGAAGGTCAACGGGAACACGGCTGCGGACCCCGACGCCGAAGGGAGCGATGCAAACGACACCGCGGCGCTCGAAGTGCTGCCGGGGGTGACGGTGGACGTGCCCGTAAAGAGCCTGGAACAGGCGCAGCTCATGCGGTCCATATTCACGGGTCCCCGCCTCGAAATCGGGGCGACGAATCCGCAGGTGGCCAGCCTCCAGTCGCGGCTCATGGAACTCGAATACTTCGAGAACGACGAAGTGACCAACTTCTACGGGCCGGTCACGGAGTTTTCGGTCGAGCTGTTCCAGAGGTGCCACGACCTGCAGGTCGACGGCATCGCGGGGGAGGAGACGCTCAAGCTCCTCTACTCGGACGAGGCCAAGATGTACACGATCTATCCGGGGAACATCGGCTTGGACGTAAAGAACATGCAGCTAAGGCTCAAGGAACTCGGTTACTTCAAAGGCACGGCCACCGGGAGATACGGCGACGAGACGGAAAAGGCCGTGCGCTCGTTCCAGAAGGTCAACGGCCTGTTCGTGGACGCGAAGATGGGCACGCAGTCGCGGGACGTGCTGTTCTCGCCCAACGCGAAGGCCGCGCCGAAGCCCAAGCCCGCGACGCCGTCGAACGGGTCCTCCGGATACAGCGGCGGATCGGGCGCGGAAGGCCTGGTATCGGTCGCCCTCGGGCAGCTTGGGGACCGGTACGTCTGGGGCGCCACGGGGCCCAGATCGTTCGACTGCTCCGGCCTGGTCTACTACTCGCTCAACCACTCGGGGGTGCGGGTGAGCCGGTTCAACGCGGCCGGGTTCAGCCAGGTATCGTCCTGGCAGCGGGTCGGCAGCGTCGGGGCGCTGAGAAGGGGCGATCTGATCTTCTTCAAGTCGGACAGGAGTTCGCGCGTGAGCCACACGGGCATCTACCTTGGCGGAGGCCAGTTCGTCCACGCTTCATCCAGCAGGGGCAGGGTCGTGATCGGAGCGTTCGGGCCGTACTGGAGGCGCAACTTCGTGTGCGGCAGGCGCGTGTTCTAATAGCAAAGCGGGATTGCATCCGGCGCCGGCGCAAACAGTAAGTTTGCGCCGGCTTTTGCGTATCGGCGATTTCGTCCCGTTGCTTGTTTGCTCTGCGGCGTGGTCGGATCGGGATTATTTCTTAATCACAAAACAGACAGCCGCCAACACTTCCGCCGGCTTCCGGCATCTTTCGATGTGCGGATTTAAGGAGCATCTCCGGGTCCTGTTTCGCCTCAATCCGCCAGCAGCGCCGATGTTCCTGCCTTTGTATCCCTGAATCCTGTATAGGGCAACAAACCCTCATCCGTCGACAACCGGGCTATACGCCAAAACCCGTCTTCGCGCGTAACAGCCAGCTTCGCGTTGTAGTCCCCCGCCGGGCCCGCCGACGAAGCGGTAGAAATCCGGAGCTCAAAAAGATAGCTGTTATCGTTTTGTTTTTGGGCCTTCAAAACCTCATAGCCGTTTATCCAGGGACTCGAGACGCCGGTTACCCAGTTGGGAGCGCTGATTTCCAGATCCTTCACGTATTGCGCTTTCAGGGCACGGGTCATTACCGAATACTGCATGGCCGCGTTTCTTTGCATCAAACCGTTTGCCCACACATTTACGGCCCGTTCGGGTTCGCATACTCCGACCTTGTTCACGGCTTCTATCAGCAACCGGCTCCTTACCTCATATTCCGATGCCTGCGAAAACGTCCCGGATACGTCGGTTTCACTGCCGACCAGTATTCCGGACCTTAAACACGCCAACACGGACAAGACCGCGCAAAACGCAATAACGGCCGCTCGTTTTGCATTGAAAATCTTAATGACCCGCATGGCAATCCCCCCAAAAGACCGTCTCTCTATAGTCTATGGCCTTCAGGGTTTATAAAGTATGGCGGCCGTAAAAAGCCGCCTCCCGCCGGACCCGGCCGCTAAAATTTGCCCGCGCGGGGCGCGTTCCGGATGTAGGGGATTGCGGTTTCCGAATCTTCCGGGGACTTAACGGCTTGATGTGATGCCCGGCCCTGCCCCTCCCGCGCAAATACAATGGGCATAAAGCAGACACCGGTACGGGAGGGCTCATACGGGAGAGGGGTGGAAGCGCCCCGGCGAGAGGAAGTCTTATATTTCTTCTTTCAGGAGCGCGTAGATGCAGGAATCCAGCATCCGCCCGTTTTTATATACGCTCATTTTAATTACGCCTTCCAGGGTGAAGCCCGCGCGCTCGAGGACCCTGCGCGAGGCCGTGTTGCAGGCGAACGGCTCCGCGAAGATGCGCACGATGTCGTACGCCGCGAAGGCGTGGCGGCAGATGCGCCGCACCGCCTCCGTCATGATGCCCCTGTTCCAGTAGGGCTCGGCGAGCCAGTAGCCGAGTTCGGCGCTTTTGCGATACACGTCGTCCTTGAGCGTTACGGCGATGCTCCCTACGGCCTCCCCGTCCACCGATACGGCCCCTGAAGCAGTTTCGCTCCCCGCCGGCCCGGAGGCAGGCGCCGATGAAGGCGCGGGCGTGTGCTTCGGTATAGGGGTGCGGGAACGCGTCCCTGAGGTTGTCCGCGATCTTTTTGTTGTTGGCGTAGCGCGCGACGCTCCCGGCGTCGCTAAGGCGCCACGGCCGCAGTTCGAATTCCATGCTGGCGCCCTTTTCTAGGACCGTCCGGCCATTTTTTGTTTGCAGTAGAAATGCCCGTGCGGCTTGGAACAGCGCCCGCAGCAGATGCACTCCGACGTTGCCGTATCGCCCGAACGCCAGCGGTTGGGGAGGTCCGGGTCCGCGATCAGCGGGCGGCAGAGGGCGACGGCGGCGACGGCGCTGTTTTCGATGACGTCCCGCACGACGCCGTAGGAACGGTAGCCGCCGACCGAGATGACGGGGAACGGCGCCTCGTTTGCAAGGGCTTTCGCGGCGGGGGCGAAATAGGCTTCCTTTTCGGGGCTGTCGATGCCGGGGCGGATGGGGGACGTTTCCTTTTCGGCGGTCAGGCCGCCGCTCACCTCGATAGCGTCTATGCCCAGTTCACCCAGCCGGCGTGACAGGCGCAGGAAGTCGTCTTCCGTCTGGCCGTCGGGCAGGAAGTCGCTGCAGCTGAGCTTGACGATCACGGGGAAGTTCGGGCCCACCGCCGCGCGCACCCGGCCGTAGACCTCAAAGAGCATGCGCGCGCGGTGCTCGAACGAGCCGCCGTACCCGTCTTCGCGCCTGTTGAAGTGGGGCGAGAGGAACTGGTTGAGCAAAAAGCCGTGCGCCCCGTGCAGCTGTATCATGTCGAAACCGGCTTCTTTTGCGCGAAGGGCCGTGTCCGTGAAGGCGGCCGCGACGCGCCTGATGCCTTCCGCGGTGAGCGCGCGCGAATTCGCCGTCCCCGGCAAAGGAGACGGGCCCCATACGAAGCCGTCCGCGTCCGGCTCGGCCCTGAGCCCGCAGTGCGCGGCCTGCAGCGCGACGGCGGCGCCGTGACGGTGTACGGCGTCGGTGAGGCGGCGCGCTTCCCCTACGAATTCCGGATGATGCGCTTCGATCATGGTCGGGCCGACGCCGGCGTAAGGTCCGACGGCGGCCATGCCGGTGATGATAAGGCCCGCGCCGCCCCTGGCGAGGGTCTCGTACACGTCGACGACGGCGGGGGTGATGCGGCCGTTTTCGGCCAGGCGCTCGAGCGTGGCGCTGCGCACGATACGGTTTTTGACGGTCACGGGTCCGATGGCAAAGGGTTCGAAGATCGTTTTCATAGACTCATACCGCCTTTCTGCAGTCGTTGTGTAAATCCGTCAGCGGGTGAAAGAGCTCGCCGCGTCCGCCTTTTCGGCGTTCGTTTGTTTCATCGGGGCTTATCCTACAGGTAGTTTGCCATGCAGACGAAGCTTTGCAGGGGCAGATTCAGCACGCGGGCCACGTTGCTGCATTTGTTGACCAGCAAAAAGAAGATGGCCTTTCCCTTCGCGGAGTGCAGCGACTCGAAGTTGCCCATCCCCTTGGAGATGATAATGTCCGCGTTTTCGTAATGCTCCCGGAAAGCCGGGGAGCAGTGGTCGAGTTCCGTGCCGGGCACGACGTCCCCGTTGTCGATGACCTTAACGAGGTCCGTCAGCCCGACTTCCACCGCGTCCTCCATCGTCGCGTCGTTGAGGGTGGGCCCTTTGCGGACCGCCACGGTAATCTGTTCCGGCTTTAGGATGCCCTCTTCGATGAACAGGGCGATGAGCAGCTTGTCGGTTACGATCTCGCCCGCGTTGTCGGTCAGGTAGAGCACGTGTTTTGCCTCTTTCATCGCGCGGAGCATCTCGTCCACGTGGTCTATCGCCAGTTCGCTGTTGATGGCGTTTTTCACCACGGCGTCCATGTCCATCCCGTGGTTGGGAGTGTAGTCGATGATGTTGCCGCAGATCGCGAGGCGCACCGCGGCGTGTAACGGCTTGGGGTGCGCTTTGACCTCGGCGTAGAAATCGTCGTATTTTGCGAGCATGTTCCGGTTGTCCGCCGATTTCTGTTCGGCGTAATGGTCCGCGCCGCCGCTGAGCCGGGGAGTGTTTTCGCACAGGTAGCGCCACATCGCGGCCGGGGTCTTCTCGAAATCGAATCCGCAAAGATGCCGGAGCATGGCCTGCATTTCGCGAATCCTGTCTTTTTCTTCCGGAACGAACCGGTCCATGACCAGGTTCAGGGCGTTGACGATGCAGGCCACACATTCAGTTGAGCATTTCATCCTTCGTGTTTTTCCTCCTTAATTGCACTGCCAAGTATGATTGTATATGAAGTGCATGGGGGATTCAACCGTTTTGGGCTTATGTAAAGAAAATCCGGCTTATTCCGGCCGGCGGCAGGCGCGCCGGTTTATTGAATGAATCGACCGTCAAGTATTCCGGGAATTCGGCGGCCACGCGGCGGCATCCGATTTTCACCGAACGTTTACGTTCGCCGGGGCGTTTTCACAAAACGGGTAACCGGGAATCTTGACGCCGCCGGTGTATCATGTTAGGTTTTTATTTAAGACAGAGTTCATTTCTTTATCCGCAGATTATGAGTGCACAGGCTGCTGACAGGCCATGTCTTTAAGGATGGGAGGCCGCCCTGCAGCGTTCGGTTCAGGGCGGCCGGCCATTCGACCAAACGTCTCGCTCAATCAAACCTTGCTACAGTCTTTGTTCAGGAAACCGGCTGATGACGCGGCGCGTGTCATTTTTTATTTGATCGTTTGGCGGCGTGCAGAATAACGATTTTTTTCGGAAAAAGGCGAAACGGAGTCCAAAGGCCGGCCATAACATCAATCTCGCTTGGAGGTGTTTGTTCGATGGACGTTGAGCAGGGACTGAGGGAGTATCTCGAGATAAAGGCTTCTGTCGCGTACCTGGAAAACGAACTGAACCTGTTGTGGACCAAGGGGCAGGCCGGCGCCGCCGCGTACGGGAATCCGGCTGTAGGGGACGGGATGGCGGGGCAGGAGGAAGGCGTCCACGGCGGACGTGCCCGGCTCGCCGCCAAGCTGGAAAGCAGGCGGTACATGCTCAGGAAGCTGGACGCGCTGCTCAGCGCCCTGGATGAAAGGGAACGGTTCGTGGCCAGGAAATACTATATCGAGCACATGACTTGGCGGGACGTGGTCGCGGCGTACAACAGTGAGATGCAGTCGCCGCGCGAAGTCGACGCTTTAAAAGCGGTCCGCAGACGGATGCTGGACAAAATAGAGAGGCTCCAAAAGAGTTGTTCGTAGACTTTCCCCAAGGCCACGGGCGTTTTGCCCGCGTTTGCCACCGTGCGGCGGGTGTATACTATTATTCGTAGGAACGGCCGATTAAGAAACGGTCCGCCCGCGACGCAGGCGGGCAGAAAAAAACCGCCCCGGGTAAGGGGCGGTCTGTAATCGGGGTAGGGGGGCGTGTCACTGCCGCGTGTATGTGCTTATTTTGCCGGATTTGTCGGTGAGTTTGAGCTGATCCCCCTCGATAACGAAGGTGTAGGTTCGCTTGGTTTTGTCCGACCGGGTCGTGAGCTTATCGTTTTCTATTTTATAGGTGCCCTCGAGTTTCTGCGACGTTGAAGGCACCTCGATGATGACTCTTCCGTCCTGGGTGAATTCCGTGATCGTCACCCCGAGGATATTGTCTTTCCATTTGCCCACGATGGTGTCAGAGCCGCATGCGGCGAGGGCAAACGCGGCCAAAAGCACGAGCGCCAGGGCCAACAACCGTTTCGACATGCAGGTTCCCTCCTTTTGTCTTTACCTATTGTATATGCAAAAATTGGGAATGTAAACATGGCGCAGCGGAAAATTTGCCTTTGCGTTGAGAGGGTCGAGGGGCAGGGAAAAGCCCGGCTTCATGCTTTGCCGGGCCCACGCCATACGTTTATCCTATTGCCTGATGTAGACCATCGTCTTGTCCGCATTGGGGTCGGTGATGCTGAGTTTGTTCCCGTCGACCTTGAACGTCGCCTTGGTTTCGATGCCCTCCGAGGACAGTATGGTAAGCTTATCGCCGTCCACTTTGTAGGTCGCCGTCATGGCCTCTTTGTCCAGCACGTACATCTTCAGGGAACCGTCGCCAAGGAATTCCATCGTGGTCATCCCCGTGGTTTCGTCCGTCCATTTCCCGACTATGGGGGAAGGCTCGGCGCCGCCGCAGGCGGCCAGCAAGAATGTGACGCACAGGAGCAGAGCGAGAACGGCACTTGTTTTTTTCATGGAAGCTGCCCTCCGTATTTCATGGGTACCACGCCTTTAACGGACAAGGCCGTATAATAAGGGTGGCAAAAGCCGGTAAGGGGTACACATTTATCAGTATTATTGTACATAAACCTTTTCGTTATGTAAAGCGCAAATGCGGCGTGCGGCAAAAGGCCCGGCGCGATTGTCACTGGATGGTTATAAGGGGGTGCGGTGATGGCCGGGAAATCCAAAGCAAAGGGGAAAATAAAGCGCGGAGTCTGGAAGCGGATACGGAGCCGGGTCGAAGCGGGGATGACGCTGGCGCAGGCGGCGCGCGAACACGGCGTGAGCCGCTCCGCTGTGAGCAGGCGCGCGAACAAGGAAGGCTGGAGGAGGCCCCAAAAGGCGGCGGTCTCCCCCAAACCGAAGGAGGCTACGGCGCCGTTTGCCCACGTACGCGGGAAAGACCAGGCGGCGGCCCTGAAAGCCTGCGAACAGGCCGTCACGCGGGCGCTGTTGCGCGCCGCCGAAGGGCTGATGCAGGCGGAAACCGACATTTCCAAGGCGATGGAGCCGGTGGATAAGGCGCTGAAACTGAAACGGGAGCTCGCCAAGGAGAACCGCGAACACGGGAACACGACGGTGGTGGTGGAGACGGTGGTGCCGGAACCTTCGTCGGAGCAAACTCCGCTTCGCTCATAATCCCCTTTGCGCTTCGCGCTCCCTCGTCGGAGCAAACTCCACACCG
>DCTV01000068.1:0-157 GCA_002329665.1 Christensenella sp. UBA1431
GTCGTAGATGTCGTGGGAGTCGGGCACGTACCCGATGATGGATTTTAATTCTATCGGCGATTTCTCGAAGTCTATGCCGTTGATGGCGATCCTCCCGCTGTCCGGTTTGAGTATGCCGACGAGCATCTTGATCGTCGTGGTCTTCCCGGCGCCGTTC
>DCTV01000068.1:259-2592 GCA_002329665.1 Christensenella sp. UBA1431
GCGTCGCCCGCGTGAAGAACGGACAGCGTGGCCGTTCTTTCCCGCTCTGCCGCAAGACGGTACATAGATCCCACATGCCGCTTTTCTATTATAACATGAACAAACGGACATAAATCAAGGACAAAAGGAGCGGCGAACAGGCCGATTCAAAAAGGCCTGTTCGCTGGATTTCCGCGGTTTCCCTAGCGGCAAGAATACGGTTTGGGCACGATCGCCTGGCTAAAAGCAGATTCTGCGCCAAAATGCCGTCGGGCGCCCCTCAGTCGAGTTCTACGAGTTTGGCCTTTACGCCCTCGATTTCGTTGAGGGCGCTTTCGAGCTCCGCGTATCCGCCGCCGCAGAGCTGGAGGATCAGTATGCCCGTTTCCGAGCANNGTCGTCCGTTTCGTGCAGCCCCAGCCTCGTCTTAATGGAACATCCGAACTCCGTGAGCACGGTCTGGACGGTCGGCGCCTTGTCGGTCCTTTTCCTGATACGGATCACCATGATATGTTCGCATCCCATAAGCGTGTTCTCCCCTCTTTAACGTTCTCCTTATTGTATATGTAAACCGCGCCGTTTATTCCGGCATGGCCGAAAGCGGCGGCGGACAAGGCCGCAGCTATGCATGGGGAACGCCTTCCGCTGCGATGCGGGCGGAATCGGCCCGCAGGACACATACCTGCCCACGATCGGATTCGCGCGGTTTTCCTATATACGGGAAACTGCCGGAGAGAGTTTCGGGCAAGACCCCTATAGAACCAAAGAACACTGCCGGACATATGATGTAAAGGTAACGGATTCCTGTGAAGGAATGAAATCGGGGACAGTATTCTTCGGCGATGATGATAACGTTCCCGATTGGAATTTGTCGGGAGGCCCGGGCGTGCAGTCACGATCTATACGAAAAGCATGTATTGGTGCTTGCGACAAAATCCAATAATTAAAGGAGGCAAATGATAATGTCAGCCGACGGTGTGAGCAGTTGCTTGGTCAATGCGCTTTGTGAATACGAAGATAACGTTGTTACTATCTACACTGAGGGATGCGGTAATACCTGTGGTTTTACCGGACTCCTAACCCATGTGAGCTGTGATTGTGTCAAACTCGTTTCGTGCACGAACGGGGGAGGATGCAGGTCCGGATGCCGATTTGCAACAGTTACCGTTTTCCCCATCGACAAGATCGTCGCGGTAACGCGGTGCAATACGACCATCTGAAAGAACAGTCGATACCTTGCGACACATATCTCTCAAAACCCTTTTCATCGCTTGAAAAGGGTTTTTTCTTTCCATTTGCGTCAACCCGTCGGATAGCATCGTTATCCACCCCGCATTCTTTCCTTCATCCCGGCCACCTTTCTTTCTATGGCAAGCAGTCTCCCCAGTGCCTCGGCGACCTGGCTGCGGCACGAATTGTGCACGCAGATGAAGGCAACCTTCTTTTTCCAAGGTTCCATGATGTCGATCATTGCACGCCCATCTCCGCCAGGACAGCCCTGATCTGCCGGGCGGTCATGCCGCCCAGATGCACCGTGAGGACGTGATCGCCGCCGTCTGAATGCATCGTCATCCCCATCGCCTGCGGGTCCCCCGGGACGAACGGTCCGCCGTCCTTATCGAAAAAGAACAGCGCCGGCACCACCGGGACCGGGAAATCCTCGGCGGCGTCCGGATACTCGGCCAGGTCTACGTACTTGATGAGCGCCCTGCCCCGATACTCGGCGTTTAGGTCCATGAGCACCGGCAGCATCTCCTTTGACCCCCTGCCGAAAGCGACGATTACGGGCAGCCNNGTAAGCCTTCCACTTCGGAAGGTCAGCCTTAGAGGCAATCAGGCAGGATTCCTGCGGCGAAGGGCCCGCCGTCTGTTCCTCGCCGGTCTTGATGTGCCATATCACGACGATGGCCACTGCGATGAGCACGGGGACGAACACCTTCGTTACCTTTGCGATCGTCTGGACCTTGCGGTCGGTTTCCATCGGGCTCCCCTCCTTTTTCCGCGTCCTGTCCGGCTCCTTCTGTTCGCACCCTCATTCTCCCACATGACGCGGTGCACGTCAATGCACCGCGCGGCGCGTATGAAATCCCCTCAAAAAACAAAACCTATCCTAGGCCAAACACCATTTGAAAGGAGTTGTGCTCGATGCAAAGACTCGTACCCACCAACAGGAACAGGGGCCTTCGGCCCTTCGGGGTCGACGGTTTCTTCAACATGCTCGACGATTTTTTCGATCCGTGGTTCCCGGGGAGGCACCTCATGCGGGACACGTTCCGGGTGGACGTGCAGGAAAAAGATAACGAATACACCGTCGAGGCGGAAATGCCGGGCGTAAAGAAAGAGGACGTGCGCCT
>DCTV01000047.1:0-307 GCA_002329665.1 Christensenella sp. UBA1431
GGCGCGTTGCCGCGCCTTTCCCCACTGTTATATCCTTGTTGAAATGCCCCGAAACGCACAAGGCTCCTCGTACGGTTTCGGATCAGTTCCCGTACACGTAGCGTCCGCCGGTGATGTCGAGGGTTATCCCCGTGACGTAACGGCTCTCGTCGGATACGAGGAACATCACGCCCCCCGCGATGTCCTCGGGCTGGCATAAGCGTCCCATCGGTATGTTGCTGATCATTTTTTCGAGCGACCCCTCCGGAGAGTCGGGCTCGTACGCCATCGGCGTATCCGCTATGCCCGGGCAGATGGTGTTGACGCG
>DCTV01000047.1:336-9704 GCA_002329665.1 Christensenella sp. UBA1431
GCCCTTGGCCGCCGTGTAATGCGGGCCGCCGAAACTCGAGCCGCTTTTTGCCGAGGTGGAAGAGAGCTGCACGATCCTTCCGCCGCCGCTCGCCTTCATATACGGGTACACCTCGCGCAGGCAATAGAAGTACCCCGTGATGTTGGTGCGCATCACGAAGTCCCATTCCTCGTCGCTGCAGGTCTCTATCGGGTTGAACCTCACGACGCCCGCTCCGTTTATCAGGATCGTGATCTTCCCCGTCTTTTCGTAGATCCGGCGCATGGCGTCCTTCACCGAGCCCGAATCGGTCACGTCGATTCTCATGGGAAACGCTTCGCCCCCGGCTTCCCTGATGAGCCGTACGGTCTCCTCGATCCCTTCGACGTTGATGTCGCAGCAGGCGACGGCGGCCCCGTGTTTCGCCAGTTCCAGGGCGATCCCCCTGTCCAGGCCCGAGGCGGCGCCTGTCACGACGGCGACGTCGCCTTCCAAACGTTTGGCACTCACCTGATTCCCCCCGTTTCATTGAATGTATTCACACGTTAATACCATTATTCACGCTTACGGATATTATATCACGGTTCGAACGGAAGGCTATCGGCAAAATCAGTCTCCCATCCAGATGCGCGCGCGCACGACGCGGCCGCTGTCGTCGGTTTCGGTTCTCAGCGTCTCGCAGAGCGCGGCCGCCAGCACAAGCCCGCGCCCGCTCTCGTCGAGCCAGCCGTCCTCCCGGCCTTTTCGTCTTTCAAGCTCCTTCTCGATGGAGAAACCGTGGTTCGACCCGTACACGCACAGTTCTGCGTGCCCCGAGGAATAGGCCGCTACGCTCACCCGTACGTTCCCGCCCCGCCCGTGCATGAACTCGTTGTTGATGAGTTCGCTCACGACTACTTTAAAGTCGAAAGCCCGTTCCGCGGAGGGCTGCAGCGCAGCCTTAACGGCCTCGACCATTTCTTCGACGGCGAGGCGCGCATGCTCCCCTGCGCCGATGTCCCAGTTCCTCAGGAAAAGAAGCTTTCTGCCGTATCCCTGTCCCCGTTCCATTCGTTTCACCCGAAAGTTTGTTCTATATTTCATTATAACTGATTTCCTGTCGTAATGATCATGATAATGTATAAACCAAAATCAGGTAACAACCATAAACATAACGACAAAACCCCGGACGCATTATGACAAAACATGAAAAACGACCGCGCCGTAGATGTTGAACGCCACGGCGAAAATCATGACGGCGGCGGTGACGNNATCGCACAGGTAGCGCGTGCCGAATTGCCATCCGCCGAACGATTTGTGCATCAGCATCACGAAAAAATGCGCGAGGAAAGCGGCGATCAAAAGCGCTTCCTGCGCCTTTATCCTGCGCTTTACGGCGGCCCATGCGCATGTCCGGCCCCAGATGAGGTAGATCGGGTTCGCGATGAAGAAGGCAAAACCGGAAAAGATGGGAAACGCCAGCCGCCCGTTTTCCAGATAAGGCAACCGCAGGATGTTCATCAGGTTGGTCCCGACGTAGTTCAGGCTGAACTGGCCGTGCGGCGCCTCGACGAACTCCGGAAGGTAATTGTGCCCGAACTCGAGTATGTCGCCGAAACGGACGAAATTGTATACGCAGTAGGCCGCGGCGATCGCCGCCGGCGCAAGGAGGTACGGGAGCAGCGCCTTCACGCTAGGCCAGCTTTGGCCCTCCGCTTTCGGGAGCTTTTTGGTGAGCATGTACACGAGCACGGGGACGTAGAACGCCTGGAACGGACGGCACCCTACGGCCAGCGCGATGCATATGAGCGACGCGTGCCAGGCTTTGCGCCTTCTTGATGTCATCAGGTAGAACGNNGCCATGTTCCACACGCCGCCGTAATGCGCGACTTCGAGCATGTTGCATCCAAGCACGAGGAACGCGCCCAGGCACGCAGCCCAGGCGTCCCCGTAACCTAACCGCCGCGCCAGGGCGTACCCCACGACGTAGCTGGCCATGAAATAGAGGAAGACCACCAACAAGCTGGGCGTAGCCCCATTGAAGGCCAGCACGAACGGGACCATCACGACGGCGGGGAACGGCGGGANNAGCTGACGAAATACTGCCCGCCGTATCGCGCGATCTCCAGCCACGAATAGTCCTGGTCGAGCGCGATGCTGCCCTTTAGCCACGTCTGGGCCTGGAGCGTGTAAGCGTCGTAATCGCTGTGGGCGAAGATGTCCAGCCCCAGGCCCCACGCGATAAACAAATAAACGAGCGCGACCGCGAAAAACCCCAGCACCAGCGAGCGGTGCCCGCGCCAGTATTCCCTGTTCAGCAGTTTAAGATCCGCTTTAAGCAAGGGTTCACTCCCCAATCCATGATTACATTATAAATTGGCATATAATCCCTGTCCAACTTTTCCGTTGGCGACCGAAGCGCCGGGTCATCATGCGGGATCGGATGAAGCCCGGCTCCCGGCCGCAAAAGGACCGGCACTATTAATAGAACGATTTGCGCCTGTTTACGGCGGAATACTGCGACAAAAAGGCGGACATCCTACACAGAAAAAGGAGTTGTTATCCATGCCCGGCACCACATCCACCTACCCGAACCCCACGATACCCATGCCCGGGAGCTTCCCGCAGCAGCATCAGGACACACACCCCGGCACCACCGACCCGATGCGGCCAAGGCCTATGACCGACAACCCGCAGTACCTCGCGGCGGGCAAACTCACCGACCGCATCGCGGTGATAACCGGCGGCGACAGCGGTATCGGCCAGGCCGTCGCGATCGCGTTCGCCAAGGAAGGCGCCGACGTCGCGATAGCCTATCTGCAGGAGAGCGGCGACGCGCAGCAGACCGTGCAGGCGGTCGAGGCGCTGGGGCGGCGCTGCATCGCCATACCGTGCGACCTCAAGAACCACACCGCCGCCGATATGGTCATACAAAAGACGATGGACGCTTTCGGCCGCATCGACATCCTGGTCAACAACGCGGCCGTGCAGTACACTAGAAACAGCATCGAGGACATCACGCCCGAGCAGCTGGGCATCACGTTCTCGACCAACGTGCTGAGCTATTTCCATATGATCAAGGCCGCGCTCCCCCACCTTAACGCGGGCGCATCGATCATCAACACCTCGTCCGTCACCGCCTACAAGGGGAAAGAGACGCTCATCGACTACTCCGCGACCAAGGGCGCCATCGTGTCCCTCACGCGCTCGCTATCGCTGTCGCTCGCCAAAAACGGCATCCGCGTCAACGCCGTGGCGCCCGGGCCGGTATGGACGCCGCTCATCCCCTCCAGCTTTTCGCCTGAGGACGTAGAGCAGTTCGGGAAGGACACCCCGCTAGGACGCGCCGCGCAGCCTTTCGAACTCGCCCCGACCTACGTCTACCTCGCGTCGGACGACTCCGGGTATGTCACGGGGCAGGTACTGCACGTGAACGGCGGCACGATGACCGAGTCCTGATAGGGCTTAAAAGCGGCCACGTATCCGGCGCTTGTCGGCTCCCCACGGGGTCGAACCCAGGCCGTTGCCGGCATGAAGCGCCGGTTCATCCAATAAAAAACCCGGCGCATACCGTTTGCGCCGGGTTTTTCGCCGTATCGCCCATTTGTTCACGCCTTTACGAGCAGTTTGGTCACCTCGGCGATATACAGGGTGTGGTGGTCGGAATCCGGGTAATGCTGTGCGTCGAGCGTGCCGTCGAGGAAGCACTCCGGCCTCAGGTCCTGCGCGTATAGCTTCCTGCACAGGATCGCGGCCTTTGCCTCCTTAAAATAGGGCGTGCCTTTTTCTTGAAGGAGGGTCAGACCGGAATTTTTGATCTTGTCTTCGTCCCTGCCCGACACCGACCCCATATACCCCAGCAGCTTCCTGTAGCCTTCGTCATAAAACGTCAGCGAGAACGTTTCCGCCCCGTCTACGATGGTCTTCGTAAAACGCTGCGGCCGGATGAAGACGAAAGCGACGTTTTTGTTCCACAGGCGCCCCAGGCCGCCCCAGGAAGCGGTCATCGCGTTCGTCCTGCCGCCCATCGTTGCCGCTATCAGCATCCAGTCCGTCCCGATGAGCCTGAACGGGCTTTGTTCGAATTCCTCGGGACGCATCTCGATAAATTCAGCCATATACGATCTCCTCTTATTGCCCGGGCGTTTCGCCCGTTATTCTTTTCTTTCGACGCCTGCAGCCCGCAGGCCGGCAACGGGGATGACTCGTCCCCGTCCGGGGCGAAATCAGGCGTTATGCCCCGTCTTCCAGCATATTCGACCGTTTCACTTACGTCAACGGTTTTTCGTAAATCTTCGTGTATGTAAGCCGCCCGTCGATCCGTTCGGACTTCATCAGGGCGATACTCTCCACCGGCATCGCCGCACCGGGCGCGCGCACCGACGCTTTCGCGTCGAAGCCCTGAGGCACCGTCACCCTGCGCCCGAGGGTGATGTGGGGCGTATACTCCCTTTGTTCGATCCCGAAGCCCTGCGCCGTGAGCGCGGCGCAGACTCTCCGGTGCAGATGCAGAAGCGGCGAGGTTGGTTCCGCCCCCGCCCAGAAAAGGTATCCGCCGCGCCGCCTGAACCACCCGATGCCGCCTGTACGCAACTCGAAGGGCGCGGCTTCTACGGCTTCCAACGCCCGGGCAGCCGGGTCCGCCCTGTCCGTTTCGCCGATGAACGCGAGCGTGAGATGCAGGTTTTCACGGCGCGTGAAGTTCCCTTTCGCTCCGGCGGCCTTCAAGTCCTCTATCGTGTTTTCAAGATGGTCCTTCAGTTCCGGGCTGAAGTTGATCGCAACGAACAAACGCATGGCATCCTCGCTGATTCGTGATATATCGATTATAACGGTTTTGTGCACGGCGGCGCAACGGGCCGCGGGGCGTCGGCCGTATTCGGCCTTTCGCGGCTTCACGCAAGCGGGTCGACCGCCCGCCTGAACGCCCCGCCCACGCAGTACCGGCAGGCCGTGTTGTAGCTCACGAGGCCGGTATAACCGCTTTCCCTGCCGGGCAGGCCGTTTTCGCTTTTCAGTATCTCTTTTATCCTCGCTTCCAGCCTTCTGACCGCGTTCTCCTTCGCCCACGGGCCGAACACGACCGTCATTTTCTCCACCAGGCCTTCGGGGAATCGCACCGCGACGGCGCCCAGCCCCCGGCGGTGCTTAAAATGCACGCGCAGCCTGACCTCGTTCTCGTAATGCCACGCGTCGTTCTTGATATACCCCGTCATCCGCGCCGATTCGTTAATGCCCCTGAGCGACGGCGTCCCTTCCGTGACCCTGAGCGTCTCGTCGTAGCGCCTGACCGTGAATTCCCCGTCCTGCGGCTCGCCTACATAGGCGACGTCGGTGAGCACGGCTTCGGACGGTTTCCCGGCCGGCTCGTACGTCGCGCCGTCCCCGATCAGGTAGACCTCTTCGATGCTGTCGACCCATTCGTTCATCTGCCTGCCGGGTACTATTATGCATACGGCGTCCTCCCAGGGCAGCCCGTACAGCCCCCACATCGCCATGTTCTCGTTCTGCCCGTAGGCGAAGCTCCCGATGAAGGTGTTTTTCCAGACCTCCCGGCTCCCCTTTAGCAGTTCCTGCCGGTCGTTCATCCGGTCGCCGCTCGAGAGGTGGAAATATCCGGAGCGGACCATCCCGATAAGCCCCGCGAAGTTCGTGTAGTGCAGGTAGTTCCTGTGGTTGCTTCCCTTCGCCCGCAGGTAGGCCCGCAATTCTTCCGGGGTTTTCACGTCCTTTATCGTACCCGGCTTCTCAGAGCCCATCGTCGCTACCCTCCCGTGTCGATCGTCGCCCGCAACAGCCCGTTAAAATGACCGGCCGCGTTTCACGCTATTCGTACTGGGCCAAGACCCCGGCCGCGAGCGCCTTCATCTTTTCTGCGGCGTCCGCGGGCGACTCGATTTTCGCCCTATCCCCGAACCGGAACAGCCACGCGAGGAAAACGGGGCTGGCCTGTACGTTCAATGAAGCGGCGAAGTGACCGTCGTCCACCGCATACATTTGCACGTCCCTGCCGAATTTATCGATCACGTCTCCGGCCAGCGCGTTGTCGAACACGACCTTCACCGGCTCGTTGCCGCAGGTAAATGCCCCGAACGCGCGCTCGCAGTACCGGGCCGGGTCGAGATGGTCCAGAAGGGGCCGCCTCGGCGTGTCGGTCAGGGCGATACCTGCCATCCTGTCCACCCGGAAATGGGCGAGGCCGCAGTTTCGCCCGTTATTGGCGACGAGGTAATAGTTCTCGTCGTGCCACGATAGCAAATACGGGCTCACGCAATGCGTTTCCGCCTGGCGACTGCAGCGCACGTTCCCGCCGGCGTACCGGTGATGTTTGAACCTGATCTGCCTGTCGCTCCGTATGGCTTCGTGTATTTTGTCCACGTTATGGCAGACGCTCTCGTTCATCGTCTTCACGCGGCTAAAGACGTACACCTGCCGCCCGAGCTTTTTCGCCTGTGCTTTGCTGGTGAGGCCCTGAAGCTTTTTTATGAGGGCCGCCGCTTTTTTGCGCGTGATGAATTTCGAGCACTGAACGGCGTCCACAAGGAGCTTGAGTTCCGCCAACTCGAAGCGCCGGCTCCGTAAAAAGTAGTTGTGCGTACGGGTCTTCTTGCTCGCGATGTCCATCCCGAAATGCCGGAGGGTGTTGAGGTCGTCGTAAATGGATTTGCGTTCGGCACGGATGCCGTAACCGTTCAGCTTCTCGATCATCTGCGGGAGAGTGATCGTGTTCTCCTCGTCGGTAAGCTCATCGAGCAGCCTCATAAGATACAGGAGCTTGAGCTTAGAGTTCGCGCGTTCGGACATTGTACCCTCCACGACAGTATTTATGTTCTGAGGTAATTATTTTACATTGGCGCACATAATCCTTTATTCTTTTTCGAAACATTTAATTTTTGTCTCGCGGCCGCGCGACGATGAGCAAAATTTTCAATTTTTTAGGGGCCAACCAAAATATGCCTCTGGCAGCGGATCAGGCCGACAAAACAATAAAGGCCTGCCCGGCTGGACTGGCCATTATTGTGTCATTCGTTCTTTCCCATCTGGCACCTCCTAGGGGATTCGAACCCCTGATACCGCCGTGAGAGGGCGGCGTCCTAACCGCTAGACTAAGGAGGCACATGCGACGATTTTGATTTTACGATATCCCATGATCGTTTGTCAAGTGCCAGGCATTTTCACACATGTTTTTCGTATAAAAAAGATTCGCCGGACGTCCGGCGCCCAGTCAGGGTTGCGGGGACGCGGTCCCCCACCCGGGAAACCCTGCAAAGCCCTGCCCAAGTAACTCCCGCAAAGCCCTGCCCAGGCAACTCCTACGGAGCCCTGCCCAGGCAACTCCACGCAAAGCCGCAGCTTTGCGTGGAAAGAGGAGGAGCAACGGAGCCCCCGCGCGGCTTGCCGCGTGGGGTGGAGCGGAGCGTTGCGACGAATCCCCGACGCGCGCAGCGCAAAGGGGATTACGAGCGGAGCGCAGTTTGCTCCGACGAGGCGATATTGTTGGATTTTTTATGGATTTCCATATAAAATTGTTAAGTAATGAGGAAAGCTAACGCAGAAACTAGCTGTGAACCGCGCGGTCCCGGCCCGTGCAAAAAACCGTTCGGAGGTCGGCTTCATGGATTTGAAAGAAAAGGGCAGGAGGCTCCGGGAAAAGCTCAGGAGCAAAAAAACGGCGAAGGTCCTCGTCGCCGCGGCGGTCGTCGCAGCGCTGGCCGCCGCCGGCATCATCAGCCTCACGGGAAGGAGCGCCACCGCCAACGCCGAGGTCGTCTATCAGGTCGCTTCGCTCAAGACCGGTACCCTCAAAAAGACCGTGTCCGGGTCCGGCACGCTGGAGGCCGCCTCGGAGACGCCTGTGCTCGCGCCCGTCGCCCTTTCCGTCACGGCCGTGAGGATAGAGGAGGGCCAGAGCGTGAGGTCCGGCGACGTCGTCGCCGATATAGACGTTTCGACAATGTACACCGCCGTTTCGGCGCTGCGTGCGGAGATAGACTCGCTCGATCGCAGGATCGCCAACCTGAGCTCGGGCAGCGACTCGGCCGAAACCGTAAAGGCGCCGGTGTCCGGCCGCGTGAAGCAGGTCTTCGTCCAGCCCGACGACGAGGTCAACGACGTGCTCGCCCGTAAAGGCGCACTGCTCGTCATTTCCGCCGACGGCAGGCTAAGCTTCAGTTTCACCCCGGAAAAGGACGCCGCTACCCCCGCCGTGGGCGAGGCGCTGCGCGTCACCGTGCAGGACGCCGGGACCTACGACGGGACCGTGCAGGCGATAGCGCCCGACAAAAAGACCCTGACCGTCACCATCACCGACGACGGACCGAAGCCCGGAGCAAAGGCAGCCGCGTTCCTTAACGAAACGGAGCTGGGCAGCGGGGACCTCGCCGTGAACCGCCCCATCACCGTCACCGCGCCGGGCGGGACCGTAAAGAGCGTGTACGTCAACGAGAACGAAAAAGTGTACCGCGGCACCTCCCTGCTCAGGATCGGGAACCTGCCCGATTCGGAGAGCTACACGGGCCTGACGGCGCAGCGGGCACAGAAGGCGGAGCAGCTCGTGTACGCCCAGCAGATACAGGACGCGGGCGCGCTGGTAGCGCCCAGCGACGGCATCGTCACCTCGTCGGCGCTCAAGGCGAACCTCCCTGTCAAGGCGGGCGCGTCGATGTTCACCCTGTGCTCGGGCTCGGCGCTCAGCCTGAAGGCGGCCGTCGACGAACTGGACGTCGTCAGCGTTTCCGAGGGGCAGAAGGCCGAGATCACGGTGGACGCCGTCCCCGGCAGGAAGTACGGCGGCACCGTCGAGAGCATCTCGCGGGTCGGGAAGGCCGTAAACGGCGTGACGACCTACGGCGTGAACATCTCCGTCGACGGGGACGACGCGCTTCGCATCGGCATGAACGCCACAGCCGACATCGTGGCCGAGGAACGCGCCGGCGTGCTCATGGTGCCGCTTGCCGCCCTGCAAAGCAGGGGCGCCGAACAGTACGTGTGGGTATACACCGGCCAACTGCCCGCAGATCCCGCCGAGGACCCGGGGAAACGTACCCCCGTGAAGACGGGGCTGTCCAACGACACGTACGCCGAGGTCACTAACGGGCTGAGCGCGAACGACAAGGTCGTTATCGTCACGGTCAGGGAGGATTCGGGCGGCACGTTCATGCACCGGATGAACGAGATGTCGGTCCAGCACCCCAACGCGGCGGGAGAAAACGACGGCCCCGCCCCGTCCCCGGATTGAAAAAGGGCGTCGGGAGGCGTGAGATGATAAGGATGCAGGACATCTGCAAACACTATGCCATGGGCGAACAGACCGTGCGCGCGCTGGACAGGGTCACCTTCACGGTGCGGCAGAACGAGTTCGTCGCGGTCATCGGCCCGTCGGGGAGCGGCAAGTCGACGCTGATGAACAT
>DCTV01000047.1:9799-24738 GCA_002329665.1 Christensenella sp. UBA1431
ATTCGTCTTCCAGAGCTTCAACCTTTTGAACCGCCTCAACGCCCTGGAGAACGTGGAACTCCCCCTCATCTACCAGAACATGAAGGCGTCCGAACGGAAGGAACGCGCGCTGCTTGCCCTGGAGCGCGTCCGGCTCTGTGACAGGCTGAACCACACGCCCGCCCAGCTTTCGGGCGGCCAGCAGCAGCGCGTGGCCATCGCGAGGGCGCTGGTGAGCGGCCCTTCGCTCCTGCTGGCCGACGAGCCGACCGGCAACCTCGACCGCGGGACCGGCAGGGAGATCCTCGAGCTGTTCGCAAGGCTCCACGCGGGCGGGAACACGATCGTGCTCATCACCCACGACGACTCCATAGCCAGGCGGGCAGAGCGCCAGATCTACCTCGAGGACGGGAGGATCATCAGGGATACGGGGAGGGCGGCCGTATGATCGGGCAGTCACTGCGCATGGCCGTCAAATCGATCGCCAGCAACAAGATGCGCTCCTTTCTGACCATACTGGGGATCATCATCGGCGTAATCGCCATCGTGGTCCTGGTGGCCATCGGCCAGGGCGCGAACTCCTCGGTATCCTCCAGCATAGAGAGCCTCGGGACCAACCTTCTGTCGGTGAACATCGACACGCAGCGCAAAAGCCCGGTCACGGCCGCCGACCTCGACGCGCTCCTTCTCGAAAACGATTCGATAGCCGACATCGCGCCCGCCCTCACGCAGACAGCCACGGCCAAGGCCGGCACCAACACGTACGAGGAAGGGACCGTTATCGGCACGGGCCCAGGGTTCGACGCGGTCCGCAACCTGACCGTATCAAGCGGGCGTTTCCTCAAGCAGCCGGACCTATTTAACCGCAGCTTCGTGGCCGTGCTGGGCGTGGAGGCGGCCGACGGGCTGTACGGCACGCGCGACGCCGTCGGCAGGTCCTTCAGGATGAACGGGTACGACTTCACCGTCGTCGGGGTGCTCGGGGAACAGGGCTCGAGCTATGCCGGCTCCAACGACAACAGGATCATCATCCCCTTCACCCTCGCGGAAAGGATCTTTGCCTCCCCCGGCATACGGAGCTTCTTCGTCTCGGCCTCCTCGCCGGACGCGGTGAACCACGCCGAAGCCGCCGTCACCAACTACCTCGGCACGAAGTTCGACGACGACGCGCTCTACACCGTCTACAACCAGACCGACCTGCTCGCTACGCTGGACGAGGCGCTTAGCACGCTCACGATGATGCTGGGGGGCATCGCGGCCATATCCCTGCTGGTCGGCGGCATCGGGATCATGAACATCATGCTNNGCGCGAGATCGGCATACGCAAGGCGGTGGGCGCGAAACGCAGGGACATCCTGACCCAGTTTTTGATCGAGGCGCTGGTGGTGAGCGTGCTGGGCGGGCTGCTCGGCCTGCTCATCTCGTATTTCATACTGCAGTTCCTCTCCCCTATTCTCGAAATGGAGCTTGTCATTTCGGCCGGGGTCGCAGAGCTCGCGCTGGGCTTCTCGATGGTCATCGGCGTCGTCTTCGGCCTGTATCCGGCCAACAAGGCCTCGAAACTCCACCCCATAGAAGCGCTCCGCTACGACGGATGAGCAATAGCAAAAATGCCGGCAAACCGCGTTTGCCAGCATTTATTGGTCCAAACAGCGCGCGTGGGATAACATTTGCGATAGCCACTGCCTACCCCGTCTCGTACGGCTGCTGTTCGATCGAGGGGGCCGGACCCAGGTGCAGGACCGCGTCCAGAAAAGCCTTGGTCGCCGAGAGGTACTCGCGCACGTCCTGCACGATGTTCGGGCCGTATTCCTGTATGTCCGAACCGACCAGCACGCAGGAAAGGCCCACGGCGTCCGCGAGATAGAGCGTGCGCGCGGCGAACCGGTCCTGCGTGCAGACCAGGGCTTTCTTGCCGCCGAAATGCTCCTTCGCCCGCTTGAGCGTCGCGTAGGTGTTCACCCCCGCGTTGTCCACGATGATATCGTCCTTTATTACGCCCTTTTTGATCGCGTGCGCGCGCATGAGCTCCGCCTCGTACCCCTTGCTCTCCTGCGAGTACCCGCCGGATAGCAGCAGCGTGTCGGCCTTGCCCGCTTTGTAGAGGCGGATCGCGCTTTCCAGCCGGTCCTGCAGGTGAAGGCTCATCACTCCGTCCCGGATCGCGGCCGCGGGCACGATGACATAGTCCGCCTCCGGGATGTTGTCCAGGTCCTGTATCACGCGGACCCCCTTTTCGCGGGCCTTATCGACGTGCAGCCTGCAAAAGAGCGTGAAGCCTCCGGCCAGCACCACCAGCGCGGCCAGCACGGCCGTGATCCGCCTGCCCGCGCGGCTCTTCCTTCTTCTCATCCGCCAAACCTCCCACCCGTTAAACCATGTGTGCCGATGCACCACAGTTTGATTATAATCCGAACACCCGCCTTATTCCAGCAAAAAAAGCCGGCGTACGCGTTTGCCCGCATAAAGCAACGGCCGCGAAAACGGTCCGGCAGCGCAAAAAGGCCGCGGGCGCGGCCTTTTTGCGGTTAAGGCAGACCGAGGATTCGCCCCGGCATGCATCTATATGGTTTTGAAAGGCAGCCCTTCCATCGCGCAGAGCCTGTGGGCCGCGAACCGGCCCGAAGCGGCGGCGCCGGGGAGCCCGCCCGGCGGCAGGGTCCACATCCCGGCCATGATGAACCCGTCCAGGCCGGGCAGTATGCCCGGGTAATACCGCGGCACGTCTTTGGACTCGCCCCAGCTCATCCAGGACCCGCGCCAGGCGTTGCAGTAGCGGACGTAGGTCAACGGAGTCACTGCGTCCGTCACCTCGATCTTCCCATCCGCCTCCGGATACCGGCCGATGAGCACTCTGGCGGCATCCTGTTTCAGTTGCTCCTTTTCGGCCAGGTATTCCTCCTTGTCGAGCCCGTTCCAGTAATCGAAGTCCGCTTCGTAGAGGCAGGCCACCACCGTCTTGCCCGGGGGCGCCATCGTCCTGTCGAAACCGTAGTTCAAAAGGCCCACGGCCTCGCTTTCGCGGCCGCAGAGCAGCACGGGCTCCTTCCGCCTGAGCGTGAGGGAAGCGCAGTCTTCCTTGATCTCGCACCCGACGCCCATGAACACCATCGCGCTGGTGGGGGTCGGATAGCTCTCTGGGTGATCGAACAGGTTCCTGAACACGTCCGGCGTGTATCTGTCTTCGAGCATGAAAAAAAGCGTCGCGTGCGCGTCCGCGCAGGAGATCACGAAGTCGCCCGATATTTCCCTGCCGTCCGCGAGGCGCAGCCCCGTGGCCCTGCCGTCTTTAACGACGATCTTTTCGACCCGCGCGTTGTAGAACGCCTTCCCGCCGAGATCGAGGTATTTTTGCTCCATCCGCCGGGCAAACGCGCGGGAACCGCCCAGCGGGTAGCCGCTGTCGCCCCCGTGCATGCTCGCGAGGGTGGCGACGAGCGCCGACGCCTTGTAGTAGCCGGGTATGGCCGCCAAAAACGCCCGCCCCAGCAGCGGCTCTTTGAACTTTGCGGCAAACTCGGCCATCGTCAGCCTGCCGTAGCGCGAGAGCTTCATCAGTTTCCCGGCGTTTTTGGCGGCGAAGGCCGCGCCTTCGCCCGGGCCCATCATATCCATGGGCTTTTTTATCGGCATGCCGAAGTCCCCGAGCGCACGGATCGCGCCGCAGAGCTTTTTGATCTGCGCCGTCCTGCAAGGAGATCTCCAACAGGTGCCGCTCGAGCCTGTCGGCGTTCCTGTACAGGTTGACGCCGCGGCCGTCCTCCTCGTACCTTGCGAATATCTCGTGGTTTATGATCTCGACGCCGTCATTTAGCGCCCCGGTCTCCCGCCACAGCTCGTTCAGTTCCGTGCCCGCCTTCGAACCCACCAGCCAATGGATGCAGCCGTCGAAATGGTACTCTTTGCGGTCCCATCCCGTGCATTCCCCGCCGGGCATATGGTTGAGTTCGTACATCTCCGTCTCGAACCCGTTGCGCCTCAGGTAGATCGAGCAGGTCAGGCCCGCTATACCTGCGCCGATGATCAGAACCTTTTTCATTGCCTTTCCTCCCGTACGTTTTCTGCGTTGATCGAGATAAGCATAAGGACAAGGAGTCCGGCATCGCCGGTTGCGCGCCTGCCGTTANNCCCCGCCGGCGCGCCGGGCCACAGTTCCTCCCGGGACACGGTGCCTTTCTCCAGCGCTTTTTCCCTGAGTTCAGCGTACAGCCCCGCCATGCTGGTGTTCATATAGGGCCCGACGTAGAAGAGATAGAGCAGTCCGCACGTCAGGCCGGAAAGGAGCAACCAGCCGATGAAGCTCAGGTACATGACGAAGATGTCCCCTTTATGCCCGACGGTCATCCGCATCGAGAGCTTCAGCGCCTCCGTAGGCGCAACCTGTGGGCATTCCGCGAGGATGTAAGGTGTCATCCAGTACGAAAGCGCCTTCACGATCCCGGGCACGATCAGAAGGAGCGACCACAGCAGGACGAACAGGTACATCCACAGCACCCCCGCGAGGCTCCTTCCGTAGTCCGTGAAGCCCGCAGCGAAGAATCCTCCCACGGTCGCCTGCTCGCGGAAAAAGACTTTCACCGAAAAGTGGCAGTAACCCACCAGCAGCGGCGGCATGAGCAGGAGGAAGCCGATCCCCGGAACGGCCCAGGACATGGCCGTGAAGAGAAGGAACACGCCCAGCGCGATCCCGTATTGGTGCCGGACCCCGATCTTCGCCTCTTCTTTTATTTCCGCCCGCGTTTTCATAGGTTTTCCTCCTAAGCTTTTTTGGCTTCTTCCATTTAAACACAGATGCGGACAAAAAAAATATCCGGCTCGCATAAATGCCGCATTTTTTTGACCGCCGAATCCGGCCCAAAAAATACGGCCGCGGCAAACGCGCGGCCATATTGCGAAATGTACGGATACCGGCTTATAAACTCATCCTGCCGGGGAGTACTTCCACTGGGCGAATCCGTCCTTGGTCACCCGCAGCGAAAACGTGTCGTTTCCATCGGTTTTTCCTCCACGGTTTCTATCCGGTCGTTTCGCGAAAGGGTCCCGCCCCGCGGCACAGGCCGTCGCGGCCATGCTCCGGAGGCCGGGTCTGTGACTATGATATACTTTTGCGGATATGTTTTTGTTTCATATGATATGCGATTTTTCCAAAAATTACAATATATGGGAAATGAAAAGTGTTTTTGCAGCGCTGGGTCTTTTCGAATTGCCCTGGCAATTTTAGCCCGGAAAGCACGCCCTGTTCTTGCCGCTGTGTTTCGCCCTGTGGAGCTGTCTGTCGGCCTTAAAAATCAGCTCTTTCGGGGGTTCCCCGTCAAACTCGCTCACCCCTGCGCTCAGGGTCACGTGTATCCCGTTAATCAGTTCCGTGCCCTCTACCCGTTTGATGATGCGGTCGGCGAGCAGCATCGCCTCTTTCATGAAGGTGTCGGGCAAAATAAGCATGTATTCGTCGCCGCCGTACCTGCAAACGATGTCCGTTCTCCTGCAGGTGCCGACGATGATGCCGGCGACGCCGACGATCACCTGGTCGCCTATCTGATACCCGAACCTGTCGTTGACGGCCTTGAAATCGTCGATGTCGGCCATGATGACGGAAACGGGGTATCCGATCCGCTTGGCCCTGTTGATTTCGTCCTGGAGCGCCCTGAACGCGTTATCGTGGTTCAGCAGGGAGGTCATTGGGTCCCTCGTGATCATCTCCTTGAGGATCTGGTTCTTCTGTTCGATGATTTTGCGGTCGACGAACGAGAGCACCTTCATCCGGAACACGAGCCTGCTGAGGATGAACGCGAACACGTTCATGATGAACGCGTTGGTCCTCAATATGTCCAGGATCAGGGCGTCGTGCTGGAAGACGGGCAGGGCAAAAAAGAAGCCGATATACAGAAAGAGCTGTATGATGAAACTCTCCACCGGGCGGACGTACATGATCGCCGCAAAACCGAACAAGCCCATCACGTATGTGTTTATGGAACCGAATTGATCCTGGGCAACGATCGCGATCGCGCAAAAGAAAACGAGCAGACCGCACGCATAAATAATGCTGACTGTTTTGCGAAGGGTCCTTGAGGCTGTTTTCTTTCTGTAGATCACGCACATGACGGGAAAGTACACGCAGCTGGCCGCGATAGCGATATAGATCAAGTCTATCGTATTGTACGTATCGTGTCTCAAAAAAAGGATGATGCACATTTCGGCAATGATGAACACCAAGGCGGCAATGATGGTCCTGAAAAGGTTATGCCTATAAATCTCTTCGAAAAATTCGTCCCTGTATTCCCGGGGGACGCGCGTCACCAGTTTTCTGAGCATATCCTTCACGGGGCACCCGCTCCAAACAAAACGGCCACCTCCATAATTTCCTGGCAGCCGCCGCCGTTTCATTCTAATATCACCAAATATCCGGGGTGTGAAACGGCTTTTCGCATCTCAGGCCGAAAACAGAAAACACGGCGGCGTTGCATGAATGATATCGTCGAAATAATTTGTTTTTAACAAAATACGACTGACCGGAATATGAGAAAACCGGCGGCCCGTTATTTTACATATTTTTTTGATGTGTGCAATACATGGTTCGCATGCTAACCATTACCGGACAAAATCGCGAAAAAACGGGAAGAATATTACTAAGCACCGAACTGATGCAAATCGGTTCATTCTGCTTAAGCAAAGGAGGTTGGATAAGTGTCAAGGCGGGGCATAATGTCGGAAGCTTTGAAAAAGGAGATCGCCCGCAAAATGGGCGTGGACGACCTGGTTGCCCGTGACGGTTGGGGCGCGGTTTCTTCGAGGAACTGCGGCCGAGTGGTTCAGGTTGCCATCGGTATGGCCGAAGATTCACTCTCGAAACAAGCGCTTTAAGCAACCGTAACGGAAAACGCCTTTGCTTGGAACGGGGGCTGCCCATCGCGGCGGCCCCCGCTCTTTTTCCTGGTTTAATCAAGCGTTATAAACGGTCAATTGTAAATATTGATTTTGACATATCCGGCCGGCGTCCGCTCCGGCGGTCGGTACGGGGTGCGCAGGGCGGAGTACAGCGGGCTGTCGCTCCGGATCCCGTGATCGACCCCGCCCCAAGGTGTTTGAATCTTTGTAGCATAGGATCGTTTTCATAGTTCGTGATAGAATCGCGTTGCGGTCCCTTTATACGCATAATGTTCTACCGTAAATGCAACATTGGACAGCGGCGCTGTGGACGCCATCGCATCAGTAGCAAAATGCGTTGCCTCGGCCGGACCCAAACCAACGGGGGCGTTATAACATAACATGGTCATAAGCCGACAAAAGCATCATGGCGGGAGGTGTAAATATTGAGTTATCAGCCGGATGACAGGTACAGAGGGTACAGGTGGGATTACTTCCCGCGTTACCGGCCGGGCATCGGGCCTTTCAGGCGGGGACCGTCCTTTTTTGGCCGCTGCCCCCGCGGCTTCCCGTGCCCCAGGTTTTGGAGAGACCATTACTTCCGCTGGAGATAAGAATCCCGCACGGGCGTTGCCGCAAAACAGCCCGTCCGTTTCCCGGCCGTACGGTCATGCAATACACCGCGCAAAAAATGCCACTCCATGCGGCATTTTTTGTTGAATCGCCGTGCTTTGCGGCTTCCCTGCCTTCCGGAAACGGCTGCACGGCGGTCGCTGGGGACTTCCGGGTTCAATGGTTTTTTGATGATTATTTGACAATCCGTTAAGCCTGGTTTTTTCAGTATACGACGTATATGCCGTTGTTGGAAAACCCGGCATTGGGCACCGTTCGTGCACAGGCCTCATATTTCTAAGTATGAATGATTGTTCAGACACTCCATGAACGGAGGTGTGGGTTATGTGTTGCTTCCCACGCAGACGCTGCCGTTGCGGCGGCTGGTGCCGCAGCTGTTGCTGGTGGGCGTATTAACGTAAAACATGACGCCGGCCGCCGTTTCTCCGGCGGCCGGCATACATAACGCGCATCCGCAAAACAATGCGCGCGGCCTAAAGCTCCACTATTTCGTACTCCTGCTCCAAAAGGTCGAAAAAGAGCATCCACCCCCGCAGCAGGGCGCCGCGTCCCGTCAGGACCTTCACCGCTTCGGCCGCCTGTGCGGCCGCGACGAGCGCCGGCGTGAAGGACAGGGTCCCCAGCGCCTTCTCCGCCCCGTCCGCGTCCCTTCGCCTGTAAACCTTATCAAGGGTCCTGTCTCCCGGAAACACCGTCGTCACCTGGCCGTACCAGCCCGCGGCCGCGCCGTGCACGAACGGTATCTTCAGCTTCTGCGCCGCGTCCTGAATCAGCATCTTCGCCGCGATACTGTCCACCGCGTCCACGATGACGCCGTGCCCACGAAGGAGGTCCCCGGCGTTGTGTTCGTTTATGAACGCCTCGACGGCGTTTACGCGAATCCCGGGATTGACGAGGGCCATCCTGCTTTTCGCAGCCGCCGCCTTGGATTCTCCGAGCGCCTGCGTGTCCGAGTAAAGCTGCCTGTTCAGGTTGGTCTCGTCGAAGACGTCGCCGTCGATGGCCGTGATCGTGCCCACGCCCAGCCTCCCCAGCGTCTCCACGGCATACCCGCCCAGGCCGCCGCAGCCCACCACGCATGCGCACGCGCCACGGAGGAGTTCGTTTTCCTCGCCGCTCAGGGCCGTCATGTTCCGGGCGTAACGGTCCAAGCTCATCCCCCTCCCACCGGCGGGAAGATCGACACGGTGTCCGCTTCGCCGAGCACGCCGCTCAGCCGTCCGTCCCTCCCGTTGACGAGCAGTATGGCTACGTCCTTTTCCGGGATCCGCAGGGCCCCGATAAGGTCCATCACCGTCGACCCTTCCGGAAGGTCCGTTTCCACTTCCCTGCCCCGGCCTTCGCGCAGCGTCGCAAAAAGCCTAGCCCTGATCTTCATCGCTTACACCTCCGCCTGCCTGAGGAACGCGGGGGTCGCCACTTTTGCGTCCGGCCCTCGCGCTGCCTGGTTCCATTATAACAGCGGCCGCCTTGCCCGTGCAATCGGCTCACACGCAGTAGATGAGCCTTCGCGACCAGAGGCAGTCCGCGCAGGTGGGCATATACCCGTAGCAGTCCACCTCGGTGGTCGCCACCATGTCGCACCCGTCGATGAGGTCGCAGTCGGGGCAGGACGGGTACCGGTTGTTGTAAACGGCCATGCGGTAATTCGTATACGGCGCGCTCTCCCACATCTCATTAAGGGGCTTTTCCATGATGCTCCCGAACGAATGCGCAAAGACGTCTTTTCCCCGCCCGAAGACGATCTCCTTCCCGTCGTGGGCCAGCAGGTAGCAGGGCGCCACGTCCCCGGAAGCGGTAATCATCGCGGTCTGGTCCTCGACGAACCTGCACCTTCGCTCGGTCTTGAGTTCGTACGCCGGGAAGAGCACGACGATGCCCGCCTTATGGGCGTAATTTCGTATTCGGTGAAAAAACGCGTTCAATTCCTCATTGCCGTGGAGCTTATAAAGGATCAGGTCCGCCGCGTCGTTTGAAGCCGGCAGGATGTTGGATAAAATCACCTGCGACACGTTCAGGGATGAGGCCAGGTCGACCACACCGAAAACCTCGTCCCTGTTGGCCTTGGAGAGCACCATCTGAAAGGACAGCATCGGCGGTATGTCCGCGCCCCTTTCCCTGTATTTGTCCAGCATGGTCGCCTCGTACTGCGACACCGAAGCCGACGTTTTGTCCGTGCTCCCGGCCCTGACTTCGTTCAACAGCCTGATATTTTCGATGACCTTTTCCAGCGGGAACCGGCGGATGCTGTAATACGTGTCGCTCAGCCCGTCGACGGAAATAACGACGTGATCGACGCATTCCACGATATTTTTGGCGAGGGACCCGTTCATGATAGTGCCGTTGGTGGTCAGGAACAGGTACCTGTCTTTCAGTTTGCGCATGACGCGCCCGACAGCGGGGTGATAAAGGGGTTCCCCAATGCCGCCGATAACGACTTCCTTCACCGACGGCAGGGCCTTTATCTGTTCCAGGCTCATGTCGAGGACCTCTTCGCTCATGTCCTCCGTCAGATGGCGCCATGCCCTTCGGTAACACATGGTGCAGTTCAGGTTGCATTTGCTGGTGAGTTCAAGATAGACTTTTTCGACTGGCACTTTCCTACCTCCGGGAATAAGAGTCTGGTTTGGACTGCCCGCCCCGTAAGAAGCCCCGTATGCTCGTTTCATTTAGGCGCTCCCGGCGGTAAAGCGCGCCGGAACCGGTTTCGCCTTATTCCGGTTGTCCAACGCGTTCGGTCGGCAATCGTCTTCGAACAAAGGCTGCCCCCCGTGATAGCCCCCGGCTACCGGCAACCATCCGTTAAGGGGTTAAAGGATGCAATCTTGAGCATGCGCCAACTCACAAAAGGCCGGCGCAAGGTATGGTCCGCTTCCGCCCGACAAAGACGGGCATCCGGTTTGAAGGCAAAGGCACGGGGGCTCCGCAACGAAGCCCCCGTGCCGTGGTTTGTCGCCTTACAGGCCGAGTTCCGCCTTCTTCTCCTCCGTCGGGATACCGTCTTCGGTCCACCCGCGCACCGCATAATACTCGGGCAGCATCTCGGAAAGCTTGGCCACGTTGCCCTTGGACGGTCCTTCGGAGATCGGTTCCTCGAGCAGCCTCTTGGGCAGGGTGTCCTGGGACGAATCGATCCCTGCCGCCAGGTTGAACAGTTTTTCGAGGTTCCAGATCCTGTCTCCGGCTTTCAGCACGTCGTCCGCGGTCCATTTCGTGCCGGTGACCGCGCTCATCAGGCCCGCATAATCGTCGGCGCCCAGCGCGAAAGAGGTGAACAGGCACACGCCCGACGAATCGATGAACGCCGTGAAATCCTGGAATATCTTCGCCCAGTTGGCTTTTCCTTCTATGGAGAAACGGTCGGTCTTCTCCGGAATGCCGAGGATTTCGGGCGAGATCAGGTAACCGCGCACGTGGCAGCCGCCGCGGTTGGTCGTCGCGTACTGCACCGCCATGCCCTGGATCGCCCGGGGGTCATACGCCGGAAGTTCCTGTTTCTTGACGGACATGGACAGTTCGGGCACCCCGTAGGACTCCGCCATGCGGTAGGAGCCCTCCGCCAGCTTGTCTCCAAGGCCCTCGCGCATGCCCATGCGCTTGGTCCATTCGATGATAGCGTCCGCGTTCCCGAACTCGAGCGGCATCCCGGCGACGTCCGCGTCCTTGATGTAACCCTTCTGATAGAGTTCCATCGCCGTGGCGATCGTGGTGCCGGCCGAGATCGCGTCGAGGCCCATCTCGTTGCACCAGAAGTTGGCTTTGATGATCGCCCCGAGGTCGCTCACGCCGCAGTTCGCGCCGTACGCCCAGATCGGCTCGTATTCGGGGCCGCCGCCCTCGATGTCGTCGACCTTGCAGTACCGTCCGCAGGCGATCGGGCACCTGTAGCAGGGGTCCTTTTTCACCAGATACTTCTCGGCCAGCGTTTCGCCGCTGGTGCTGTCCGCCAGATCGAACTGCGATTCCTGCCAGTTCTTCGTCGGGTAGACGCCGTTTTCGTTGATGATGTTGACCAGCACCGCCGTGCCGTAGGTGGGAAGCCCCGTTCCGGTAACGCCGTTTTCCCTTATTTTGTCCATGCACACCTTGACGGCTTTCTTCATCTCTTCCTGGTTGGCGATCCCTACCTTCTTCGTCCCGCGCACGACGATCGCCTTGAGGTTCTTCGAACCCATGACGGCGCCGACGCCCGAACGTCCGGCCGCCCTCGAATAGTCGTTCATCACGGCGGCGATGTTGGAAAGCTTCTCGCCCGCCGGGCCGATCATCAATACCCTGGCTTTGTCGGGCGCATCGGCCTTGAGCGCGTCGGTTGCCTCGGAAACCACTTTGCCCCAGACGTGGGAAGCGTCGCGGATTTCGATCTTGTCGTCCTCGATCGAGATGTACACCGGTTTTGCGGCCTTGCCTTCCACGATGATGATGTCGTATCCGGCGAACTTGAGTTCCGCTCCCCAGTATCCGCCCGAGTTCGAGCACGCGATCGTGCCGGTGAGCGGGGATTTCGTAACGACCATGTACCTGCCGCCGGTGGGAACGGGCGCGCCGGTCAGCGGGCCGGTAGCGACCAGTAACTTGTTGTCCGCGCTCAGCGGATCGACGTCGGGGCTCACTTCGTCCGCATAGATCTTCGTGGCCAGGCCCCTGCCGCCCACGAACTTCGTCGCGAGCGCCTCGTCAAGGTCTTCCACCCTGTATGTACCCGCCGACAGGTCGACTCTCAAAATCTTTCCCTGGTAACCGTACATAAAAACTACCTCCCTTTTCGTTTGAGTGCAATAAGCATGCGTTACTGCGTCGATTCAAAATACGGCTTTATTTTAAATCCTTTCCAAACGCGGGAGGCAGCACAGTTTCCCGTCCTACCCATCGGTCAACGTCCGTGGCGCGTCGCTTTAGAACCGTTGACTCGGATCAAAAAACGATTTAATTTTCAATAGAACTCATATCGACATATGTATATGCTGGATAATATTATACCATACCGCCGGCCTTTCGGCCTAGCCTCAACAAATAGTTTCGGAAATATTTTCGCTTGGGCTCACCAAAACTGTCCACCCTTCCCTCGGCCTCCAATAAGCCTCGCCGCTCGCAACAGCAAAAGGAGCGCTTTTTTAGCGCTCCTTGATTTGCGGTTTTATTTCGCGTATTCCACGCTGCGTGTCTCTCTTATGACGTTTATCTTGATCTGCCCCGGATACTCCATGTCCTTTTCGATGCGTTTGGCGATCTCCTTGGCGATCAGGACCATGCCGTCGTCGTTGATGTCTTCCGGTTTTACGATGATTCTCACTTCCCGGCCAGCCTGTATGGCAAAAGATTTGTCCACGCCTGCAAATGAATTTGCGATTTCTTCGAGTATTTCCAGCCTCTTGATATAGTGTTCTAGGGTCTCCCTGCGCGCGCCCGGCCTCGCCGCGGATATGGCGTCGGCCGCCTGCACGAGTATCGCCTCTATGGTCTGCGCCTCAACGTCGCCGTGGTGCGCCGCGATGCAATGGATGACCTCATTGTTTTCCTTATACTGTTTGGCCAGATCCACGCCTATCTGCGCGTGCGGCCCCTCGATCTCATAGTCCACGGCCTTGCCGATGTCATGCAGCAGCCCGCCGCGTTTCGCGAGCGCGGCGTCCGCGCCCAGTTCAGCCGCCATGGAACCCGCGAGATGCGCCACTTCCATGGAGTGCTTAAGCACGTTTTGGCCATAACTGGTGCGGAACTTGAGCTTGCCCAGCAAGCGGACAAGCTCGGGATGCAGCCCGTACACGCCCACCTCGAAGGCGGCCTGTTCCCCCGCTTCGTTTATCTGGGTCTTGACTTCGGCGCGGGCCTTGTCGACCATTTCCTCGATGCGGGCAGGATGTATCCTGCCGTCCAGAATAAGCTTCTCGAGCGCGATGCGCGCCGTTTCCCTGCGTACGGGGTCAAAGCCGGACAGGGTAATGGCTTCCGGTGTATCGTCTATGATAAGATCGATTCCCGTCGCCGTTTCCAGCGTCCGTATATTGCGTCCCTCGCGGCCTATGATGCGGCCTTTCATTTCATCGTTGGGCAGCGGCACGACCGAAACGGTGGTTTCGGCGACGTGGTCCGCCGCGCATTTCTGTATGGCGATGGAGGTTATGTACCGCGCCTTTTTCTCGGCTTCGTCCCTGGCTTTGGCTTCGATCTCCTTCACCATGATGGCCGCATCGCGGCGCGTATCGTTTTCTACGTTGGTAAGGATGATTTCCTTTGCTTCATCTCTGGTCAGCCCGGATATCTTTTCGAGTTCCTGTAGCTGCTGGCTGTATATCGACTGGATATCCGCTTCCAGTGTTTCGATATCCTTTTGCTTTTTCGCTAAAAGCTCTTCCCGCGCCTCGATGGCCGCGGCCTTTTTATCCAGGTTTTCTTCCCTCTGAAGCAGTCTTCTTTCTGTCCGCTGGAGCTCGTTTCGCCGTTCCCGGCTCTCTCGATCAAATTCACTGCGCAGCCTATGGACTTCCTCTTTCGCCTCGAGCAGCGTTTCCTTGTGCAGCGCGTCGGCTTTCTTCTGGGCNNGCCCGATGAGAATAGTCAATAGACCGTCCATCGGTGTAAAAACACCTCCCCATTCATTCAGATTTCAAATTTCGTGTACATGTTGCGTAAAAACGCAATCTTGAATCAGCCAATTTCATACATTTTGGCTCAATTACCAGTTTAATTGTATAGTGCGGCGCGTTGATTGTCAAGGCGGGCGCCCGTGGGCGCATAAAAAGGCGTGGGACCCGCGATTCCGCGCCTATACTGTGCCCTTGGAGGTCAGGGCGTCTCGTCCCCGCCGCCGGCGTCGTCCCATTTATCGTCCGCCGCCTGCGCGCCCGCTCCCTGCGCCAAAAGGTCTTCGCGCAGCTTCTTTTCCACCTCCGCGCAGAAGTCCGGGTTCTCCTTCATGTATACGCGCACGTTGTCCCGCCCCTGGGCGATGCGCAGGTCGCCGAAGGAATACCATGAGCCGGAGCGGGTGATGATGTTGCGCGCGACGGCCATATCCAGGAGCGATCCTTCTCTGGAGATTCCCTCGCCGTAGAGGATATCGAACTCGGCCACCTTGAAGGGGGGCGCAAGCTTGTTCTTGACCACCTTGATGCGGGTGCGGTTGCCTATGATTTCGTTCCCGTTCTTTATGGCCTCGCCGCGCCGGACATCCATGCGGATGGACGCGTAGAACTTCAGGGCCTTCCCGCCGGTAGTGACCTCCGGGTTGCCGTAGGCGATCCCCACCTTCTCGCGAAGCTGGTTGATAAAGATGATGGAGGTGTTGGACTTGCTGACCACGCCGGCCAGCTTNNCGACATCAGCCGTGCCTGCAGGCCGACGTGCGTGTCCCCCATCACTCCGTCTATCTCGGCCTTGGGGACCAGCGCGGCGACGGAGTCTATGGTGACGATGTCGATGGCGCCGCTTCGCACAAGCGCCTCGGTAATCTCCAGCGCCTG
>DCTV01000019.1 GCA_002329665.1 Christensenella sp. UBA1431
TCTAACTTTAAAAGTGGACCGCATTTCGGGGGGCAGGGCAGTAATGGAACCTGCGTCACTCAGCCATTTGCGAATCCGGTTGGCGGTGAATTCGCTTCCGTTATCGCTCCTCATGTACTCTGGAACACCGTGGTTCAGCATGAGGTCAGATAGTAATTCAATCACATCATTGTTTCGCCAGCTTCGACGAGGCACGCTGGCAAGGCATTCGTGTGTATGTTCATCCAGAACGTTCAGAAATCGGATCTTTCGACCATTACTGGTTCGATCTTCCAAAAAATCATAACTCCATACATGATTCTTGTGCTCTGCCCTTAATCGGATGCAACTGCCATCTGTCAACCAGAGCCTGCGTTTCTTTACCTGCTTTTTCGGACTGCCGCCCACCAAGCGGTAATCCAATTTGCGAAATTTTCTTGACGGTACCTGAAGCAGGAATGCCTGAAACAGCGGGTTTGCGGTATGCCGCATCGTGTCCGGGACAATACTGCGAGGGGCTAAGGGAACCCCCCGCAATTACTGGAATTGCGGGGGGGTAGGGGGGTACGAACTCGGTACCGGTTGCCATCGGAAACAGCCGAGCGAACAGTGTACATCAATAATGTGTCTTCTGGTAGTTGTTCAGCGCGGGGAACACTTTGGAAGCAGCGTCATACATCTGTTCGTAGATGGCGGCCAGGGCCCGATACTTCTCCACGTTCTCGGGGATGGGTTCGTAGCGCTTGTCGAGTTTGACCATTTTCTCGGCCGCTTCGTGCAGGCTCTTGTAGAAACCATGGCCGACGGCTACGCACATGGCGACGCCGAGGCTGGTGGCTTCAGCGGTCTTGGTGAGCTGGATGGGCAGATTGTAGATATCGGCCTGCATCTGGTTCCACAGGTCGGACTTGGAACCGCCGCCGGCGCTGCGGATTTCCTTGGGGTCGGTACCGGCGCTGTCTATGATTGCGTCAAGCACCATCTTCATCTCGAAGCAAACGCCTTCCATGACCGCGCGAACCATATCGCCCTTGTTGTGCGCGTAGGTCAGGCCGATGAAGGTGCCCAGGGCGTCGAAGTCTTCGCGGATGCAGGTGGCCGCATTCAGCCAGGGACCGAAGAGCAGGCCGCGGGCACCGATGGGCGAGCGGGCCGCTTCCAGGTTCAGGAGATAATACACGTTCTGGCCGGTGAGCCTGGCGTTGGCGTCTTCAAGCTGGCAGAAGTTCTCCTTGAACCACTCCAGGCAGCTGGCGCCGGCCTGTGCGAAGGCCTCGAACTGCCACACGCCCTTGATACAGTTGCCGACGGTGTAGAGTTTGCCGTTCTTGTCGCGGATGGGTTTGGTGCTCAGGGCGTGGAAGATGCCGATGGTGCCCAGCGTCATGGAGAGCTTCTCTTCGTTGACGACGCCGACGCTCAGCGGCGCGACGCGGCAGTCGCCGGCGGCCATGTAGACCGGGGTGCCTTCCTTGAGGCCGGTGATCGCGGCCGCTTCCCTGGAAACGGATCCGATCCGCTCGGTGGAATCAACCCATTCGCTGTACTTGGAGCGGTCGATCCCGTACATATCCAGCAGTTCCTGATCGAAATCCAGCGTTTCGGGGTTCGCCAAGTGGGACTGCGTGATTTCCGCTTTGTCGTCGTAATAGGTGCCGCCGGTAAACGCGTGGTTGAGCATGGCCTGCATGCCGATGATCTTGTCGGTCTTGGCCCATAGTTCGGGTTCGTTCTCGCGGAACCAAAGGACCTTGGATAGCGTAGGCAGGGAACCGAGGACCATGCCGCTCTTTTTCAGCATGCCCGCGTCGTCGTAGCCGTGCTTCTTCCAAAGGTCGCGCATGTAGGGGAACATTTCTACGCCGCGCATGTCCTGCCAGGAAAGGATGCTGTACACGAAGTTGCCGTCCTTGTCGACGGGGACGCAGGTGGTGCAGACGTTGGTCATGCCGATGCCAACGATTTCGTCGTTTTTGACGCCGGTCTTCTCGATGGCCATCTTCACGGCCTGCATGGTCTTGTCCACGATTTCCTGCGCGTCCTGGGAGACCCAGCCGGGGCGGGGATAACCCATGGATGTGGCGAGATAGGCCTGCCCGACCTCGGTGCCGTCCGGCTCATAGATAACGGCCTTGGTTCCGGTGGTGCCGAAGTCGATGCTCATAATGTACTCTTTTCCCATTTCGATTCCTCCTTTATTAATGTCTTTATAAAAACGCCGCTTGAGCGCTCAAACGGTAACGTCCAATATATTGGCGATGACCGGCAGGATGGCTTTGGCCAGCTTCCGGTGGTTTTCGGCGTTAAGATGCACGCCGTCGATGTCGGAAAGGGTGGATACGGCCGAAGCGTCGAAGTAATGGGCACGAAGTTTTTTGGCGGTCGCCTCATAGCAGGGAGCCAGGCCTTCGCAGCTGCGGACGGAGTCCTCGTCGTAATAATAGGACAGGGGGCCTTCGAGCGCGCAGGCCCGAAGGGTGGGCGGCGTTACGATCAAGACCCTCATGCCGGGGGAACCAACGGTGAAGGCTTTTTCCGCGAGGCTCTGGAGGGCGCGGGCGATGAAGGGCGGCCTGGCGTTGTAGACGTAGCGCACGTCGTTGATGCCCAGCATAATGACCAGCAGGTCGACGGGGTTGTTGCAATAGAGGGAGGCGCCGATCTGCTTGATGCCGTTCCGGTATTCGCAGATAGGATCGTCAAACGCGATGGTGCGCCCGTTCGCGCAATCCTCGATCACCTGGCAATCGCCGGGAAGGAGCGAATCGAGGATGGCGGGCCAACGCGAATTTTCATCAAGACGTTCGCCGCTTCCGGGGGCATAGCCCCAGCCGTTGGAATCGGAAAAGACCAAAATTCTTTTTTTCATGGCGGTTCTCCTAATAAACACGTATAACCGGCGGACAAAATTGCCTCCGTCCGGCCCGATGTGAAACATGTGCAAGTATTAAAGCTGTAAGTAGTGGCTTTTGTTGTACGCCCGCGCATACTGCCGGGCGCACAGCCGCCGGTTCAAGGCCTTACTTAGATTAATTTCGCGACCGAAGGAATCATTATACTGCATTTTAGAGCCTTTCCGACCACCTGTCGATCAGAAAACCCGACCGGACGCTAAGTAAACACCGCAAAACTGTTGCTTCAGAGGCAGGGCATTCCCCCTCCCCCTTTGGATCATGAACGTAATCCTATGATAGCACTCTGGTTTAAAAAAATATGCCCAAAATTGTCCAGTGCTAAGATTTTCGGCTGTTGCGGCTTTATGGCTTCTTAGGCGAAGATAAATACTGCCGACTTGAATCGGGGGATGACAATTCGACTCCCCTTCTTTGCCGTTAAAAAACCCGCGCAATCCTGATGATTGCGCGGGTTTATTCCTGCTGTTGTGGCGTGCGGTGCCCTTTCAGGGCGAACACATGGGGGAGAAGGCCTGCTTTTGTCTTAGCCCAACTGCTCCGTCACGAATCCGTGGATATTACGGACCGTTCAACGTCCGAGTGGGGCCGGGCTTCCCCGAAACGGTGTCACAGTCGGATGCAAAGGTGTTCGGTGCAGCCGTGAAGGCCGGGCATGCTCCCGCCTTCGGAGACCACCCGCAGCACGCGGCCGGCGTCGGTCACGCGGGCGCCGGCGAGCATGGTCACGCCGTGCGCCCGGAACACCTCGGGGCACAGGCAGGTTGAAACGCCCATGAGCACCGTCTCGCGCGCGGACGTGCACAAAGAGAGCAGGCGGTCGATCGTCTTGTTGATGAGCGTCGTGCTGGTGATGACCACGGCGTCGCAGTGCGGGAGGTAGATGTCCTCGGCCCAGTCGGGATAGACGTATTCCCCGGGCGCCTCCCGCTCGAATACGTAGAGCCTGTCGACGCACTCGCCGTGCCTCTCGAGGAGCGGCGCGAAATGCCCTACAACGCCGAGCGTGTCGTTCGTACGAATATCGATCGCGTCCATCGCATTTTCCCTGGAAAACCCGGTAACGACGGGGGCGAACAGGGCGTTGAGCGCGGAGATGCCCACGCCTGACAGGACCGGATCCGCGTCCATGGCCCAGGCGGCGGCCTCGCGCGCCGGGCGTCCCGATAGGCTGCCGGCCTGGTCGAGCACATGGCAGTGCCCGCCCGAGTTGGGATGCACAGTATAGCTCAGGCCGCACGCGCCGTCCGAAAGCAAAACGGCCGTCGTCCCCAGCCCGATCCGCACGTCGGCGACGGTTTTCGGGCCTGCCAGCGCTGCGGCGTTGTCAATGAGTTCCTCTACAATCATCGCACACCTCCGTTCTGCTCTGCCCGAAAATAGCCAATGTATACCCGCTTAATTAAAAAATACTGCAAACCTTCGTTGTTTTCAAGCTTTTATTGATAGTTGACCATGTATGGCGCAGAATATTTTTCCGAGCCGCATAAGGAGCATACGGGGCCGCATGTGTTTTAGGCGAACCGCCGTACCAGAATATTAACGGTGCGCTATCGCTGTTCGTGAAGGCAAAAAAAGCCCCGATCCATAGGGAAAGCGTGCAGTCGCGTCCCGAGTTTGCGGTTAGGAAAGCTGCCTGCAATGCGTAAAAAGACGGCCTAAACGCGGCTTTCGGGGGTCTCGGACAGGGGGTTAACGGCCTTGATACTACGACAAACAGAAGGCTTATTTTGTTCAAATTTTCGCCAAGAGGCTGATTTGCTCTTTCGTGAAAGCGGATTGCATCGGCGTTAATTCGCTGGTAAGATGCGTTAAAAATGAAATATAAGGACTCCATCCGATAAAGGCAAACCTGTCGAAAGACAGGGACGCAAAGCCAAGGGTCTAAGGTCAGAGGACTATGACAGCCGGTTGCCGAAGAGAAGGACGTTTCCCGTGCCTTCCGTCTTGGCGACGCCTGGATGGATGGCACTTTTTTCATAGAAGCCGGACACGGCTAGCGCCCGCCAAAAGCGCGGAACAAAAAGCATTGAAAAAGGACACGGGGAAACGACCAGGGATTCGGAGGGTCCGATGATGAAAACGAGGATGCACGGAATATTTAGCATAGCGCTTATCGTTTCTTTAATGTTGAGCGGGACGACAGTCGCCGCTGCCGGAATCACAGACGACGGGACCAGGGGCCTGACCGCTGCGGCCGTTACGGCGCCGGACAATAGCGCCGGCCAACAGCAGGTTCCGGCTCCCAGGCAGAAAAGCACGGCTTACAGGGCGGTGGGCAAGGCCACGAAGTTCACGTATGTGTACCGCTCGGCGTCTGCCGCGTCGGGCAGGGTCCTGAAGCTGGGTCCCGGGAACCTCTTCGACGTTTCCGGCGTATCGGGAAGCTACTACAAGGTGAAGGCGGCGGGCAAGACGGGGTACGTGCCGAAGTCCCACGCGAAAATTGTATCCGGGAGCCTCCCGGCGCGCGCTTCGGCATCGAGCGCGACGCAGTACAGGGCGGTGGGCAAGGCCACGAAGTTCACGTACGTGTACCGCTCGGCGTCTACCGCGTCGGGCAGGGTCCTGAAGCTGGGTCCCGGGAACCTCTTCGACGTATCCGGCGTTTCGGGGAGCTACTACAAGGTGAAGGCGGCGGGCAAGACGGGGTACGTGCAGAAGTCCCATGCGAAAATCGTATCCGGAAGCGTCCCAGCGCGCGCTTCGGCGCCGAGCGCGGCGAAGAACGGGACCGTGGGCAAAGCGAAAAAGACCACGTACTTGTATTCCGCCGCGAAGTCGAAGTCGCGCAAGCTCCTGAAGCTTAGCAAAGGCAAGAAACTGGACGTACTCGGCGTTTCGGGAAGCTACTACAAGGTGAAGGCAGCCGGCAAGACGGGCTACGTGCCAAAGTCCCACGTTTCGGTTACATCGGGAAAAGTCCCGGCCGGTATGGCCAAGCGCATCGCGGTGGGGAAGGCCAAGGGTTTCACGTATATGTATGCTTCGGGCTCCACGTCGTCGCGCAAGGTGCTTCCGCTGGGCAAGGGCAACATGGTCGACATCTACGCGAACTCGGGGAGCTACTATAAGATAGAAGCTGCCGGCAAGCCCGGGTATGCGCCCAAAAGCAAGATCAAGAAAACGGCCACGTTCAACAGCAAGAGCGCGGCCACGCCGAAGCCGACCGCGAAAGTAACGCCGAAGCCGACCGCGAAAGCC
>DCTV01000013.1 GCA_002329665.1 Christensenella sp. UBA1431
GAGATCATCAAACGCTACGGCCACGAGCTGCTGGGCAGGCAGCAGGTGCAGGCGCTCCTGGATAACCTTAAAAGCACGCAGGCGGCGCTGGTGGACGAGGTCGTGCCTAAGATGTTCACGCTGGGCGAGGTGCAGAAGGTCCTCGGGAACCTTTTGAAGGAGGGCATAAGCATCCGCGACATGGTGACCATACTTGAGACGCTCGGCGATTACGGGCGGCTGACGCACGACCCGGAGATGCTGACCGAGTACGTGCGCCAGAACCTCAAGCGCTCGATCACCAGGCAGTTCGCGGCCGACAAGAAGATCAGGGTCGTATCGCTGGACGCCGAACTCGAACAGACGATCCTCGACCATGTGCGCCAGAGCGACCACGGCTCGTTCGTCGCACTCGAGCCGGACGTCCTTAAAAAGATTTTCACTAGCCTGAAGCGTGCCATAGGACGCATGGCCGACCTCGGGCGCGTGCCCGTCGTGCTGACGTCGCCGATGGTGCGGCGGCATTTCAAGCGCGTGACGGAACAGATGGCGCCGGACCTCACGGTTCTTTCCTTCAACGAACTAGAGCCTGGCGTGGAGATTACATCGGATGGGGTGGTTAGTACATGAATATCAAACGGTACATAGCAAAAGACATGATGGAAGCGACGCGCAGGATACGCGAGGAACTCGGTCCCGACGCCGTCATCCTGCACAACAAACCGATCCGCAAAAAAGGGCTCCGCCGGTTATTCTCCCCGCCGATGGTGGAAGTGGTGGTCGCCTACGAACCGCAAAGAAGGGAGCCCGTTGTGGTCAGGCTTCCCGACGAAGCGTGGCGCGCGCCCGAAAAACCCGCGCAGCAGGCGGAAAGCGGACGGGAGCAGAAAATAAGGGAACTCAACGGGAAGATCAGCGACATGCAGGCGATGATCAAGCGCCCTCCCGAGGCCCCCGCGACGCCCGCCCCGGCGATAGCGCCTGCCCGCCCTGTGGCGGCCCTGCAGGCCGAGCCCGGCGACGCGGACGTGGACGCGCTGGCCGGGAAGCTATCGGGCATGGACCTTATCGAAGACATGGCGCTGAGCGTGAGCCGGAAGGCGAAGCGGGCGGCAAAGGCGCGGGGCATGGGCATCGACGAGGCGGTGAGACAGGTGTTGGCCGACCTGCTCGGGAAGCCGGAGCCGATCAGGGTGCGGCGGTTCGAACGGACGGTGGCCATCCTTTTCGGGCCGACGGGAGTGGGCAAGACCACGTCGCTCATCAAGCTCGCGGCGCATTACACGCTGGAGGAAAAACTGAGGGTCGGCCTCATCAACACCGACACCTACCGCCTCGCGGCGCACGAGCAACTCAAGGCGTACGCGGACATCATAGGGACGCCGCTGAGCGCGGTGTATGCGCCCGAGGAGATCGTGCAGGCGCTCAACGAGCACGAGGACAAGGACATCGTTTTCATCGACACGGCCGGCAAGAAACCGGGCGACCTCCAGCACCAGTCCGACATCGAGAAGCTTGTCCGCCTTAGCGGGGCCGGCGAGGTGTACCTGGTGATCGCGGCGCCGACCAGCTCGAGGGCCTGCAGGGAGATCATCAAAAACTACAACTGTCTTCGCGACTACAAGCTGCTGGTCACCAAGACGGACGAGACGGACTCGACCGCCACGATCCTCAACGCGAAATGGCTGTCCGGGCGTCCGCTGTCCTACGTCGCGACCGGGCAGAACGTCCCGGACGACATCCAGATCGCGGACATTGACGAGATTCTGCGAAGGACGTTCAGGGAGGAGAGCGCATGCTTGAGCAGGTTAGCAAATTAAAGGAGCGGGTGATCGAACAAAGGTCGCTCCCCAAAACGCATGTGATCTCGGTGTCCAGCGGGAAAGGCGGCGTGGGCAAGACCAGTTTTGCCGTAAACTTCGCCATCGCGCTGAGCCGGCTGGGCAAGAGGATCCTCATTATCGACGCCGACTTCGGGCTGGCCAACATCGACGTGATGCTGGGCGTTTCGGTGGTCCACGACCTCTCCAGCGTCATCGGCGGGGAACGGGACATCCGGGACGTGATCAGCGAAGGCCACCACGGCGTGAAGTTCATCTCGGGCGGGTCGGGGGTGTACGAACTGATCTCGCTCGACGAAGCCAGGGTCGCCCGCCTCGTCTCGCAGATGTGCCGGCTGGAGGACATCGCCGACATCATCCTGCTGGACACCGGCGCAGGCCTGTCCGACGTCGTGCTCAGGGTGGTCCGCTCCAGCGATGAAGCCATCGTCATCACGACCCCCGAACCGACCGCGATCATGGACGCATATGCGCTGATTAAGACGGTGAACCGGTTCGAGGACAGCCCGAAGCTGCGCCTCATCGTGAACCTCGTCACTTCGAACAAGGAAGGCAACGAGATGCTCAACGGGTTTGTCCGCGTCGTGAAGAAGAACATGCAACTCGATCTGAACAAGACGGGGTTCATCCTCAGGGACCCGAGCGTGGCGCTGGCGGTGAAGTCGCAGGTGCCGCTGCTCGTCGGATACCCGGACAGCCCGGCGGCGCAGAACATCCAATCGATCGCCTCGAAGTACCTGGACGTACCCATCGCCGGGGGGAGGGGACAGGGGCTTTCGCATTTTCTCAACAGGCTTTTCGGGAGGCAAACGGAAAATGCAGGATAAACCAATGGATCTGAGCAAGTTTCTTTATGTGGGAAAACGTGTTTTCATCGTCAGGGACGGGATCGTGTTCATCACCAGCGTCCGGGACGTGCGGGAGGAAAACGCCGTCCTGCTGGCCATGCCTGTCAGCCGCGGCGCGCCCGTGTTCATCGAGGACGGCGCGCAGATCGAGGTCGGGTTCTGGGAGGCCAACGGGATATTCTCCTATCAGGCGGTGGTGACCCAGGGCATATGGACCGACACTGTTAGGATGTACCACGTCAAACCCTGTTCACGGCTGACGAAGCTGCAACGGCGGGAAAACTACCGTTTGCCCGTTTCCTGCAGCGTGAGAATCCGGATACTCGACGGCGACGGCGGGGAGTTTAAAACGCGGACGTTAAACATCAGCCTCGGCGGCGCTTGTATTAAGTCGCCCCGGCTCTATGAAAGAGGCACGAAACTCACCTGCTTTGTCGACCTTGAGGGGAAAGGCACCGTAGAGGCCGCCGGCGAGGTAGTGCATCATTCGAAGCTCAACACCGCCAATGAAATGTACGCGCTGGGCATCCAATTCACGCAGTGCGCGCCGGCCGAACTGCGCCGGCTGGCCAGGTTCATGCGCGCCCAGGAGATGAAAAGAAGGAGATTACAATGATTGCGCCGAATACCGCAAAACGATTCGAGCATCAAAACGTCCCCGCCATCACGGGGCGCGCGAAAACCGACGAGGCCGCCGTCGAAAAGGCCTGGTCGGAGTATAACAAGACGCGAACCCCGGAGGACAAAAACGTCCTGCTCACCCATTATCTGTATTTGGTCAAGAGCATTGTCGCGCGCATGATGCCGACCTACGGAAACCACAACGATTACGACGACCTGTTCAGCTGCGGCGTGATCGGGCTGATGGACGCTATAGAAAAATACGACGTGAAGCGCAATGTCAAGTTCGAAACCTACGCCGTGCGCCGCGTGCGCGGCGAGATCCTGGACAGCATGCGCAAACAGGACTGGGCGCCCTCGAGCCTTCGCCGCAAGATCAACGCGCTCGGCAAGGCGTCGAGCGAACTGGAGGGCATGCTGGGGCGCGAGCCAACCGAGACAGAAATCGCCGACTACATGGACATGAGCGTCGCCGAACTGAGAAAGCTCATCGACCGGTCGCACATGTTCAACATCGTGCATTTCGAGGACGTGCTGCTCGCCGGGTCCCATGAGCGCAGGCTCGCCAACCGCGAGGACCTTTCCACGGCCGCGCAGGTGGAAAGGATCGAGATACGCGACGCGCTGGGCACGATCATCGACGCCCTCCCCTACAACGAGAAGACCGTCATCGCGCTTTACTATTACAAGGAACTCACGTTCAAGGAGATAGCCAGGATCCTGCAGGTGTCCGAGTCGTGGGTGTCGCAGATCCATTCGCGCACGCTCCTCAAGCTCAGGGACAAACTCAAAGACACCCTGTTCGGCTGACCACGGCGGCCGGACAGGAGCCGCGCCGATAGGAGGCGAACGCCGTGACAAACATTATCGAGACGCAGGGAATGATCCAGCGGACAGCCGATTTCGCCAAGGACAGCAGCCATCAACTGCACCGGACGGACGTGTCCCAGGATGCGTTTACCAAGGAAATGAAAGCGCGCGCCCAGCGCGAACTCCAACAGACCGTGGGCGTGACCGGCCCCGACGGGGACGTCAGGATCAAGGAAAGCCGGGAGCGGGGCGCGAGGCAGCAGGCAGCCGATCAAAAGAAAAAGCAGCGCAGGAAAGCGAAAACCCCGTCCGACGCGGCACGGCGCCGGTACGAGAGCGATTCGAAATTCGACATCCGGATCTAAGAAATGACGGGGCGGGTTTTTTACGTTTCGCCGACGGGGCGTTTGCGCAACATGAACGTTTCGCTTCATTTTTGCCCGGCACGGCCGGCCTTTTGCGTGAAGTTTTTGGGGAGAATAACCGATAAAGAAAACAGGCGGCAACATGCGCCCAAATTAAAGGAGGCGGTGCGGTGCTTAGGGGGCTCTACATCTCGGGGACGGGCATGCTCACGCAGGCGAGCCGTATGAACGTACTGACCAACAACATCGCGAACGCGGAGACTTCGGGGTACAAATCCGACGAACTGCTCACGCGGTCCTTCGCGGACATGATGATCGAGAGGATCAACGATCCGGGGATAGTCAACGTTTCCAAACAAGTCGGTCCGCTCAACACGGGCGTGCACATCGACGAGATCCACACCTCGCTTTCCGAGGGGCCTGTCGAAGAGACCGGGCTTTCCACCGATCTCGCGATAGAGGGCGACGCGTTTTTCACCGTGCGTACGCCCGCGGGGGTTATGTACACGCGCGCGGGCAACTTCAAAGTGGACGCAAACGGGTACCTCGTCACGGCCGACGGCCACGCCGTGCTCGGGGAAAACGGGCCCGTACGCGTGGGGACCGCCGATTTTTCCGTGGACGAAACCGGCGCTGTGGGAGCCGGCGGGAGGCGGATCGATACGCTGCGCATGGCGGCCTTCGCCGACGAAGGCGGGCTGCGTAAAGCCGGCGACAGCCTGTTCGTAAACTACGCGAACCAGCAGGAACTGCGGGCCGAGGGGTATAAGGTGCGCCAGGAATATCTGGAAAACTCGAACGTGGACGTGGTGGACGAGATCGTGCGGATGATCGAGGTGCAGCGCGCCTACGAGACCAACCAGAGGATTATCCAGATCACGGACGAAACGTTCGGGCGCGCCGTAAACGACATCGGCCGGCTTTAATACGGATTTGGAGCGTTAGAAATGATACAGTCTCTGCATACGGCCGCGACGGGCGCGAAGAACCAGCAGCTGAGGATCGACGCCATCGCCAACAACGTCGCGAACATCGACACCGACGGGTTCAAGTCGTCGCGCGTGTGTTTCAAGGACGCGGTGTACCAGACGATGCGCAGCCCGCTGCAGCCGCAGGACGGCACGAAGAACCTCGGGCTCGGTCACGGCGTGCTCGTTTCGGACACGATGACGGATTTTTGCCAGGGGACGGTCCGTATGACCGGGCGTGCGCTGGATTTCGCGCTGGAAGGCGAAGGGTTCTTCACGGTGTCCGGCGCGCAGGGCGAGACGCTTTACACGCGTTGCGGCCTGTTCTCGGTTTCCGTCGAGGACGGCGGCGCGTACCTGGTGACGCAGCAGGGCTACTACGTGCTCGACGATTCGGGAGGGCGCATTGGGTTGCCCGGCGACGTCGAAGGCGTCACCTGCAGCGAAGCCGGCGTCCTGTCCGACGCGGCGGGGACGCCGTTTGCGGCCCTCGGGATCGCGGCGTTCGACAATCCGCAGGGCCTTTTTAAGACGGGCGGCAATTGCTATGCGCCCTCGGAGGCGTCCGGCCCGGCGAAGGAGGCCGGGGACGCCAGGGTGAGACAGGGGTGCGCGGAAAGCTCGAACGTGGACCTGGTCGACGAGATAACGAAGCTGATGCGCGCGCAGAGGGCCTACTCCCTCATCAGCCGGGCGATTACCACGGCGGATGAAATGGAGTCGGTCGCGAACAACCTGCGCAGGTAACGCTGCTTGGACCGGAGGGAAACACGATGGAGAAAATCCGTACCTGCCGGTGGTGCCGCAGGCTCTACCAGGGGATCAGCGATAGTTTCTGCCCGGAATGCGTGCAGAAAATGGACGACGCGTTCGTGACGGTCCGCGCGTACCTGGACAGCCACCCCAAGGCGAACGCGACCGACATCACGAAGGCCACGGGCCTCGAGGAAAAGATCGTGCTCCAGCTCCTCAGGGACGAACGCCTGCAGGAGTATACGCATTATACCATGCGCTGCGGGGTCTGCGGCAGGGCGATCGAAGAGGGAAAATTCTGCGGCGGCTGCAAAAAGATGATGGAGGGGTTCGCCCGGGCAAACGCTCCCGCCGGGGAGAAAAGGCGCGAACCGCGGGAATCCTCGCACCGCGAGCGGGAATCTTCGCACCGCGAGCAGGAATCTTCGCACCGCAAGAGGGAAACAGGCACCGATCCGGCGGCGAAGCCTTTCAGGAACATACGCCTGTACGACGACGATTAAGAGCGGACGGATGCGCGGAGGTGTTTTCGATGAAGATCGATTCGGTAAACCAACAGATGATGATAAAAAAATTCATGTCCGGCGCCCGCATCAGAGAGGACCGGGGCAAGAGCACGCCCGCAAGGGACAAGGTCGAGCTTTCGGACAACGCCGTCGCGTTTGCATCCGTGATGAAAACGGCGCGCGGCGTCGATGTTTCGCGGACCGCGGACGAACTCAGGGAGATCGAAGAGATCACGCGCCAGGTGCGGACGGGGACCTTCAACGTATCCGGCCGCGATATAGCGGACAAGATGCTCGAAACGATGCTTGCCGACCTCGGCATGTAGTGAATAACGGAGGGTGGAACATGCAGGAAGAAACGGCGGAGCTCGTCCGCATACTGCGCAGGCAGCATGAGCTGCTGCAGGCGGCGGTGGACAATTCGAAAACGAAACAAAAGGCCGTTATCCGGGGCGACATCAGGGTGCTCGAGAACCTGACCCGCTGTGAGACGGCGCAGGTTGAGGAACTGGGCCGGTTGGAAGCCGAGCGCATGGGCTGTGTGCGCGGCCTCGCGCAGGTCATGGGGATCGCAAAAGAGGACGCGAACCTCGAAACGATCTGCGACCGGCTGGGCGTGAAGGAGAGGGCGCCGCTCGAAACGCTGAGAGATCAGCTCAAGGCAGTGATCGCGGCGCAGATGCAGCTCAACAGGATCAACGAAAAACTCATCGGTCTCCAGCTCAGCCAGATCGGCGTCATGATCTGCTCGCTGACGCAGTCCCCCGCTTCGACGTATACGGAGCGGGGCGCCGTGGAAGGAGAACCGGTGAAGAAAAAGGGCGTTTACGATTATTCGGCGTGAGGTGTTCGCATGAGTTCCACGTTTTACGGATTCGAAGTGGCCAGGACCGGCCTTGTGGCCAGCCAGTACGCGCTCAACGTCACCGGCCACAACATATCCAACGCCGACACGATCGGCTACACGCGCCAGCGCCTGCTTACCACGTCCAAAGTCCCGGCGGTGGGCTTTACGCAGTTCGCCCTGAGCGAATGCGCGTCGGTGGGCGGGGGCGTGAGCGTCGACGCCGTCAACCAGATCCGCGACGAGTTCCTGGACAGGCAGTTCAGGAAGGAAAACGCGGACGCGGGCTATCTCGACAAGCTCACCGCAGGCCTTACGGACATCGAGACGATGTTCGACGAACTCTCGAGCATGAGCATCAGCAAGACGCTGTCCGAATTCTTCAACAGCTTCCAGGACCTCGCCAACAACCCCACCGACTACGAGGTGCGCGCAGAGGTGCAGAGCAAGGCCATGCAGCTCACGTCGACGCTCAACTACTATCACGGCAAGCTCAGCGACCAGCAGACCGTCTACGACCTGTCCGTGGATACGCTGACAGGGAAGGTCAACGAGATCGCCGAGAGCATCGCCCACCTGAACAAGACCATCGAGGAATACGAGATCACGGGGGAAACGGCCAACGACCTGCGCGACCAGCGCAACCTCCTGCTGGACCAACTTTCGGGCATCGTGGACATCACCTATTACCATACGCCGTCGGGGCAGCTGTACGTGCAGCTTGGCGGACGCGACCTGGTGAGCCACACGACGGTGGGCGCGCTCGCTACCGCGCAGACGGGCTACAACCCGCTTACCGGGCTCAACGAGCTAAACGAGGTGATATGGGAGAGCGACTCGGCCGCGGTGACGATTACGAGCGGCTCGCTCAAGGGCACGCTCCAGCTCCGGGACGGGAACATCCAGGACGAATACGGCATACCGTACCTGGTGGACAGCCTCAACACGCTAGTGAACGCGCTGGTGGACGAGATCAACGCGGTACACAGCCAGGGCTGGACGCTGCCCTGCGACGAAAACGGCGGTGCGTCCATCACCGGGGTGAACTTCTTCGACGATTTCGGCGGCGCGGTGCCGGTGACGGCCGGCAACTTCAAGCTCGACGACGCCATCCTGTTGACGCCCAACAACATCGCCGCGTCCGACGTAGAGATTACCGCCGCGAACCATCAGGAAGGCAACAACCTCAACGCGCACGCGATACTCGCCGTGATAAATTCCAGTTCGCTCAGCGGGATAAACAATTTCCAGGGATACATGACCACGATCGTCTCCACGCTCGCGATCAGGGTGAGCTACAGCAAGAACATGTCCGATATGCAAAAGGTCATGCTCAGCAACAAGGAAGCCAGCCGCATCTCCATTTCCGGCGTCTCCATCGACGAGGAAGTGGCCAACATGCTCAAGTACCAGCACGCCTACAACGCGGCGGCGCGCGTAATAACCACGATGGACGAAGCCCTGGATATGCTGATAAACCGGATGGGCATCGTCGGCAGGTAAACGGGCCCAAACGAAGGAGGAAGACGCGATGCGGATCACCTCGTCCATGATAATGAACACGTTTTTGAGCAACCTGAACAACAACCTGAACAGTCTGGACAGGCTGCAGGCGCAGAGCTCGTCCAACCGGCGGATCGTCAATATCTCGGACGACCCCGTGGGCCTTTTAACCACGCTGCAGGTGCGGGACAGGATCAACGACATCGAGCAGTATTCCAGGAACATCGACGAGGCCAACCTGTGGCTCAGGCAGGCGGAAAACAGCATGATGGAGATCAACAGCATCATCACGTCCTGCTACGAGGACGTGCTCAGGGCTTCGACATCGACGATGTCCCCTACCGACAGGCAGGCGGTGGCCGCCAAAATCGCCCAGATGCGCGACCAGCTCGTGAACGTGAGCAATTCCAGGATGAACAACAAATACGTGTTCGGGGGATACAACACGGTGAACGAGCCTTTCGAGGTCAGCGGCGGCGTGCTGTATTACAACGGCATCGACATGGTCAACGGAGACGCAGCGGCGCTGGAGGCCCAGAAGGACCAGAAGATGGAGTTCGAGATCGCGGCCGGCGGGCTGAAGATGAACGTGGCCTTCACGGGCGTCGAACTGCTGGGCACGGGCGAAGGCAACCTCTACGGCATCCTGGACAGGCTCTACAACGCGCTTGAGGCGGACGCCCCCGGGAACGAGCTTGCCGCATACGCGGACGTGCTGCTCGAGAAACAGTCGGAGATGCTCGGGATGATCTCCGACGCCGGCGCGCGCTGCGTCAGGCTGGACATGCTCAGGACGCGCTACGAAGACGATACGCTGAACTATACGAAGATCCAGTCCCAGATCGAGGACGTCGACCAGGCGGAGGTCTATATGAACTACAAGATGGCCGAGGCGGTCTACCAGGCGTCGCTGAGCGCCGGGGCCAGGATCATACAGCCCACGCTCCTGGACTTCCTGTAAGCGGCGGCATGGCGATTGGGAACGGAAAGGCGGGAAAACGATGAGAATCAACACGCAGCGCTTCGGCGAGATCGAGGTAAAAGACGACAGGGTGATCCGGTTCGAGAACGGGATACCGGGCTTTGAGCACCTGCGCGCTTTCGTCATCGTCCATGCGCAACAGACCGCGCCGGTATACTGGATGCAGTCGGTAAAAGAGCCCGGCGTCGCGCTCCCTGTTGTGGACCCCTTCGCCCTCGTGAGCGACTATTCGCTCGAGATCAACGACGCGGAAGTCGAGGACCTCAGCCTCGAAGACCAGGCCGACCTGTTGGTGCTGGGCGTGACGGTGATCCCGGAAGACATCACGAAAATGACGGTCAACCTCGCCGCCCCCGTCCTCGTCAACACGAAGAAGGGCGTCGGCAGGCAGATCGTAATGGACAACATGCGGTATTCGACGCGCCACCCGGCCTACGACGGCCTGATGCACGCGCTGAAGGGAGGGAACGCCCATGTTGGTGCTCACGCGCAAGGTTGACGAGGCGATCCTTATCGGCGACGACATACGCATCTGCGTGCTGGGCGTCGACGGGGACCGGGTGAGCATCGGCGTGGACGCGCCCCGATCGATGCGCATCTTCCGCAACGAACTGCTCGAGGAGACGCGCGACATGAACCGGGAGGCCGTGAACTCTTCCGTAAACACGCTGGAAGCGGCATTGTCGTCGCGGCAGATTCCGCTCCGCTCGCCGGAGTAAACCGCGCTGACTCATAATCCCTGGATTGTTTCTCGATTCAGGGATTTTTCGTTGCGCTTGTTATTCCTCCTTTTCCCTTAATGCTGCGCTTTGCGGGGGTTTGCCCGGGCGGTGCTTCAATGGGCCGCTCCCCTTTGCGCATCGCGCGCCGGGGATTCTTCGCCGCAAAGCCCTGCTTGCCAAGCAAAACCGCGACTCAATAATGCGTATTAATTAATGGTTTGTATCCAAAAGCAAACAGCCCCGCCGGGCGTTGCCCGGCGGGGCTGGGTTCCGAGGACGAGGGTTCATCCCCTTTTAGGAACCGGTAAAAAGGTTCCTCTTCGTCTTCTTCAGGCGTTGCGTTATTGAAGTAATTTCAGCACGCTCTGAGGTGCTGCGTTGGCCTGGGCCAGCATGGCGGTCGAGGCCTGGGACAGGATCTGGTTCTTGGTGAAGTTGGTCATCTCCTTAGCCATGTCGATGTCGCGGATACGGGATTCCGCCGCCTGCAGGTTCTCGGCCGAGGTGTCGAGGTTGTTGATCTTGTGCGCGAGCCTGTTCTGGATGGCGCCGAGTTTCGCGCGCTGCGTGGAGACGGCGTTGATCGCGGCGTTGACAGCGGTAATCGCCGCTTCCGCGGTAGGCTGGTCGCCGATGGTCTGCGTGTCCACGCTCAGGTCGGCGGCGCTCATGCCGCTGATGGTGATGGCCAGCTTGTCGCCCGCGTTCGCGCCGGTCTGGATGTAGCTGCTGTCGCCGGCGACCGTAAAGGCGAGCTGGTTCGTCCCGGCAGCCGCGAACTGGTCTACGGCCGCTGCGTCGGACATCACGATAGTAATCTTCTGCCCTCCGCCGAAGTCGAGGCGCAGCGTCTGCGCGCCGGCCGCGTTGCTGACTACCACGGTCGATCCGGGGGCGTCCAATTCGGCGGAGTAAGGATCGCCCGCTCCCACCTGCGTGAAGTCGATGGTATGGGCGCCGACCGCAAAGCCTTCAAACTCGATGTTGGTGATGCCCAGCGTGCCGATCTTGATCTCAGAAGTGGCGTCGACGGTGGCGGTCGATCCGAAGCTGCCGTCCAACAGGAGCTTGTCGTTGAATGCGGTCTTCTGTGCGATGTCGTCGAGCTCGGAAATAAGAGCGGTGAACTCTTCGTTCAATGCAGCGCGGTCAACGGTCTCGTTCGTGTCCGATGCCGACTGCGTCGCCAGCTCGCGCATGCGCTGCAGTATGGAGTGGGTCTCCTGGAGAGCGCCCTCAGCGGTCTGCACGAGTGAGATGGCGTCCTGCGAGTTCTTCGAGGCCATCGTAAGGCCGCGGATCTGTGCGCGCATCTTCTCCGAGATGGCCAGGCCGGCCGCGTCGTCGCCTGCGCGGTTGATGCGGTAGCCGGACGAGAGTTTCTCGGTCGAAGTCGCTACGTTCTGGGTGTTGATCGTATACTGGCGGTGTGTGTTCAACGCCATAATGTTGTTGTTGATACGCATGAATCGCATCCTCCTTGAATTTTTGCTTCGGCGTCCCTGCCGAAGCACCGTATTTTGCCGCGGGAAACGTCGCCTTTGGGCCCTAAAGGCGGGCAAATCCCGCACTGCGTATATTTTATCGGCAGGCGCGCGCCCAAACTTTAGCCCCTTTAGCAGGTATTCACAAAAAGTTACAAATCAAATTTTCCAACAATTTCACATTTTGCGTTTTAAAAACGGATAAGATGCTGATTATTTGATTACGGGCATTTTTGCCTGTAATGAGAATTTATCACATTTAGCAACAATCGCCGGGAATGACTCCGGGCGGCGGCGAAAAACCGGCACCAGACATATTCCCATACGGCTTCGAATTTTTCCCGTTCACAAGGAAGGTAAGGAGCGCGCTATATGAAAGGTCCCAAGGATTTGTTCTCGACCATTCGCAAACAGATCGGCGAATTCTTTTCAAAAACGAGCAAGGGAAAACTGATACGGATCGGCATACTGGCGGCCCTGTTCCTCGTCGTGGTCATCGTCGGCGTCTCCCTCCTGAGCACGGCCAGCTATTCCGTGCTGTATTCGGGCATGGAAGCCAAGGACGCCGGGGAGATCATGGACGTGCTCTCGTCCATGGGCGTGGACGCGCGGGCGGAGGGCACGGACACGATCCTGGTGGCCAGCGACAAGGTGGATTCGCTGCGCATGGAGCTTTCGGCGCAGGGCTACCCCAAGAGCGGCGTGAACTACGACATCTTCGAGAAGGCGTCCGGGCTGGGGACCACCGACATGGAGAAGAGGACGTACCTGCAGTTCCAGCTCCAGGCCAACCTTCGCAGCACCATCCTCATGCTCGACGGCGTCAAGGACGCCGCGGTGAGCATCAGCATGGCAGACGACTCGGCGTTCGTGCTCTCGGGAGAGGACAAGCCCGCCACTGCGGCGATCATGCTGGATATAGAAAAGGGGACGAAGCTCACGCAGTCGCAGGTGCAGGCGATCGGGGAACTGGTGAGCAAGAGCGTGCCGGGAGGCCTGAGCTTGGACAACATCAGGATCATCGACTCGCAGATGAATCTCTACGACCTGACAGGCAACGATCCCGCGCGGGACGTGGGATCGCATTTCGACCTGCAGGCCGAGACGCGCGACAGCCTGCAGGAGCAGATCATCAACCTGCTCACGCCGGTATTCGGCGGCGGAAACGTGCTCGCCGAGGTCAACGTCCTGCTGGACTTCGACAAGAAGACCACGGAGGAAGTCAAGTTCGCGCCGCCCATCGAGGGGGAGACCGAGGGCATCGCGGTCAGCGTGAAAGACCTGGCCGAAACCATAAAGAATTACGGCGGCGCCTCGGGGACCACGGGCGTGGACAGCAACGGCGGGGCGAACTCGTACCCGGCGGCGGACGCGGAGGGCGACGCCGTCTACGACAAGGTGTCCAAGGAGACGAACCTCGAGGTTAACCAGACGAAGTCGCGGATCGAGAGCGCGCAGGGCCAGATCAAGGAGCTTTCCGTCGCGATCATCCTCAACAGCACGCTCGACCTCGAAGACTATTCCGGGAACGTGAAGGACCTGGTGGCCAAGGCGGTCGGCGTAGAGCCGGCAAACATCACCGTAGAACGCCTGCCCTTTAAGGACGCGGAGGGAACACAGGTGGCGGACGCCTTCACGCAGCAGCAGGAGCTGCTCAGTGCGGCGCAGACGGGGACGCTGATCCGGGTGATCGTCATCGCGCTCGCCGCCGTCGTCATCGCGTTTTTCATTATCCGCGCGCTGCGCTCGCTCGCAAGCACCAGGCGTGCGGCGGCGGCAGCGGCCGAGGCCGGAACCGAGTTCGTGGTCGACGATTCCGGAGGCATAGCGGTGCAGCTCGATGCGGAGGCCCCTACCCAGGCGCAGCTCAATAAGAAGGAAATCGAAGAATACATAGAAAAGAACGCCGAGTCCGTCGCGCAGCTGCTGCGCAACTGGCTCACCGACGACTGAGAAGGGGTGTTTGCATGTTAACCGATTCGAAGATAAGCCCCAGGGAGAAAGCGGCGATCCTCCTTATATCCATGGGGAAGAACTATTCGGCGAAGATTTACAAATACCTCACCGACGAAGAGATCGAACAGCTTACGCTGGGCATTTCGGCGGTGCGCAGGGTGGACCCCGAAACAAGGGACAGTGTGCTCAACGAATTCCGCGAGATCTGCCTCGCGCAGAAGTACATATTCGAAGGCGGGCTCGAATACGCGAAGGGCATACTGGAAGAAGCCCTCGGGCCCGAACGCACGGGCGAGCTGATCCAGAAGCTCACGACCTCCCTTCAGGCCCGGCCGTTCGACTTTTTCCGGCGGGCCGACTCCGACCAGATCCTCAACTTCATACAGAACGAGCACCCGCAGACGATAGCGCTGGTCCTGTCCTACCTCGACGCGCGCCAGTCGGCCAACGTGCTCAGTTCCCTCCAGCCCGAACTCCAACTCGAGGTGGTCTCGCGCATCGCGACGATGGGGACGACCTCTCCGGAGTATATAAAGGAAGCGGAGCGCATCCTGGAAAGGAAGCTCACCTCGACCGGGACGTCCAAGCACAACATGGCCGGCGGCATCGAGTCGATCGTCGACATCCTCAATTCCGTGGACCGCGGGACGGAGAAACACATACTCGAATCCCTCGAAAAAGAGGACGAGGAACTCGCCAACGAAATAAGAAGCCGACTGTTCGTGTTCGAGGACATCGCCAAGCTCACCGGCCAGGCGGTGCAGCGCGTGCTCAGGGAGGTGGACAACGCAGACCTGGCCGTGGCCCTCAAGGGCGCGACGAAGGAGGTAAGCAAGCTCATCTTCGACAACATCTCCAAGCGCCTGCAGGAAATGATCCGCGAGGACATGGAGCTTATGGGGCCCGTGCGCGTGCGCGAAGTCGAGGAGTCGCAGCAACGTATTGTGAACATCGTGCGCAAGCTCGAAGACGAGGGCGAAATCATCATTGCGCGCGGCGGAGAGGATGAAGTCTATGTTTAGGATAGACCGGTCCACCGTCGAAGCCCTCCACGAGAGCGAAGCGAAAGCCCTTAACAAGCAGGCGGCCAAGAAACTGGAACTCTTCAAGCTTGACGAGGCGATCGCCGAAAGGCATGCGGAACTCGAAGCGCTCGAAAAAGAGGCCGGTAACGTTTTGCGAAAAGCCCGCGAACAGGCCGAAGCGGTACTGTTGAAGGCAAGCGAAGAAGCCGAAACAATAAAAAAGGACGCGTGGCAGGAGGGCTACCAGCTCGGACGCGAAGAAGCGCAGGAGATCGTCAACGACGCGCGCAAAGCCCGCAGGGACGAGATGGAGCGGTTCACAGAACAGCTCAGGCAGACGCGCGACGAGATCCTTTCGGGGATGGAAGAGGAGATCATCGACTTCTGCCTGTCGGTGGCCGAAAAAGTGGTCAACGCGGCGATCGACAGGGACGAGGCCTATTTCCGCTCGATCATCGAAAACGCGCTCGCGAAGGTGCGGCGCGAGGGCAGGGTCAGCGTCCAGGTGAGCCCGGAGGACTTCCAGCGTTTCTTCGGGTCGGACACCGCGAGTTTCAACGTGCAGGGCGAGGAAGTCGTCGTTTCGGCCGCTGCCAACAGCCGCCTCAAAAAGGGCGGCTGCATCGTCGAGACCGATTCGGAAAGGGCGGACACGGGCGTTGAGACCATGATGGACGGCATGAGAAAGGCAATGGGATCGGCCCGATGATAAACGTGGACTGGGAAAAATTCAGGCAGGCCGTCAAACACGCGGAACCGTACAGCCTCAGCGGCAAGGTCCTGCAGGTCGTGGGGCTCACGGTGGAGGCGAGCGGGTCCGCCGCGAAGATGGGGGACCAGTGCCGCATCTGTTCGCCCGAGGGAGAGCACGGCATCGAGGCCGAAGTGGTGGGCTTCCGCGACGACAAGCTGCTGCTCATGCCGCTGGGCTCGCTCACGGGCGTGGGCCGGGGCAGCTGGGTGCAGTCCATGGGGCGGGCGAGAAGGATCCCTGTCGGGCGTTCGCTGACGGGCCGCGTGCTCGACGGGCTGGGGACTCCGATGGACGGGGGCGGACCGCTCGAACCCGAGGCCTGCTACCCCGTGGAAAACTCGCCCCCCAATCCGCTCAGCAGGAAGCGCATCAGGGACGTCACGCCGCTGGGCATCCGCGCGATCGACGCGCTGCTCACGGTCGGACAGGGCCAGAGAATCGGCGTTTTTGCAGGCAGCGGCGTGGGAAAGAGCAAGCTTTTGGGCATGATCGCGCGCAACTCGACGGCGAGCGTCAACGTCATCGCGCTGGTGGGGGAGCGCGGCCGGGAGGTGCGCGAGTTCATCGAGAAGGACCTGCAGGAACAAGGCCTTAAGAAATCCATCGTCGTGGTGGCCACCTCGGACCAGCCCGCGCTGGTGCGCCTGAAATCGGCCATGGTAGGGACGGCCATCGCCGAGTATTTCAGGGACCAGGGCGAAAACGTCCTGCTGATGATGGACTCGCTGACGCGGTTCGCCATGGCCCAGCGGGAGATAGGCATGGCGGTGGGCGAACCGCCGGTCGCGCGCGGCTACACGCCCTCGGTGTATTCCCTGCTGCCCAGGCTTTTGGAGCGGTCGGGGACGTCCGAAAAGGGGACCATCACCGGGCTCTATACCGTGCTGGTGGAGGGCGACGACATGAACGAGCCGGTCGCCGACACCGTGCGGGGCATACTCGACGGGCACATCGTCCTTTCCAGGGAGCTGGCCAACAGCAACCACTACCCGGCCATCGACGTGCTGGCCAGCGTGAGCCGTGTCATGCCGGACATCGTGGACCCAAAGCACCTGCGCCGCGCCAATTTCATCAAGAACAACATGGCGGTGTACCGAAGGGCGCAGGACCTCATCAACATCGGCGCATATAAAAAGGGAACGGACGCGGCCATTGACAGGGCCATCGACCTGCATGGCGGCATCAACGCGCTTTTGACGCAGGCGACAGACGAGCCTTGCCCTTTCGAGGACGCCCTCGGCGCCCTGGCGGCGCTTGCGCAGGAGGATGAGGCGGAATGAAAAAGTTTACGTTCGCACTGGATCCGCTGGCAAGGGTGAAGGACGCGGAAAAGACCCGGCAGGAGCTTTTGCTGGCCCGTGCGCAGCAGGCGCTGGACCGGCTGACCGAGCAAATGGAAAGCCAGCGGGAGAGGCTCCGCGCGCACGACCGGGAGTTCAGGGCGCAGATGGAGGCCGGCATGAACGGCCAAAAGCTCCGGGAGTTCAATAACTTCAAGACATATTTGATGGAATCCATCGAGCAGCTGGCCATTGACATCGAGAGGGCGGCCGAGGAGCGCGACGCGTGCCGGGACGCGCTGGTTGAAACCATGAAGGAGATACGCGCGCTGGAAAAGCTCCGCGAAAAGCAATACAGGCTGTACCTCGAGGAGGTGCGCCGCGAAGAGGAAAAAGCCATCGGGGATTTCGTCGCCTTTCAGGTGACCAATGCCTGACGGACGGGAAAGAGGTGTGCAGATGCCGGAAGCGGATGAAGCGGTGGGCCGCGAAAATCAGGAAGCGAAGGGAAAAGTCAAAAAGGAACGCCCTCCCAAGCCGCCCAGAGAGAAAAAGGAAAAACCCCCCAAGGCGCAAAAACCGCCCAAGGAAAAGCCTATTAAGGAGAAAAAGGCGAAGGGCGAAAAGAAGCCCATGAAGGCCGGTATGGCCGCGCTCATAACGGCGCTTGTTTTTCTGGCGCTGATAGGCGGGGCCGCCGCCGCGGTCATGACCGACCTGTTCGGGGTGCGTAAGGCCGCGGCCGCCTGGCTGGCCGGGGGCGAGGACGTTTTACAGAGCCAGCAGGCGCTCGCGCTGATGAGCCGGGAGCAGGAGCTTAACAAACGGGAAGCGGAGCTTGCGGTTCGTGAAAAGACGGCGACGGCCAAGGAAAAGGAGCTGAGCAACCAGAGCATCGCGCTCAGTGCCCGCGAAGCGCTGCTTTCGGAGAAAGAGCAGCAAAACGCATCCTCGGATGAGGCGCTCAAGCAGCTGACCGGCATGTACGCGAAGATGGACGCTGAGAGCGCTGCCGGAATACTGTCCCAGATTAAGGACAAGCAGGATATTACCGATATATTGATGGGAATGAACGCGAGCAAGGCCGCAGCCATCCTCGAAGCCATGGAACCTGCACTGGCTTCGGAGATAACGCTGATGATGAAAAGTCCGGCAGTTGCTCCGGCCGGGACCCCGACGGCCACGCCGTAGAGGGCGCCCGGCATATGATCAGGAGGTGACGCGATGCAGGCGGTGATGCAGGCAACGGGTGCGGCCCCCAATACGGCGGCGGCACAGTGTTCCTGCTCTGTGAAAAAAGGCAAAGACGTGATTGAAACCGGGTTTTTAAGTTTATTTAACTCGGTGTCGGAAACTGAGGACGCCACGGACGGCGGACACGCTGAGGCGGACATCGCTTCGTTGTTGCTGAACATGCTGATGGCACCGGCACTTCAGGGGCAGGGGCCGCAGCAGGCGCCCGAAGCCGCAGGGACGGCAGCGGAGGGAATCAGCAGGCAGGATGCCTGGGCAAATATAGAGATGGTTCTGGGCGGCCTTGTACCCGGGCAGGTGCTGGACGCGCTCAGGGCCGGAGATGGCGCAGCGATATTGCAGGAGCTGCAGGGACTGATCGACGCGGGACTTTTGAGCGCCGGGGCGGAAACGCCTGCGGACGGGGTCCCGGCGGCGGCGCAGGGCTGGGCGGCCGTCGAAGCGGCCTTTGAACAGGCCGGGATGGACACCGCGGACCTTGAAAAGCTCAGGGCCATGCTGCAGCCGATGGAATCGGCAGAGGGCATGGAGCCCGCGGCACAGGGCGCGGGGGTGCGGGAAACCGGTGTGAAAGCGGTTGCGGCGCAGTCCGGTGGTCAGCAGAAGCCTGCGGCGCCGACAGCCGTGCCGGAAACGGCCGCGGAGCAGGCGCCGGTAACGCAGACGGCTGAGCCGAAAGCGGCATCCGTGCCGACGGAGAACAGCGGGGACGACGCGGCCCAGGCCCAAACGGGCCGGGAGGAGACAGCGGCACCCCCAAAATCCGCCGGGACACATCCGGAGGAGAGCGTACAGGCCGGACAGCCGGTTTTGAGGGCGCAGGACCTGTCGGTTGCCGGACAGACGCAGGCCATAAACAAGACCGCGCGGACCGGGACAGACATTTTTTCGCAGCTTGTGGACAGGGCGGCGGCAGGCCTGAAGGACGGGACGTATCTGATGGATATCCGGCTCAAGCCCGAGCACCTCGGAATGGTCACCGTCAGGATGGCATTGGACGACGACGGATTGGTCGTAAGGATACACGCGCTTAATAACGCGGTGGAGAACACCCTGTCCGCGCAGGCCGCCACGCTGGAGCAGGCGCTCAGGGACAGAGGGATCGACGTCGTACGCGTGGAGGTGGCACAGCCCAACCTCCAGAATGGCACGGAGCGCCGGGACACCTCGCAGGACGGCAGGCGGCAGCGTCACCAGAACCTGTTCATACGGGCGGAAGGAGACGCGGCGGAGGCGGGACAGGAGCTTTTTATGGCTCTGCAGCCCGGGCTGTACGGCAGCTCGGTAGAGTTTCAGGCATAAGGAGGAAACACGATGCCCGTTTCAGGAGTATCTTCAGCATCCGGTTCGGATCAGGCAACCCGTACGACGGGAAGCACGCTGGACAAGGACGCGTTCCTGAATATTCTGGTGATGCAGCTGCAGAATCAGGATCCGCTTTCCCCGATGGACAACACGGATTTCATCGCACAGATGGCGCAGTTCTCCGCCCTGGAGCAGNNACGATGTCCCAGGGCGCGAACCTCATCGGCAAGTACGTTTATGCCGAAATAGAGGGCGAGGATGGGGTCAGGGTGCCCGTGTTCGGCAGGGTATCGGCTTCGGGCACGTCGAACGGCGACGTTTATCTGCATATCGGCAGCGCGAACGTGCCGCTCGAGGATGTCCTCGAGGTATATGAGGGCGATGCGGAATCGGATCAGAGAACGCAGTCGATCCT
>DCTV01000008.1 GCA_002329665.1 Christensenella sp. UBA1431
CTTGATGTTGCTGATCGTCTTCTCCAGCAGCGCCCCCTGAGTCGCCAAAGCTACCACCAACGTACCCTGCTCGATAAGGGCGATGGTGCCGTGCTTGAGTTCGCCCGCCGCGTACGCCTCCGAATGGATGTAGGAAATCTCCTTGAGCTTCAGGGACGCCTCCATCGCCAGCGCGTAGTCGAGGCCGCGCCCCAGGAAGAACACGCTGTGCCGGTCGAATTGTTCGCTGGCGAACCGCTGTATCTCGTCGACCCCCGCGATCGCCTTCTCGGCCAGTTCGCTCAGGCCAAGGAGCTTTTCGAACATGCCCGACGCCTCTTCGCCGGAGAGCACGCCGCGCCGCCGCGCGAACTCGGCGCAGAGCGCGTAGAGCACCATGAGCTGTGACGTGTACGCTTTAGTGGACGCGACGGCGATCTCCAGCCCCGCCCACGTGTAGATCAGGTAATCGGCCTCGCGTGCGACCGAGCTCCCGACGACGTTGGTGATAGCCAGCACCTTCCCGCCGCGCTGCTTCGCCTCGCGCATGGCCGCGAGCGTGTCCGCCGTCTCGCCCGACTGGCTGATGATGATAACCAGCGTATCCGGGAGCGTGACCGGGTCGCGGTAGCGGTATTCCGACGCGATGTCGACTTCGACCGGTATCCTGAGCACGCGCTCGAAGACGTACTTCCCCACGACGCCGGCGTGGTACGCGGTGCCGCAGGCGATGATCGAAACGCGCTTAAACGACTTCACCTGCTCCGCGCTCATCTGCAGTATGTCTTCGCGCATGGCAAGGAGGCCGTCTTTGCGCTCGATCATGGGCTGGAGCGTGTCGCGCAGCGCCTTGGGCTGGTCGTGTATCTCCTTGGCCATGAAATGCTCGTACCCGCCCTTTTCGGCGACCTCGATGTCCCAGTCGATATGCAGCATCTCGCGCTCGACCGGTTCGCCGAACTGGTCGAACACCGTCACGCCGTCCCGTTCGAGCACGGCGATGTCCATGTTTTCGAGGAGGTAGACGCGTCGCGTGTGCTCGAGCACCGCCGGGATGTCGGAAGCGATCAGGCAGCCGTCCTCGGCTTTCGCGGCGATGAGCGGGCTGTCCTTGCGAGCGCAGAAGAGCTTATCCGGCTCGTGCCTGCACAGGATGCCCAGCGCGAACGAGCCTTCCAGCAGAGGGAGCACCCTGGTGAGCGTGCCCAGCATGTCCCCGTCGTAATGCATGCCCAGCAGGTGCGCTATCACCTCGGTGTCGGTCTGCGAGAGAAATACGCAGCCCTGTTCCTCCAGCCATTCGCGTATCTTGCGGTAGTTCTCGATGATGCCGTTGTGGATCACGGAAATGCAGCCCGAGCCGTCTATATGCGGATGCGAGTTCACGTCCGACGGCTCGCCGTGGGTCGCCCAGCGCGTGTGCCCGATGCCCAGGCACCCTTCGGCCCCGTCGGCGTCGAGCAGGTTCTGCAGGTCCTGCACGCGCCCCTTCGTCTTTTTCACGACGATGCCGTCCTTGCCGAGCACGCTGATGCCGGCCGAGTCGTAGCCCCTGTATTCAAGCCGCCTCAACCCGCTCATCAGCACGGGCGGGGCCTGCTTTTCGCCGATATATCCAACGATCCCACACATACAAAACATCCTCCCAGCACAGAACGAATTTCCCCCATCATCCTATGCGCGTCTTTCGATCCTGTTATTTTTTTAGTTCCTTTGCGAACAATTCCTGGAGCAGGACAGGGTTCGCCTTGCCTTTCGTCCGTTTCATCGCCTGCCCGGTGAAAAAGGCCATCGCCTTTTTCTTGCCCGCGCGGTAGTCCGCGGCGGGTTTCGGGTTGTCCCGCACGATCTGCTTCACGATCTCCCCGAGCGCGTCCGCGTCGCTGATCTGCGTCAGGCCGAGTTCCTCCACCAGCTTTGACGGGGGCTTCCCCGTGTCCAGCATGCCTTCGAGGACCTGGCGCCCGGCCGTGGAACTGATCGTCCCCTTATCGATCAGCGCGATCAGCGCCGCGAGGTCCTCCCCCGAAAAACCGATTTCCTCGGTGTCCAATAAACGGTCCTTGAGCATGCGCATCAGGTCGCCTATGAGCCAGTTGGCCGCGGCGCGCGGCGCGGCCCCCGCCGCCATGGCGGTCTCGAAAATCGCGGAAAGCCTGCGCGAACTGCTCAGCATGCGCGCGTCCCTGCCGGGGATGCCCAGCTCCCGTTCGTACCGGATGCGTTTGGTCTCGGGCAGCTCCGGCAGCCTTTCGCGTATGCGCGCGATCCAGTCCTCGTCCACCACGATGGGCATCAGGTCCGGCTCGGGAAAATAGCGGTAGTCGTGGCTGTCTTCCTTGGACCTGAGCGCCGAGGTCGTGCCGGTGGCGTCGTCGTAGCGCAGCGTCTGCTGCACCACCCGCCCGCCGCCCTCGATCACGTCGACCTGCCGCGCGGCCTCGTATTCGATCGCGCGCCCGGCCGAACGGAACGAGTTGAGGTTCTTGGTCTCCGTGCGCGTGCCCAGTTCCTCGCTCCCCTCGGGGCGTACCGAGATGTTCACGTCGCAGCGGAGCGACCCCTCCTGCATCTTGCAGTCCGATATGCCGATGCACAGTAAAATATTCCTCAGCGTCTCGAGGAAGACCCGCCCCTCTTCGGCCGAGCGCATGTCCGGCTGGGTGACGATCTCGATCAGCGGCACGCCCGCGCGGTTGTAGTCCACGCGCGAGCAGGACTGCCCGTCCGGGTGCACGAGCTTGCCCGCGTCTTCTTCCATATGTATCTCCCGGATGCCGATGCGTTTCACGCCCGACTCGGTCTCGATGTCCACGTAGCCGTTGCGGCACAGGGGATAATAGAGCTGCGACGTCTGGAACCCCTTGGTGAGGTCGGGGTAATGGTAGTTCTTTCGGTCCATCAGGCTGTGCCGGGTGATCTCGCAGTTGGTGGCCAGCCCGGCCATGATGCAGTAGTCCACCGCGGCCGCGTTGATGACCGGCAGCGTGCCCGGCAGCCCGGCGCACACCGGGCAGCAGAGCGTGTTTTCCCCGGCCCCGAACGCGTTCGCGCAGCCGCAGAACATCTTCGTCTGGGTGGAAAGCTCCACGTGTATCTCCATCCCGATCACGGTCTCGTACTTCAACCCTGTCCACCTCCAACGTCTACCGGCCGGAGCGCGCCTCCGCCGGCGGCCTGTTCGTACGCGTACCCCGCGCCGAGCACCAGCGCGTCGCTGCGGGCCGGGCCGATGATCTGCATGCCGATCGGCAGGCCGCCCTCTCCTCTGCCGCAGGGCAATACCAGCGCCGGCAGGCCCGCGATGTTGACGGGCACCGTGCACATGTCGGCCGCGTACATCCTGAGCGGGTCGTCGATGCGCGCGCCCTCCTTCCACGCCGTCGTGGGCGACGCCGGCGTCAGGAGGAAATCGTATTTATTGAACAGCGCGGCGTAGTCGCGCATGATGAGCGTGCGCACCTGTTGCGCTTTTTTGTAATACGCGTCGTAGTACCCGGCGCTCAGCACGTAGGCCCCGAGCATGATCCGGCGCTTCACTTCCCGCCCGAAACCTTCGCTGCGGCTCCTGACGAACATCTCCTCGTGGTCTTTCGCGCCGTGTGCGCGGTAGCCGTAGCGGACGCCGTCGTAACGCGCCAGGTTTGAACTCGCCTCGGCCGAGGATACCAGGTAATAGGCCACCAGCGCGTACTCGGCCAGCGGGAGCGAGCATTCCTCGCAAACTGCCCCCATCGACTCGAAGGTTTTCGCGGCTTCCAGCACCGCGTCGCGCACCTCTTCGTCCACGCCCTGAGCGAAGTACTCCCTGGGCAGGCCGACGCGCTTTCCCTTCATGTCGATATTAAGCCGCGCTTCGAACCCGTCCTGCGCGTCCATGATCGACGTGGTGTCGCGGCTGTCGCCCTTCACGATAGCGTCGAGCACCATCGCGCAGTCGCGTACGCTCCTGGCGAGCGGCCCTATCTGGTCCAGCGACGACGCAAACGCTATAAGGCCGTAGCGCGATACCATGCCGTAGGTGGGCTTCATCCCCACGACGCCGCAGAGCGACGCGGGCTGGCGGATCGATCCGCCCGTGTCCGACCCGATCGCCACCACAGCCGAGCCTGCCGCGACGGCCGCGGCGCTCCCGCCGCTCGAGCCGCCGGGCACGCGGGAGAGGTCATGCGGGTTGCGCACGGTCCCGAAATACGACGTTTCCGTCGAGGACCCCATCGCGAACTCGTCCATGTTGCACTTGCCCAGGAACACGGAGCCCTGCGCGCGCAACAGCTCGATGGCGTTGGCGTCGTAGGGCGGAAAGAAATTTTCGAGCATCCGGGAAGCGCAGGTCGTGCGCACCCCCCTGATGCAGATGTTGTCCTTGATCCCGACGGGCACGCCGCAGAGCGCGCCGCCGTCCCCGGCTTTCAACATTCTGTCCGCTTCGCCGGCCTGTTCGAGCGCGGCGTCGCCAAGCACCGTGATGTACGCGTTCAACTGCGGGTCCGTCCCGGCGATGCGCTCGAGCAGCGCCCGCGCCGTCTCCGCGGCCGACACTTCGCCCGAACGGAGCAGCGAACGCAACTCGTGCGCCGTGTATTCGTAAAGCTGCAAACCTTCCACTCCTTTTATATCACTCTCGGAATGATGAACCCGCTCTCGTCGCGCTCCGGGGCGCCCATGAGCACGTCCTCGCGCGGCATGGACGGCCGGGGCACGTCCTCGCGGAGCACGTTTACTGCCCCCGAGACGTGCGCGGCGGGCGGGACACCCGTGGTGTCCAGTTCGCCCAGTTTGTCCACGAAACCGAGGATATCGCCCATATCCCCGGCAAACCGGTCCAGTTCCTCCGGCGTGAACTCGAGTTTGGCCAGCTTCGCCAGTTCTTCGACCTGTTTCCTCTCCAACGCCTTCCCTCCTATATCGCGGCCTACCCTAAGATTATAGTCACAAACGCTGCAGTTTTCAACGGCGGAAGCATGAAAATAAAAAAACAGGTGCGACGCAATCGCTTCGCCGCACCTGCGCGAGGGAACGTATCGCGTCCGCCTTCGCCGGCGTCGCCAGTCCCTGCCGCCGGGGTTTAAGCCGGGTTCTTCCCGGCTTTTCCGGCGCGCCCGTTCGCTTCGCCCAGCTCGATCGGGTGCGTACACCCGAGCACCGACCACGAGCGCATGCTCTGCACCAGAGCGGTGGCCGTGTCGAGGCTGGTCAGGCAGGTGACGCCGCGCTCCACTGCGGCCCTCCGCATCCTGAATCCGTCGCGTTCCGGCTCGCGCCCGCGCGTGGGCGTGTCAATGATGATGTTGATGTGGCCGTCCATGAGCAGCTTCAACAGCGCGTCGTGCGACTGGCTTATCTTGGGGACGGCCGTCACGACCAGGCCCTGGATGCCAAGGTACTTCGCGGTGCCCGGCGTCGCGTAGAGCGTGCAGCCCTCGTTTGCAAGCACGCGCGCCACCGGCAGCACCAGCTCCCGGTCCTTCTTGTTCACGCTGATGAGCACGCCGCCGCGCTTGTTCATCATTCCGGCGGCCACGAAGCCTTTCACCATGGCCTCGGTGACGTTGGACCCCAGGCCGATCACCTCGCCCGTGGACTTCATTTCCGGCCCCAGGCTCACCTCCACACCCGGGAGCTTCTCGGAGGAGAAAACGGGAAGCTTCACCGCCACGATGCCGGGGCCCTCGTACAGGCCCGTGCCGTAGCCCAGGTCCGCAAGCTTCATCCCCAGCGACGCCTTGACGCCCAGGTCCACCACCGGCAGCCCGGTCGCCTTGGAGATGAAGGGCACGGTGCGCGACGAGCGCGGGTTCACCTCGATCACGTACACCTCGTCGTTGAACAGGATGTACTGGATGTTCACAAGCCCCTTCACGTGCAGTTTTCTGGACAGCGCGCGCGTAAGCTCGACGATTCTGTCCAGCTGCTCGTCGGGGACATTCTGCGGGGGGTAGAGCGAGATGCTGTCCCCGGAGTGGATGCCCGCGCGCTCCACGTGCTCCATGATCCCCGGGATCAGCACGTCTTCGCCGTCGCAGATCGCGTCGACCTCCAGTTCCTGACCCAGCAGGTACTTGTCGACCAGGATGGGGTGTTCCTGCGCCGTGAGGTTGATGATGTCCATATACTCGCAGATCTGGCGGTTGTTGTGCGCTATTTCCATGCCCTGCCCGCCCAGCACGTAGCTCGGGCGCACGAGCACGGGGTACCCGAGGTCGTTGGCCGCGCGGACCGCTTCCTCCCGCGTGAAAACTGTCGCCCCCTCCGGACGCGGTATCTTCAGCTTCGCCAGGAGCGCGTCGAACCGCTTGCGGTCCTCCGCGGCGTCTATGTCGGCGAGGCTCGTGCCCCGTATCCTGTACCCGGCGCTGGCCACGCAGTGCGCCAGCTTAATCGCCGTCTGCCCGCCGAACTGGCAGACCACGCCCACCGGCTGCTCCACGGCCAGCACGCCCAGCACGTCCTCCTCGGTGAGCGGCTCGAAATACAGTCGGTCCGACGTATCGAAGTCGGTGGAAACCGTCTCGGGGTTGTTGTTGATGATGACCGTTTCGTAGCCCGCGCGCCTGAGGGCCCAGGCGCAGTGCACCGAACAGTAGTCGAACTCGACGCCCTGGCCGATGCGTATCGGCCCCGACCCGAGCACAACCACCGTTTTCTTGGAGGGCGGGCCGCTCTCGCCCTGCACGCCATAGCAGGAGTAGTAGTACGGGCTCACGGCATCGAACTCGCCCGCGCAGGTGTCGACCATCCGGAATACGGGCCTGATGCCCATGCTCTCGCGCAGCGCGCGCACGTCGCTCTCCGCCGAGCCGGTCAGCTGCGCGACGGCCTTGTCCGAAAACCCCGTCTTCTTGACCCGCCGCATCAGGTCGGGCGTCCATTTTTTGAGCGGCAGGCCGCTTATTTCCTTCTCGGTCACGACGATGCGCCTGATCTTATCAAGGAACCACGGGTCGATGGTGGTGATCCTATATATCTTATCCACGGGCATGCCCCGCCTCAGCGCCTCCGCGACCACGAACAGCCGCTCGCAACTGACTTCGTACAGGCGCGCCTCGAGCTTTTCGTCGCCCAGCACGTCCAGCCCGGTATCCAGCGAGTACAGGCCCTGTTCGAGCGAACGCACGGCCTTCAACAGCGCGGCCTCGAAGCTCAAGCCGATGGCCATGACCTCGCCCGTCGCCTTCATGCGCGTGCCGATCTGCTTGTCGGCGCGCACGAACTTATCGAAAGGCCAGCGCGGGATCTTCACGACGACGTAGTCCAGCACCGGTTCGAAACAGGCGGTGGTCTTGCCGGTCACCCCGTTTTCTATCTCGTCGAGGTTGTACCCCACCGCGATGCGCGCCGCGACCTTGGCGATCGGGTAGCCGGTCGCCTTGGACGCCAGTGAGGACGAACGGCTCACGCGGGGGTTGACCTCGATCACGTAATACTCCATGCTGTCCGTGTCCAGGGCGAACTGGATGTTGCAGCCGCCCTCGATCCTCAGCTTGTTAACGATGTTGATCGCCGCGGACCTGAGCATCTGGTACTCGGCGTCGCGGAGGGTCTGCGTGGGCGCGACGACGATGGAGTCGCCGGTGTGCACGCCCACGGGGTCCAGNNGTTGCCCGCGCCGTCGCGCATCACCTCGTACTCTACTTCTTTCCAGCCGGCGACGCTTTTCTCCACCAGCACCTGTCCCACGCGGCTTGCCCGTATCCCCTCGGTACAGACGTGGATCAGCTCTTCCTCGTTGCGCACGATGCCGCCGCCCGTGCCGCCCNNCTCGTGGCAATCGTGCTGCTGATCACGGGCTCGCCGATGGACTCGAGCATCTCCTTGAAAAGCTCGCGGTCCTCGGAAGCGCGGATGCTGTCCACCGTCGTGCCCAACAGTTCGATCCCGAACCGGCCCAGTATGCCGTTTTCGAAGAGTTCCACCGCCAGGTTCAGCCCGGTCTGGCCGCCCAGCGTGGGAAGCACGCCGTCGGGTTTCTCCTTTTCGAGGATGCGCTCGAGGGATTCCACGGTGAGCGGTTCCATATACACCTTGTCCGCGATGTCGGTGTCGGTCATGATGGTGGCCGGGTTNNTGCGTGCCCGCGTAGTCGAACTCGGCCGCCTGCCCGATGATGATGGGGCCCGAACCGATCACGAGCACTTTGTTGATGTCAGGTCTCTTCGGCATTAATTCGCTCCTTTCCGCTTGGTATCCATGAGCGCTATGAACCGGTCGAACAGATAGGCCGTGTCCGACGGTCCCGGGCTTCCCTCGGGATGGAACTGCACCCCGAACACCGGTCTGTCGGTGAGGCGGATGCCCTCGAGCGTCCTGTCGTTCCAATTCAGGTGCGTGATCTCGACGTTGTCCGGCAAAGACCCGGGAATGACCGCGTAGCCGTGGTTCTGCGAAGTGATGTACGTGCGCCCCTGCGCGACGTCCTTCACCGGATGGTTGCCCCCGCGGTGCCCGTATCTGAGCTTGCAGGTGTCCCCGCCCACCGCCAGCGCGATGAGCTGGTATCCCAGACAGACGCCGAACACGGGTTTATAATCCGTCAGGCGGCGTATCTGTTCGATTATGGCACCGTTGTCCTTGGGGTCTCCCGGCCCGTTGGAAAGGAAAATCCCGTCCGGGTCTTTGGACAGGATCTCGTCCGCCTCCGTATGGGAGGGATAGACGATAAGGTCGCATCCGCGGCGCGTGAGGGAATGGAAGACGCCGTGCTTGATGCCCATATCCAGCACGGCCACCAACCTGCGGCCTTCCCCCCCGATGCGGTAAGGCGCCTTGCACGTGACCGCGCCGACCGGGTTTTGTATAGAATACGTCCGCGCTTTTTCGAGGGCTTCCGCGTTCGGGTCGCACGTGATGATGCCGCGCATCGTGCCGTATTCGCGCAGCTTCCTCGTGATGGCCCGCGTATCGACGCCGGCCAGCGCGGGCACGCCCGCTTTTTGCAGATGGCCGGCTATCGTGTCCTTCATCTTCCAGTTGCTGGGCGCCTCCGTTTGTTCGTGCACGATGAATCCGCGCACCCAAACCCCTTCGGATTCGTTGTCCTCGTCATTGACGCCGTAGTTGCCGATGAGCGGGTACGTCATCACGACGATCTGCCCATGGTAGGACGGATCGCTCAATAGTTCCTGGTAACCTGTCATCCCCGTATTGAACACGACTTCGCCGACGACGTCGCGCGCGTCCCCGAAGCTTTCTCCGGGATAAACGCTGCCGTCTTCCAGCAGCAGATACGCCAAACCGCCACCCCCTGAATTACACAAAAAAAAACAGGCCCCCTGCCAAACGGGGAGATCCCGTTTGGAACTCCGTTATCTTCAGAGCATTATATCATAAAGGCACCCGGGAGTGCAATGCCAATATTTTATTCTTTTCGCTTCGTTTTCCGCGGGGAAAAACCGGCCCCGCGGCCATTCATAGCCTATTTGAGCCGCACAAGGCTGGTGTCGTTTACGAAATTGTTCACACCGTAGAGGAACAGTATGCTGTCGATGCCGTTCTCCTCCACAAGTTCTATAAGGCTTTGCTTGTAGTACCGCGGGTCCACCATGTAGATCTCGCTGTAGTTCTGCGCGAGGAACGGCACGAAAACGTGGGCGTAGCTGTCCTTTATCAATAGGAGTTTGCCGTCTTTCACGTTTTTATTCGCGATCTTCACGAAACCGTGGTTGCCGTCGAGGTAGACCGGGTATTTGTCCGGCGCGTCCAGGTGGGAGAGGAAGAAAAGGCTGTCGGACTTCTTTTTCGCCTCCGGTATCTCCACCTCATAGTGAGAGTCCGCCTTGTCCCAGTACAGTTCTATCGTATCCGGACTGCTGAGCCAGAGCGCGCTGCGCGAATAGGTGGTGCCGTAAAAACCGCCTTCCTCCTGAATATTGAACCGGTCCATCAAAACGGGCCTGAGCCTTTTTTCGGCGCAGTAGGCCCTGTACGCCGCATACGCGCCTCGCCCCGTCCAGTGGTGGTCCGTCTTGAAATAGAGCTGCTCGGTGTCCTTCTGCGCTTTGAGCGGCCGGATGAGGTCGACCGGATCGACGCCCGGGCCCAGCGCCGATTCGACCGAAGCGATGATCCTGTCGTCGTTATACGGGTAGTGGACGGCCGGCAGCTTGTCGTCGTAGACGAAACCGGTGGACGGCACCAGCATGAAGTCCGGCTTTATTCCCACTTCCCCGGAAAACCTGGCGATCGCTTCGACGTTTTTCTGAAGGTTCTTTTCGTCGTATTCGACCGGCGCCTCGATCAGGTACCCGTCCCTGCCGGCATATATCCCTTTCACGCCGTTGCGCCCGATACAGAGGTCGTAATACGAATTCAGGCCGACGAAGAAGTCCCGCAGCGCGAACTGATCCGAAAGGTACTTTTCGAAGTCCGCGCCGAACCTGCCGCTGAAAAGAGACCTGGAAGTCAGCTTCGGTTCCGGCTCGAGCACGCGCTTTTCGTTCACGGAGAAGCGCTGGGCAGGCATAACGAGGTACATCAGGCCGAAAACGCCCAGGAAAACGCCGAAAATTATGGTTATTATTGCGTCCTTGCCGATTTTCTTCAATCTCATCGTCTGCCTCTCATACTAGAACCTGAAATACAGAAACGGGTTGTAACTCTGGCTCACCAGCGTGGACGTACACAGCACCAGCACGACGGCGCAGGCGGCGATTTCCGCGTAGGAGACGGCTTTGCGGTCCCTGATCTTCTCGTAGATCCTCCTGGCGGCCGGCGTGCTCGCAAACCCTGCGATCAGCATCAGCGGCAGGTAGGTCAGGAAAAGGGCGAGGGCGTTGGGCCCGATCAGCCCGTTCGCGAAGGTGAATAAATGCCCGAAGTAGGCGAACATCTCGGGCGTTTTCTCGAAATAGAAGACGACCCACCCGATCATGACGAGGAACAGCGCGTAAAAATGCTGCATCCAGGACGGCGTGCGTTCGAGCCGCTTTAACAGGAACACCTTCTCGATCATCAGCAGTACGCCGAAGTATACGCCCCAGATCACGTAGTTCCAGTTCGCGCCGTGCCATAAGCCTGTCAGAAACCACACGATCATCAGGTTGAGCAGCATGCGGCCCGTGCCTTTTCGGTTTCCCCCCAACGGGATGTAGACATACTCCCTGAACCATGTGCCCAGCGAGATGTGCCACCTTCGCCAGAACTCCGTGATGCTCCTGGAGATGTAGGGATAATCGAAGTTTATGAGGAATTCGAAGCCTATCATGTTGCCCAGGCCGCGGGCCATGTCCGAATACCCGCTGAAATCGAAATAAATCTGGAACGCGAAGGCGAGGATGCCTATCCATGCGCCCAAAATGCCGTTGGTCCCCATCGTCTTTCGCATCTCGTCCCAGAGCATGCCCATCTGGTTCGCAATAAGGACCTTTTTGGCCAGCCCGATCAGGAAGATGCGGACGCCGCGCGCAAACCGGGCCACGGTCTCTTTCCGGTGATTGAGCTGGTGCGCGATGTCCTTGTAGCGCACGATCGGCCCCGCGATCAGCTGCGGGAACAGCGCGACATAGGCGCCGAACGAGATCGGGTTCCTCTGGATCGGGCTGTCCCCCCGGTACACGTCGATCGAATAGGACATCGTCTGGAACGTGTAGAACGAGATGCCGATGGGCAGCGGGATGAGCGGCACCGTCATCGACGAGAAAAACGGCAGCGCCTTGAGCGCCTCGGCAATGAAAGTCGCGTACTTGAAAAACCCCAAAAGCGAAATGTTGATGACCATCGCCGAGACGAGCAGCGCCTTGGGCAGCCAGGGGTGTTGCCTGTATTTATCGATGAAAAATCCGTGCGTATAATCCACGATCGTCGAAAAGATCATCAGCACGATGAAAGTGGGCTCCCCCCATCCGTAGAAGATGAGGCTGGCCACGAACAGGAAGGCGTTCCTGAATTTCCGGGGGAGGGAATAGTATATGGCAAGTACCAGCGGCAGGTACACGAACAGGAACAAGACGCTCGAAAAAACCAAACGGAATCCACCCTTTTTTCATGATGCCGGGCGCGACAGGAAAGCTCCGCCCGCTCCGGCGGCAAATCAGGGGAACTGCCCCTACGAAACGCCACAGAAACATACAACAGTCCGGTGTGAGGCAAAAGCCACCACACCGGTTCAACTCGTATGCGGCCTTCCCGCGCAGCCGCTATTGCGCGTACGACTCGAAGATCGAGGTCATCTCGGACGCGTCGGGGGAAACGAACATCGTTACGTAATTGCCGTAGGTCTCCACGCTGGATTGCTGTACCACCGCGTATTCTTCGGGCAGGTAGTTGTTGAACTCGTTCGCCCTCTGCGCCAAATGCGCCTCGAGCTTCTCCTTGATCCTCGCGGCGGCGTCCGCATCGTTCGCTTCGAACATCGCGACCTCGTCCGCCTTGATCCCGCTCTTGTCGATCCTGAAGACGAACTGTTTCGCATCCGAGGCGTCGATGCCATATTCGCTCAGGTTGTCGGCGTTAAGCTCCATCATCTCGGGCAGCGAGACGCTGTTTTCGATGTCGGACATGACCGTGTCCAGGTCGACCTGCTTCACCGTCTGGTTGCATGCGGCAAGGGCGCACACAATCAGCAGCGCGGCAACAGCCAGAACAGTCTTTTTCATCGCCTTTCACCCTCCAATCGAAATCAGACCGTGTGGGTACGCAGGTAATCTATCCATTTCTCGCAGGCAGCGTCGGTGAAGTGCACGTAGTTGTCGCTGGACAGGTTGTCGGGCAAATACCCTTCGCTGTCGCGCATCACGCTGGCCACGTCTATATAGTAGTAACCGTTACTCTTACATAATGCCTCAAGCGCGTTATCGTATTCAACCAGCGCGCGGTTGTTCAGCTTATTCTTTTCGCCGTCCCGGGTCATCGGCGTGGCCGACTGGATAAAAACCTTTATTCCGGGGGACTTTCCCCTGATGCGTTCTATCATCGTTTTCATGTTGCCGACTGCTCCGTCGATACCGTACACGGCGATGTCGTTGAGCCCCAGCATGATATAGACCTTGCCCGCACCGCACGCCGCGACGCTGTCCTCCAGGAGCATCTTCTTGCCGTTGTACGCAGGGTGCACCGACTGCGGGTTGTCCAGCGGCCACAGCGCGTTGCCGCTGCCCAGGCTCCCCGATACCAGGAACCTGGCTTTCCCAAAAAAGCCCGCATCGTTCTGCCGCTTTTCCGTCACGTAATTCTTCAGCTTCAGGGAAACCGAATCCCCGATGAACACGGCGTCGTTGAAATAGCTGAACCCGACGGCGTCCGATTCGGGCACGGCGGCGGAACCGTCCGCTGTTACCGCCGGCTGCGTGGGCGTGGCCGCGGGTGTCGGCTTCGCCGTCGCCGCCGCGGTCGGCGATGGCGCGACGGAAGCCGAAGGCGTCGCACCGTTATTCCCACCCGGGACGCATCCGGCCAGTGCCATTCCCGCCAGCAATACCGCCAGCGCGATGCCGGCGCTCTTTTTCGTTCGACTCATTCTTTTCACCATTCCCCGATTCTTACTCGTTGACTGCCTATATGTAATGTAATGCTGTGCAGGCCGCATGTCAATAGAAACGTTGTTTCGGCCGCCCGCCGGGCCCGGCGGCGGCTTTCTCAACTTCATTGACGTTTGGATCGCGTTTATGTTCGCCCGGCCCGCGCGGCGGCGCATCCGCACACGTTGGAGATCTTCACGTCCAGTATGAGGCCGCATTGGTCCTCCATTTCGTCGTAAATGTCCCGGACCAGCCCGAATACGGCGTCCTTTTCGCCTTTTACCTCCGTGGCGAAAGTGCCTACGGAATAAGGCAGCCCGGAAGCTTTGATCACTTCGAGGACCCTGTCGACACAGGTTGCGTAATCGGAACGGCCCAGGGGCGTGAACGCCACCTCGCAGGAAATCATTTTATCCATAGCGCACACGCAAATCCTCCTCTTTCCGTTTTCGACAGCTCATTCTCTTTTTCCATGCCGATGTCTTCCTCTTTCGCGCAGGGCGGTATGAAAAGGCATTCGCCGCCCCGTACGAAACCCTCGCTCCGTATGCCTTTCAGCTCGTCGAGCGTTCTGAGCGTCGCGTGTTTGAAAACCGAATCCTGCCTGTATTCCTCGCTCATGTACATGGCGCCCCAGGCGCTGTCCCTCGTTATCGTCCCGACGAGGACCCTCCCGCCCTTCCTCACGACCCTGAAGAATTCCTCCAGCGCCTCGTTTGGCCTTTTTATAAATTCGATGGCCGTCATGCAGATAACGCCGTCGAAGCTTTCGTCTTCAAAGTCCAGGTGATACGCGTCCATGTCCACGAATTCGACGGCAACGCCTTCCTTTTTCGCCTTATCCCTCGCGATGACAAGCATCTTGTCCGAAATGTCCGCTCCTGTTACCCTGCACCCGAGTTTCGCGAGCTTGATGCTGTAGTTGCCCGTCCCGCAGCCTACGTCCAGGGCTTTCATCCCTTTTTTGGGCTCGAAGAGCCTGAAAGCCAACTCCGTCTCCACCCTGTCAGCGAAGCTCCCCATCGGGCTCGTATACCATTGGTCATATTGCTCCGCTATCCCGTTGAATACAGCCATTTTGCCCCCTCCCCGACATTCATGCAGTATTGCATATCTTGTCCGATAACTCGTTCATAATATCAAAAAAACCGGCAAAAATAAATCGCAAACACAAAAAAATCATTGACTGGCTGGGGAAAACAGGATAAAATATTTTAAGTTGAAGAACACTCGGACACGGTTGAAGCAAAGGGGTTTCAAAGCGGTGACGGCATGTTGCCCGGTTGGAGCGCCTTTATTTTATTGCGAAAAAGCCGTCAAACGGGTAACGCTTGTGGGCTTTGACTACAATATTTTATATATTCAATGCAGGGAGGAATTCTTATGGCCAGTCTGACCAGAGAACAGATCATCCAGTCCGTCCGGGAGAATGACATCCATTTTATCCGTCTTCAGTTTACGGACATATTCGGTACGATAAAAAATATTTCCATCACCGAAAGCCAGCTCGAAAAGGCGCTGGACAACGAGATCATGTTCGACGGATCGTCGATAGAAGGTTTCGTGCGGATCGAGGAATCGGACCAGAACCTCAGGCCCGACCTGTCGACATTCAGCATACTGCCATGGCGGTCGCAGTCCAGGGTGGCACGGCTGATCTGCGACGTCTACACGCCGGCCGGTGTGCCTTTCGAGGGCGACCCGCGCTATATCCTGCGAAGGACGCTCGCCAAAGCCGCAGAACTCGGCTATTCCATGAACGTCGGACCGGAGTGCGAATTCTTTTTGCTCAAGACGGACGAGGAAGGCCGGCCTATCATGTCCGCGCAGGACAGCGCCGGATACTTCGATCTCGGACCGGCCGACCTGGGCGAAAACGCGCGCCGCGATATGTGCCTGGCGCTCGAGCAGATGGGCTTCGAGATCGAGGCGTCGCACCACGAGGTCGCCGAGGGACAGCACGAGATCGACTTCAGGTACAGCGACGCGCTGACCACGGCCGACAACGTGATGACGTTCAAGATGGCGCTAAGGTCCATCGCCAAGAGCCACGGCCTGTTCGCCAGCTTCATGCCCAAGCCCTTCTACGGGGTTAACGGCAGCGGCATGCACACGAACATGTCCCTGTCCAACATCGCCGATGGTTCGAACGCGTTCAGCGACCCGGATGACCGGTTGGGATTAAGCAAGGTCGCCTACAGCTTCATCACGGGACTGATGAAGCACGCGCGCAGCCTATCGCTCATCACCAACCCGCTGGTGAACTCCTACAAGCGGCTGGTGCCCGGATACGAAGCCCCCGTGTATATCTCCTGGTCCGCGCAGAACCGCAGCGCGCTCATCCGCGTGCCGCATACGACACCGCAGGCGACACGCATAGAGATGCGCAACCCCGACCTCGGATGCAACCCGTACCTCTCGTTCAGCTGCATCCTCGCGGCCGGTCTGGACGGCGTCGTGAACGAACTCACACCCCCGCCGGAGACGCGCAACAACATATTCGACATGACCCCCGCCGAACGCGAAGCCGCCGGCATCGCTTCCCTGCCCCCGAACCTGGAAGACGCCATGGCCTGTTTTGAGGAGGACGATCTCCTCAAGGACACGCTCGGGCCGCATATCACGCGGGTGTTGCTCGATGCCAAGTGCAAGGAGTGGGATGAGTACAGGGCGCAGGTGCACCAGTGGGAGCTTGACAATTATCTGACGAGGATCTAGTTCATTCAGTGGAAAAGGGGCTGTCCGGTCATGGTCACGGAACAGGCAACGGTGTTGATAGCCGGCCCGAAGCGCCTCGGCGAAAGAATCAGCAGGATATTTCATGCGGCCGGATACCACGTAATGGCCGTATGCCACTCCGGTAACGAAGTGCGGCGCGTCGCCTTCGAGCAGCCCCCGGACCTTCTCGTAACCACGTTCATGCTTCCGGATACGCCGGCGCAGGAACTGGTCTGTTCGCTCTACGCCGTGAAGAACACGATCATACTGCTGAGCGAATCGCAGAAAGAGTGGCTTAGGACGCTGGAGGACAGCGTGGTCTGTCTCACGTATCCGGTCAAGCGCTCGGCGCTGCTGCAGGTCGCGGACGTGCTCACCCAGGGCGGCGCGCGCGTCCTTCCGGTGCCCAGAGTAAAAACCGACAGTATACGGAGCGACCAGGACCGGCGGGTGATCGACCAGGCCAAACAGCGCCTGCAGCACTGGTACGGCATGACGGAAGAACAGGCGCACCGCCGCCTGCAGACATGGAGCATGAACAGCGGCAAACGCATGCCCGAGGTCGCCCGGATCATATTGGAAGAGATATAGTATAAAACTGCCGAACAGGGGCCCAAACGGGCTCTTGTTGTTTTATTCCGATAAACAACGTGATGTGTGCGTTTTTTGGTTTAGATGATATGATAGAATGAATCAGGTAATCATTGCCAATATGCCCTGGAGCTGATGCCGGATGAAACTTTTTTCGATCGATAACGACGGAAAGCTTATCCCTTACCTAGAGCATAACTTTGCGAAAACCAAACAAGAAGCCGATTTGGAAGATCTGCTTGAGAACAACCCGGAATATTTTTTTGAACGCAGCAATGTTCTTATAGTCGGGCGTCAGGTTACAACCAACCTGAATACTTACGTTGATTTGCTCGGCGTTGATAAAAACGGCAATACGGTTATCATCGAGCTAAAGAGAGGAAAGACGCCGCGAGAAACCATCGCCCAGCTATTAGAGTATGCATCTTTTATCGAAAACCTGGACTATGCCCAGTTAAACGAAATCTATCAAGGTTATACCGGCGAAGAAATCAGCCTCGAAGACTATCACCAACAGTTTTTCCAGAGTGAATCGGCAGACCAGGTTTCATTCAACAAATCAACAAAGCTCGTCATCGTTGCGCAGGATATTTCCATAGAAGTCCGTCAAACAGCATTGTTCCTGAGAAAAAAAGGCATTGACGTCTATTGCATGGAGTTTAAGTATTTTGAAACAAGGTCCAAAGAAAAAATCATCTCAAGCGACTTTGTCGTGGGAGATGAAGAATTCATACGTCAGAAAGTACATTCCGCTTCTTTACCCAAAGTTAATGAAAAACAATTTCTGGCCTCGTTGGACAAAAACGGGCTTGCGGTATTCAAGAAAATCGTTGACTATGCTCATAATAACGATTTAAGCATTCGATGGGGCTCAAAAGGCTTTTCCTTAAATGTCGATATTGACGACGCTTTTGTTGGCCTGTTTTTCGGTTACCCCTTAAGCTCGGTGTTTAAGCAAAGCATATATGCAAGATTCTCAGAAATCAACAAAAAAGTTAAAAGTCCAGAAAACATCATTAATTTCTATAAAAGAAGCCTTCAGAATCTTAGCTATTTCGTTAAAACAAAATGGTTAATCAATAAAGCTTATTCGGAAAGCGATGTCCAACAATTTTTAAATGTGATCGAGGAAATAATCAAAAAAATAAAGGGAAACGGTTTAAAATAAACTCCCCCTTTACCGCTTCATCATCGCGGTGACCCTGGCGTTGAGGACGCCCTGTCCGTCCTGGTTGTACGCGTGGACGCAGAGCACCAGGATGCCCCGGTCCTCCTGCCTGGGCAGGACTTTCTCCACCACGACGCGGCCTTCGAGCACGTCGCCCGGGTACACCGGAAGCGTCCAGTTCACCGTGGCCGACAGGCCGGCGATGCAGTCGTCGTACAACCCCGTTTGCAGCCACTGCGCCCACACGGAAATAAACGAGAGCGTCCCCGGCGCGATGATCCCGCCGAACCTTGAACGTTTGGCCGTCTCCTCGTCTACATGGAAGGGAAGCGGGTCGTATCGGCGCGCGTATGCGTCTATGTCCTCCCGCGTGATGCGTACGCCTTCGAGCGTGTATTCCGTGCCTTCTACGAATTCATCCAAAAGCATCCGAACACCCTCCATACACACGATTGATTTCAAGTATACAAAAACAATCGTGTCGTTGCAAACCTGATAAGATTATCGGCATGTGCTTTGACAGCATATAAAAAAATCCCCTGCCTCGTTTTCCGAGTGCAGGGTATTCATTTCTATTTATCGTTTTTTATAGCGCCTTTCTTTATTTAATATCCTTTTGCGCATGCGGATGCTCTTTGGTGTAACCTCCATGAGTTCATCATCCGCGATGAATTCCATGGTCTGCTCCAGACTCAGAAGCGCGGGAGGTGTGAGGCGCAAAGATTCATCCGAACCGGACGCGCGCATATTCGTCACATGCTTTTTTTTGCATACATTCACCACAATATCCTCGGCCCTGGCGTTTTCACCCACGACCATCCCCTCATACACCTCCACCCCCGGCCCCACAAACAGGCGGCCACGATCCTGCGCGCCAAAAAGCGCATACCCGGTGGTGACTCCCGTCTCATGCGCGATGATGGATCCGCGCGCACGGACAGGCGCGTTCCCCTTACATGGCTCGTATCCGTCGAACACATGGCTCATGATGCCGTTGCCCTTTGTATCAGTCAGAAACTCGCTGCGGTAGCCCATCAGCATCCGTGCAGGTATGCTGAATTCAAGCCGCACGCCGCCCTGCGCGTCAGGCTGCATGGTAACCAGCTCCGCATTGCGCCCGCCCAGCTTCTCCATGACAACGCCTACGTACGCTTCGCGCACATCCACCATCAGCCGCTCCATGGGTTCATAGTCTAAGCCTTCGACTTTTTTGAGTATCACGTGCGGCCTCGATACCTGAAACTCATAGTCCTCGCGGCGCATGGTCTCGATCAGTATGCCCAAATGCAGTTCGCCTCGCCCCGAAACCTTGAACGCGTCGGAGGAATCCGTTTCCTCCACGCGCAGGCTAACGTTGCTTTCCACCTCTTTAAAGAGACGTTCCCGCAAATTCCTTGATGTAACGTATCTGCCTTCGCGCCCTGTAAAAGGGCTGTCGTTGACCATGAACATCATAGACACGGTAGGCTCGTCGATGTCCACGAACGGCAAAGGCTCTATGCAGTCCGGATCGCAGGCCGTTTCGCCGATGCTTATTCCTTCGATCCCTGCGACAGCTATGATGTCCCCCAGCGCTGCATGCTGCACATCCACGCGCTTCAGGCCCTCGAACTTATACAAACGCGACATCCTGACGGGCTGCGTGCTCCCGTTCTTTTTGCATAGCACGGCGTTTTGCCCCGCACTGACGCTCCCGCGCTCCACACGCCCGATGCCGATGCGCCCGACATATTCATCGTATTCTATATTGGAAAACAGCACCTGAAACGGCCCCTCCATATCGCCCATAGGCGCCGGGATATGCTCCAGGATCGTTTCGAAAAGGGGCGTAATGTCCTTTCTATTCAGGCCGCCTTCCAGATACGCGTATCCATCCTTGCCCGATGTGTACACGACGGGAAATTCTATCTGCTCGTTATTTGCACCCAGCTCGAAAAACATTTCGATGATTCCGTCCACAACCTCGTTCGGGCGCGCGTCCGGCCTGTCTATCTTGTTGACCACCACCACGGCCGTCTTGTTCATGCCCAGCGCCTTGCGCATCACAAACCGCGTCTGGGGCATGCACCCTTCAAACGCGTCCACCAGAAGCAGGACGCCGTCCACCATGGTCAGGATGCGTTCCACTTCTCCCCCGAAGTCGGCGTGCCCGGGCGTATCAATGATATTGATGGTCGTATCGCCATAGCGCACGGCCGTGTTTTTGGCCAGAATGGTAATGCCGCGTTCACGTTCTAAATCGTTTGAGTCCATTACGCGTTCGGTCATCTGCTGGTTGGCGCGGAAAACGCCGCTCTGGCGCAGCATCTGGTCTACCAGTGTGGTTTTCCCATGGTCAACGTGCGCAATCAGAGCTATATTTCGTATATCGTTTCGTGTCTGCATATTTTTACCCGAAAAAAAGCGCGATTTTTGCACAGAGTACACAAACACGCGCTCGGCTTTCTCCTTAATTTTTTATCAAAATGCGGTATATTATTCCACGTCGCCGAACAGGCCGGTGAAGTCGAACGTCGCGAAGTAGTCACGCTCGGTCTCCGCCCTGCGGATCAGGCGCGTCCCGCCGTCTTCGGTGAGGAGCACCTCGGCCGAACGCAGCTTGCCGTTGTAGTTGTAGCCCATCGCGAACCCGTGCGCGCCGGTGTCGTGGATCACGACGAGGTCGCCGATGTCGATCCTCGGCAGCGGCCTGTCCACCGCAAACCTGTCGTTGCTCTCGCACAGCGACCCCGTGACGTCGTAGACGTGGTCGTGCGGCGCATCCTCCTTGCCCATCACGGTGATGTGGTGGTACGCGCCGTACATCGCCGGCCGCAAGAGGTTGGCCGCGGATGCGTCCAGCCCGATATAGTCCTTATGGATATGCTTTTCGCGTATGGCCCTGGCGACCAGGTACCCGTAAGGAGCGAGCATGAACCGCCCGAGTTCCGTGTAGATGGCCAGCGGATGCATGCCGGAAGGCCGGATGATCTCGTCGTATGCCTCCTTCACGCCCCTGCCGATCCTGAAGATGTCGGGCGCGGGCTCTTTGGGCCTATAGGGCACCCCGATGCCTCCCGAGAGGTTCACGAAAGCGATTTCGGCGCCCGTTTCCTCCCGCAGTTTTACGGCCGTCTCGAACAGCAGCGCCGCCAGCCGCGGGTAATATTCGCTGTCGGTGACGTTGCTGGCGAGGAAAGCGTGCAGCCCGAACCGCTTCACGCCCTTTTGCATGAGGATACGATAGCCTTCGGTCAGCTGTTCGCGCGTGAACCCGAACTTCGCCTCGCCGGGGTTCCCCATGATCATGTTGTCGATCCTGAATTCACCGCCGGGGTTGTACCGGCAGCAAACGGTGTCCGGAAGGCCGCCGTTCTTCTCCAGCGCCCCGATGTGCGTGATGTCGTCGAGATTGATGATCGCGCCGAGACGGCGCGCCAGCGCGAACTCCTCGTCGGGCGTCGCGTTGGAGGAGAACATGATCTCGTCGCCCGTGATGTCAAGCGCCTCCGCCAGGCGCAGTTCGGTCATCGAGGAGCAGTCGACGCCGCAGCCCTCTTCGCGCAGGATGCGGATGATGTCCGGGTTCGGCGTGGCCTTCACGGCAAAGTATTGCTTGAAGCCTTCGTTCCACGCGAACGCTTCGTGGAGTCTTCGCGCGTTTTCGCGTATGCCTTTCTCGTCGTAGAGGTGAAAAGGCGTCGGGTATTCCTCGGCGATCTCTTTTAGCTGTTCCAATGTGAAAACGGGTCGCTTCATATACGTATATACCTCAATTTAAATATGGCGCCTGCCCGAAGGCCGCGCCTACGCAGCATATCCATTATACAACAGGACGCGCGGGCAAAACAAGCGGAAAGAATGGCGGTCAACCGTTTCACCGGAACAAACCGCCAGCAAAACAAACCAGAAGTTTGCGCTGGCAAGACAATAAAGACGCCCCTTGCTATTGAGCAAGGGGCGTCTCTCGGCGAAAGGCTTAGTTGGGTCCATTGCCGTTGCCGTTGTTTGGGCCGTTTTGGTGCCTGTTCTGTTCGGCGTCACCAGTGCAGACCGGGCTGCAGACCGGCATACGGGCCGGGTTGGGGGCAGCGGACGGCCTGCCGTTTCCGGCTCCGTTCTGGCTGGCGTCCCCGCTTTTCGCCCCGGGCGTGGCACTCGGAGCCGCTGTCGCAGAGCCTATGTTTCCGTTGCTGCCGTTGCTTTTGTAGCTGCCGTTTCCGACACCGTTATTGTCGCCGTTGATAGCGCCGTTATTGTTTCCGTTGCTGCCGTTGCTTTTGTCGCTGCCGTTTCCGACTCCGTCATTATTACCGGCGCCGTTATCGCCGTTGCCCGCATCGCTGTTGCCGCTTTTGCCGTTGCTTGCGTCCGCGTCTCCGGCATTGCCTTTTCCGTTGGCGGCGCCGTTCCCCGGGGCATTCGAACCCTTCGTGTCCTTCCTGTTTTCCCTGGTAGCCGCCATGATTTCCTTCACCGGCTTTTCGAGCCATCCGGCCACATCGACGCTACTAGGATCGCCCGTCGAAAGCGCGTATTTCTCGACCAGCCTGAGTTTGCCGGGCGAAACGCCGTATTCGCGCGCCCGCGTGACCAGTTCCCGTCCGATGCATTCGCCGGAGACGTTGGCGCGGATCCTGTGTTCCTCCGTCCTCTGCTCGATCCTGCGCTCGGCGGCCTCGAGCATCTCCCTCGCCCGCGTCTGGTCCTGCGAATTGGCCGTGACCATGAATTCCGCGTCCGCGCCCGCCTTTATATAGCCTTTTTCCGAAAGCGCGTCGACGACTTCGCCGGTTGCCGTCTCAACGTCGTCGTTAATAAGTTCGAGGCCTTCGAGCACCCGGCGGGCGTCGTCGTTCATCGCGCCAACGTCGATTACCCTGTTAAAATAGTTGAGCCTGAGCATGATGCTCGGGTTCACGTCCAGGCTGACCTCGGAATAGGGGGCTAAATAGGCGTAGGTGCCTCCTGCGGCGAACAGGATCAGGACCGCGGCGGCCGCGGCGATGGCGGTCCTCATCCGCTTGAGCCTTGGAACCCGGCGGGCCTCGATACGCTGTCCCACCCGATAGTCCCTGTTCTTGATCCGGATGAAATCGCCGGCGCCGTTCATGACCACCGCATTTCTGCCGTCGACTTCCATCACGATACTCTTCATCGTATTTCACCTTCCTCGGCGCTTTCTGCGTATCCGGCCAGGTAAACATACTCTCCGGAGAGCATTTCCGCCAAACACACTATATAACTACGGTGGCGCGCGAGGGTTTTTCGGGATACCGAAGAGATTTTTTCGAGCTCTGCCACGGGCAGCCTGCCTGTGCTCCGAAGGCCGGCGAACAGCGCCGGATCGTCGTGGATCGCCCTTGCCGCCTTCCGGCAGGCGGCTTTCGTTTTCCTCGCCCTGGGCGAGCATCTGGCCACATCCGCAAATTTCAGCCCGTACGCACCGAGCGCGCCGGCGAGCTGTTCGATCTCTAGCTTTAAGGGGTCGTCAAACCTGCTCTGGGGCTTTATCGACAGGCGCTCGTGCCCGACCCTGTCCTGCCGGCCGTCCTTCACTTCATCTTCCCTTGCCAGGCTTTCGAGGGACACCACGCGCATCTTCGGCCGGTCGGCACGCATGTGGTCGATCAGACGGCACCGGATCACGGTCCCCGCGAACGACAGGAAACTTCCCGACTCCGGTTTATACCGCCTGACCGCCTCTTCGAACGCGATGATTGCCACGCTCATCGCGTCGTCATGCATGTCCGTATGCCTGCCGGCGGTCTTATAGACGCACGAGGCGATGAACGGCCGATATTCGGCGAGCAGTTCCTCGAACGCCTCGTCATCGGCGTTTGCCCGGGCCGCTCTTTCGTTGATCTTCATCGATTTGCCGCCCTAAAACTCTTCATATAACATAGTACGGATCGCGGCCGCCATTTTTCGGGTGACATTCCGCATTTTTTGCCCGCGAAACACCCGTTTCGCCGCACCCGGACTTGTCCGCGTCCTGATTTGATTATATATGCAATACCGGAAAAAGCATAGGGTCGCGCGCTCATAAAGCGCCCGCACCGTCCTTAGGCCCTTTTTGCCGCCACCTGAACCTGTATCGCCAGCCGCCAAAAAACGGGGCCGCGAGCATCATGGCCCCTCCGCCCCAAAAAAGCAGGACCAGCGGCTTCTCAGTGAAGGGAACGAGGACGGTCCCGTCCGCCAGGGAGAAGGCTTTTGTAGCGCGCACGACAAAGTCTGCATGCGGCAGGGTCACGATCAGCACGTCCGAGGCGGCGATGTCCGCGAGCGGAACTTCGATGCCGGCCAGCGCGATATGCTTTGCCCCGGGAGCGGCGGCCGCAATGCCCTCTTTACTCAGCGCCGAGGAGGCGACCGCGCCCGCGATGAGCAGGCACAGGCCGGTGTGCAGCAGGTAAAACCGGCTGTTTTCCGTTTTGAAGCGGTTCACGATCCAGAGCGACGGAGGCAGCAGGCACGCCCAGATCACCAGCACCCACAGCGAAAAAGACGCCCCCGTCACGGCTATGACGCCGACCGTCAGCGCCGTCCCCAGCGCCATCATGCCGATAAAATGCTTTTTCAGCGCGGCTTCGTGCCAGACCAGAAGGATCGCGGCAAACGCAAGCGCGAACACCGCGCTGATGACGGCATAATAGGCCTTGGGCGTTTCGCTGCCCATAAGGAGCGGCGCCACCGTGCCCACCAGTATCAGGCCCGCGTATACATTGACGTTCCAGGCAAGAAGCCGTTTTTTGTCCATGAAAATCTTATACGCGGGCGGTTTTTCGCCGCCGACTTCCCCCGCCGCCCGTTTTGCCTTCCTGAGGCTTACGACCGCGAAGTAAAGGACTGCGCCGGACAGCATGACAAGCAGCAGGACGGTTATTATCGTATTCCCCTCGGCGTACGCGTGCGCGGAACCTTCGCCGAGCACCCCGCTCCTGGTCAAAAAAACGCCGAACCCGGCCGCGGCGAAGGGAAGCATGCACCGGGTCCGGCTCCACCGGTTCTTCCTGTGCAGAAGGCCCCCGAGGATCAGCCAGGGAACGAGCGCGGCGTTCTCTATCGGGTCCCACGCCCAGAACCCGCCCCATCCGAGCGCGTGATAGGCCCATACGCTCCCCGTCATGATGCCAAGCCCAAGGAAAACCCAGCTCATGCGGCACCATCCGTTTACCCTGTGCGCCGTGCAGGCGTTTTCATCCTTGGAAAAAGCCGTCCCCTTGGCGAACAGCACGGCCATCATGCTGTATGCGACGAACACGAGCGGGGGATGCGCCACCATCCATGGATCCTGCAGTGCCCGCGCCAGCCCGAGGCCGTCGGGCGGCACCGGGTCCAGCCGCGCAAACGGCTGCGAAAGGCAACACATCACCAGCACCAGCAAGCAGAGAACGGTATAAGCCCCGAAAACACGCGGCCTTTTCTTCAGGTCTTTCAGCAGGAAAAAGCCGGTCCCGGCGAGGACGGCGGCCCAGAGCAGCAGCGATCCTTCCTGCCCGGACCAAAGGGCCGACACCCTGTATACGGGCGGAAGGCCTATGCTCGTGTGGTTGTAAACATAGGCATACTCAAAATTCCCGTTTAAAAGGTAAAAGACGAGCAGGCCCGCCGCGCACAGCACCAGCCCTCCCACGGCGCACCACAGCACGAGGGCCGTCCTTGCCGGTTTCTTCCCGAAAAACGTTATCGAAGCGCAGCCCCCGCAAAGGACCGTCGCGGCTACGAGCAGCAGGTTTTCCATGGTTTTTTGATCTCCCGGATCGTTACTCGCTTCCTGCGTGGACCCTGCCCATCCCCATGCCTTCGTGGCAGGCGGAACATTTGTCGATGAAGTTCGGGTATCCGAGGAGCCCTGTGGGGAGCAGGTTGTCTTTCGGTAGCGACGACCTCCATTCCGCGTGCGGGCTGTTGTGGCAGGTCGTGCACAGCAAGATGCCGTTCATCGCCGGCGCGTCGCTGTTGCTCAGGAAGGAATCGCGGTAGAGCTTTTTAGCGTTGGCGGCGTACAGGGTCCCGTGGCACTGGCCGCAGTCGGGCTCCTGCTCCCACGCCGCCCGTCCTCCGGCCTGCGTCTTAGCCACGTTTGACATGCTCCCGTGGCATTCGGAACTGCCGCAGCTGATTCCTGCCGAGTACATCCGCCCGCGGTAACACTTCGCGACCGGACCGGGATGGCAGCTGTAGCAGACGGGCTCTGTTTCGCTCCGGTCCATCCTGTCCGCGTGGGACCCGTGGATGGCCTCGGAAAGCGGCGGGGCGCCTATCTTCCCCGGCTGCCCGAGCACGTCTTCCCCGTGGCAGTTAATGCATGCGGGCCGGTTCCCAGTTTCGAAACGTTGCACGAGGTCCGTGCCCAAGAGCCGGTCGTGCGCCCTGAGGATGTACACGTCCGTGTTCTCCCTGCCGTGGCACATCCCGCACTCCATCTCGTCGGAGACCGGGACAACGATCTCGTCGTTGGCGGCCAGCACTTTTCCGGTGCGCGTGTCCGTGACCGTGATCCTCGCGAGCTGGTAGGGGTTTGCGGTATTGCTGCCGTCGTTATACGGCGTCAGCGGAATGCCCTTCGCTTCGTAGAATCTGCCGTCCTCCGACAGTTTCATCGTCCCCGACAGGCCGCTTCCCGTGACCCCTTTGTCGGGCTCGACGTCGTAGCCGTAGTCCGCGGCGTATTCCCAGAAATTCGTCTTGCCCGCCGACGTCGTGTTGCCGATGATCTCGTAGCGCACTTCGATCCCGCCGGTGACCAGTTCCGTTTCCTCGCCTTCCCTCCGGATCACCTGCGCCCTGAGGTCGCTGCCGGGCGGCAGGAGCATGTACACGGAGAAATCGGACTGGTAGCATTTCATCCCCGAAGGGCTCGCGGCCAGTATTATATAGCTCGCGCCGTCTCCGGTCCCGGCAACGGGCGTTTGCGGGACAAAGAGCGCGGGGGCGGCGACGACGGCGGCCAGACATACGAGGGCGAACACGGCGCCAAGTATCAGGCTCTTTTTTCTTACCATGATGCAGTGCAGTCTTTTCATCACGAACATCCCCGGCATTATTCATATATCCTATTCGCGTGCTCAGGGTTTTATTTCAGCCAACGGCGGCCCAGATGCCAAAAAATAACCGCAAACGTTCATATGACGAAACGGAATGTGGAATACTACAGACATCCCCCGTAAAGGAGAGATAGCATGCCGAAGCGAAAGAAAGACGCCGCCAGCCTGCGCAAACCCAGGGAAAAGAAGCGTAAGAACTACCTTCTGACCGACATCGACGCGATCCCCGTCAGCGATTTGACAAAGGGGTCGGATTCCGGGCACTCCGGGGAAACCGCAAACGGGCTGAAGTAAGCCGGCACGGGCAGTGCCGTAACTTCCACCAAACCAAAATATTCACGCCGCGTGAATACGATTTCACGCAAAGCCATTTTCCCGGCGCATGAACCTGGCGTCGGGCGGTGCGCTCCCGTCCGCTTTTAGGCCGGGGATCACTTTCTCACCCCTTTTGATTTCGCAGCGGGAAAAGCACGCGCCGTTATCCTGCGCGTATTGTTGCTCCTTGGCGCCGGCGTTTCTAACGACAGCCTTCCCACCACACAAGTCCTTTGTTGAAATTCACCCACATGACACAAAAAGAAAAACAGCCCGATTCGCCTTTCGGGCCCTGTCCACCGTTGCGCCGCCGGCCGGAATGATTGTATAATCAATCATATTGCCGGAAGCAAATATTTTGGTTTGGTGATGGGATGGAACTTTTCTTGTCAGCGCTCGCCATCGGGTTCTCGGGTGCGATCATGCCCGGACCCCTGCTTACCTATACGATCCGGCGCTCGCTCTCCGACGGCCCGCGCGCCGGGTTCATCATTACCGCTGGCCATGCGGTCCTCGAGCTGGCCCTGATCGCGCTTATTTTCCTCGGGTTCGACATGGTACTGCAGTCCGGCGCCGCGCAGACCGGCATCAGCCTCGTCGGCGGAGGGCTTCTCATCTTCATGGGCATAAAGATGATCCTGGACGCCGCCCGCAACAGGGTAACCGTCGCTGCGGATACGGACGGCGCAAAATCGCGCGGCATGTTCCTTTCCGGCATCGTCATCAGCGCCGCAAACCCGTATTTCCTCTTCTGGTGGGCCGTTATCGGCCTCGGCTACATCACCAGGGCCTACGATTCCCTGGGCTTTATCGGTGTTCCAGTGTACTATTTCGGCCATATCGCCGCCGATTTCATATGGTACGGCCTGGTCTCGGTCGTCGTCGGGACCACGCGCAGGTTCATCGGCCTAAAACCGTACCGCATCATCATCGCCCTGTTGGGCGGCGTGCTCGTCTTCTTCGGCGGCACGTTCGTGTACGACGCGGCCGCACGTCTTATCGGATAAACACGAAACCGCTTCCCCGGCTAATCGGGAATCACAGGTCAGTGCAGTCCGGCAAGGTACCAATGCCTTCGCTTACTGCTTTTAACGGCTTCCCTCAGTCGTCGCCGCGCAGCAGGTTTTCGGCGTAATCGCGCAGGCTTTCCAGCGAATTAATGTGTCCGCTGCGTTCCGTGATGGTGCCCTGGACGTAATCGGGCAGCGAATCGAAGTATTCCCGCGCTTGCTGGTCCTCGTTGAGCAGGCTGTTCAATCCGGAAAATTTCTTCGGCATGGTAGACCACCTCCAAACGATAGTCTTTGCATCTTCGCAGGTTTCATGCAGATTGGCTTACCCGGCGCAAAACCCCTTTGCGTCGTTTTTCAAAAAGGCGTATCCATTGAGAAAAGAGCTGCGGCCAACGGCTCTTTCCCGGGTTCAACTTATCGTAAATGCGCCGGCCTTAATTCAGGATCTCGGGCGTTGCGCGAAGCGGCCATCATTCAATCTATTGAGGTAGACCCGCGCATAAAGTGTATATGGCCGTCTGCAAATTCGGTCGGCCCTTCATAACGGTGAGAATGGCGGCGTCCTCTCCTGTTGGTGACCGGAGGAGAGGTCCGCAGCCGATAGCGGTGCGAGTGCCTGTCGTCCACGGAGGTCGCTCCGCCAATCGCATGGGTATGCTCGGGGGTATCGGGTTCGACGCTGGTGGTGCCCATATAGTTGTGCCGGTGCCTGTCGTTGTATGTGGTCGTTCCGACGAATCTATGCGAATGCAATCTCAAAGCCATTTCATCACCCCGTATAACATATGTACCAGGGGTTTTCGATGTTCTCAAATGACAACAGGTGGATACTTTCTCCGTAGAGCCTGAAGAATAAAAGAAGCGTCCGCAATGCCCAGGGCGGCGGCGTGGGTGTGGAAGTTGTGAAGAAAATCGAAAAGTATCCTTGAAACCTCGACATACGGATTACGCCCATTGGTCGCAGCAACAACGATCGAACGCCTTTACCTGGAAATGCGGCGAAGGCGCCTTCACTGATGGTAAATCCGCCCTGATGCCGGTCTGTGCCCGCTGAGGCACGATGCCCGCAAGGCCTGGGGCACCGGGCAGCATGACACACCTGGACAAAATGCTAAAAAAGGAAGCCGGTTTACCCTATTAGCTAACCGCCAACCTCCAAGCGCCAATCATATTTACGAAATTTATCTTTACAGTATCCCTGAACAATCTCACAACCCTATCCGAACAAACCACGCAAGGCCAAATGCCTTGCGTGGTAGAGGAAGCGCAACGGAGCGGGACTCATAATCCCCCAATCGTTTAAAACGATTGGGGGATTATGAGTGGAGCGCAGTTTGCTCCGACGTGGTGGAGATAAGGGGATTCGAACCNNGCTACCAACTGCGCCATATCCCCACGCGACAAATATTATACAACACCCTGCGCGTTTGAACAAGAGGGAGTTTCGTTCTTGCCCCCGGTCTGATATACTATCGGCAATCCCATTAGCGAAAGGCCGGGCAAATGAACAGGACACGTTTTCTCCTCCTCGCCACCGCCATCGCTTCCATATATTTCGTGCTGACCTACGCCTTCATGCCTATCAGCTTCGGCCCGCTGCAGGTGCGCGTCTCCGAAGCGCTGACCGTGCTGCCCGTCTTCACGCCGGCCGCGGTGCCCGGCCTGTTCGTCGGGTGCCTGATCAGCAACCTGCTTATGACCACGATAGGCCCGATCGACGTGGTCCTCGGCTCGTTCGCGACGCTGACCGCCGCGGCGCTTACCTGGACGCTACGCAAAAACAGGCCGCTCGCGCCGCTGCCGCCCGTGCTGGTCAACGCCGTCGCCGTCGGCCTCGAACTGCACTGGGTGCTCGGTGTCCCGCTGCTTGAAACGATGGCGTACGTCGGCCTCGGGCAATTCGCGGCGTGCTACCTGCTCGGGTACCCGCTGATGCTGCTGATCAGCCGCTACGAGGATACCCTCTTCAATAAGCGGCCCTGAAAGACTTTTCCGAATAAGGCCGGCCGAAATTTAGGCCCCTACAGAGAATATGCCCCAGCGGGCTGAATCTCTATCGAACGCGCAGTGTTATTGCGGCGCCTGTGTCGTTGGATTGAAGCCGGGGTCTCGCCGCCACACCACGAAGCAGGATAAACGGCGCCGCCGGCTTTCCGGCAGCGATCAGAGATAATCCTTAACAAGGGTTTCGAACTCTGTAAGGACGTTGGAAAACTCCGCCATGCAGGACTCGACCGGCTCGGCACGCGTTAGGTCTACGCCGGCCTTTTTCAGGATCTCCAGCGGATAGTCGCTCCCACCGCTTTTGAGGAATTCAACGTAACCGTCCACGGCGCCTTCCTTCCCCTCGAGTATGGCTTTGCTTATCTGGATCGCCGATGCGAATCCCGTCGCGTACTTATACACGTAAAACGCGTTGTAGAAATGCGGTATGCGTGCCCATTCGAGCATGATCCGCTCGTCCGTCTCCATCTCTGGCCCGTAGTACGCTTCGTTGAGCGCACCGTACATATTGCATAAGCGCTCCTTGGTCGCGGCGCGCCCGGCTTCCACTTCCGCGTGGACGTCCCGCTCGAACTCGGCGAACATCACCTGCCTGTACACGGTCCCCCTGAACTGGTCGAGGTGGTGGTTGAGCAGGTACATGCGCGTGCGGGGATCGCCGGTGGTTTTTAGCATGTACTGCAGCAGGAGGGCCTCGTTGACCGTGGAAGCGACCTCGGCCAGTATGATCGGGTAGCCCGCGTTGGTGTAATGCTGGGCCGTGTTACTGTAGTAGGAATGTAGCGCATGCCCCATTTCGTGGGCGATGGTGAACGCATGATCGATCGTGGGCTGATAATTGAGCAGGATGTAGGGGTGCGCGTCGTAATGCCCCCAGCTGTACGCACCCGACGTTTTGCCCCTGTTCTCGTACACGTCCACCCACCGGTCCTCGAACGCGCGCTTTATAAGGCGTGTATACTCCTCCCCCATGGGCGCGAGCCCCTTTAGTACCAGGTCGCACGCCTCCCGGTAGTCGAGCTTCATATGCGCCTCGGGCACGAGCGGCACATACAGGTCGTACATGTTAAGCGAGGGCACGCCCAGCACGCGCTTCCTCAGCCCGACGTAGCGGTGCATCGCGGGAAGGTTCGCGCGCACGATGGCGATGAGCGTGTCATAGACCGCCGGCGGGACATTGTCGGCGAAGAGAGCCGCCGCCAGCGCGCTTTCGTAGTTGTGCGCCCTCGCGAAGAACACGTCTTTTTTCAGGCTTGTCCCGTAGGTCGCGGCGATCGTGTGGATGAGGCCTTCGTACGCGTCGTAAAATTTCTCGTACGTCTCCCTGCGCACCCTGCGCTCGCCCGATTCGAGCAGCGTGATGTAGCTCCCGTGCGTGATCTCTACTTCCCTGCCCTCCTCGTTTTTGACGGAACCGAACCTGATGTCCGCGTTGTTTAGCATCTTGAAGATGACGGACGGACCGGACGCCACCTCGCCCGACATCGCCAGGAGCCGTTCCTGCGCGGCGTCGAGCACGTGCGGGCGCTGGCGCTGCAGGTTTCTCAGGCCGTGGGCGTACACGGCGAGGCCGGGGTTTTCCCCGATGAACCCCTCCAGCGTCTCCTCGTCGACCTCAAGCAGCTCGGGCTCGACAAACGCCGTCTCGCTGCCCAGCCGCACGAGCAGGTTCAGCGCGCGGTCCGCTTTTTCCTGGTACTCGGCGCGCGAGTTGTCCTCGTCCCTGCGCATGGCCGCGTAGACGAAGAGCTTTTCCGCCCGCCGCTCGATGTCGCTGAGCTTGTCCATCGCAAAAAGCAGCGCGTCCGCGCTCGCGGTCAGCGTGCCCCTCAGGGCTGCCACACCCTTCAATTCGTCCTGTACCTTGCCGTATTCGTCGTCCCACTTGGCGTCGCTTTCGTACATGTCCTCGAGCCGCCACCGGTCGCGCTCGTCCCTCTCGCTGCGCAGGCCCGAAACGGGTTTGTTTTCCATACCTGTCTCCTGTTCTTGCTGTCAGTTTTTTAGGCTGTGTATCGGCGCGGGGATGCGCCCGCCGCGTTTGATGAAATCCTCCGAGCCGAACGGGTTGACGTCCATCACGATCGCGCGCCCCAGCAGGCCGCCCAGGTCGACGATGTCGCCCGCCCTGCCGCCAGGCACCGGGATGATGCGCACGGCGGTGGTCTTGTTGTTGATCATCCCGATCGCTGCCTGATCCGCGATGATGGCCGAGAGCGTCGCGGCGCTCGTGTCCCCCGGCACCGCGACCATGTCCAGCCCCACGGAACAGACGCAGGTCATCGCCTCGAGCTTGTCGATCCCGAGGGCGCCCCGCCGGACCGACTCGATCATCTCCGCGTCCTCGCTCACCGGGATAAACGCGCCGCTGAGCCCCCCGACGTGCGAGGACGCCATAACGCCGCCTTTCTTCACCGCGTCGTTTAAAAGCGCGAGCGCGGCCGTCGTGCCGTGCGCTCCGCAGGACTCCAGCCCCATCTCCTCGAGTATCAGCGCTACGCTGTCCCCGACCGCGGGCGTTGGCGCGAGCGAAAGGTCCACGATGCCGAAGGGCACGCCCAGCCTGTCCGACGCTTCCCGCGCTACCAGCTGCCCCATCCGCGTGATGCGGAACGCCGTCCTCTTGATCGTTTCGGCCACTACGTCGAAGGTTTCGCCGTGTACCTTTTCGAGCGCGCGCTTCACGACGCCCGGCCCGCTCACGCCCACGTTGATGACGCACTCGGGCTCGCCCGCGCCGTGGAAGGCGCCCGCCATGAACGGGTTGTCCTCCACCGCGTTGGCGAAAACCACGAGTTTCGCGCATCCGATGCCCCCGTTTTCGCCGGTGAGCCCGGCCGTCTGCTTGATGACGCCGCCCATATCCCTGACGACGTTCATGTTGATGCCCGCCTTGGTGGTCGCCACGTTGACGGACGCACAGACGTGCTCGGTGCTTCGGAGCGCCTCGGGGATGGCCGCGATGAGCCTATTGTCCCCCATCGTCGCCCCTTTGTGCACGAGGGCGGAAAATCCGCCGATAAAATTGACGCCCGTGGCCTTCGCGGCCTTGTCGAGCGCGAAGGCAAAGGGGAGGATTTCCCCGGCTCCGCTTGCCTCGGCTATCTGGGAGACGGGCGTGACGGCGATCCGTTTGTTCACGATGGGAATGCCGTATTCCGATTCGATGTCCTCCCCGACCCTAACGAGGTCCTTAGCTAAGCGCATGATCTTGTCGTAGATTCGGGCGCAGGCCTTATTCGCGTCGGGATGGGCGCAGTCGTAGAGCGAGATCCCCATCGTGACCGTGCGGATGTCCAGGTGCTCCTGCTCGATCATGCGGATCGTTTCCAGGATTTCGTCTCTGCTGAGCATCTGCCGCCTCCTATACCCTGTGCATCGTTTCGAAGATGTCCTGGCGCTGGATGCGGATGGACATGGCCATCTCCCTGCCCTTTTCGTCGAGCGCCTCGCTCAGCTCCGTAAAGGGCACCTCCACCGCCGTAAGATCGACGAGCATCACCATTACGAACGTGTCCTGCAGCACCGTCTGGCTGATGTCTACGATGTTTGCGCGGTATCCGGCGAGCACCGCGCTGACCCCCGCGATGATGCCGATTTTATCTTCCCCTATCACGGTAACGATAGCTTTCATAGCTTACCCCTCATCTCCATAAAAAAACTCATTGCCCCCTCCCTTTCAACGAAGGCCGCCGCGAACGCAGACGTGCTCACTGTTGGCCGCGACCGTAAAATCACCGGCAAAGTCCAAAAAACCGCTGCCGTGACGGGCAGCGGTGCGGCGCTTTTCACTGCCTCCGGTCGCACATGCCGCCCATGTACTCGGCCAGCCGCGCCATCGTTTCTTTGCTGACCACGTGCTCCATCCGGCAGGCGTCCCGCTCCGCCGTCTCTTCGTTGATGTGCAGGACCTTTATTAAGAATTCCTTGATGACCCTATGTCGCATGTACACATCGTTGGCCGCGCGGCGCCCCTTCACGGTCAGAGTGATCGTCCCGTAGCGTTCCTGCTCGATCAGTCCCGCCTTTTTCAAAAGCCCCTGCGCGCGGTTGGCGCTGGCTTTGCTCACCCCGAGCCGGTTGGCGATGTCTGTGAGCCGGACCGCCGGATCGTCCTTTTCGAGTACGAGGACCGTTTCCAGATAGTTCTCCAGCGACGGCGAAATCTTCACCATCCCGGCTCCACCTCCCTTGACGATAACCGCTGGCCTTCAGCCGCCCTTTAGAAGCCGCGGCACAAGCTGCACCGCCGATTCCAGCGCCGTCCCCGCTTCAAAAGCGCTCTTCTCGTCGTAAGTGCGCACTTTGCCCTCGTCCCTGCCGCTATCGTAGAGGACATAGGGCACCGCCCCGGAAGCGTGCGCGCGCGTGCGCACCATCGTGCAATGGTCGCTCAAAAGGAGCAGGCGGTAACCTTCATCGAGCGAATCAAGGCCGCGAAGGATGCGCCCCAGCATCGCGTCGAAGCGGGCGACGGCCTCGACCTTTCCAAAGAGGTCGCCGTTGTGCGAGCACTCGTCCGGCGCCTCGACATGCACGAGCGCGAAGTCGTCCCCGCCCTTGAGCGCCCGGATAGCGGCGTCGGCCTTCCCGTCGTAGTCCGTGTCGAGTTCGCCGGTCGCGCCTTCCACTTCGACGACGCTGAGCCCGCACAAAAAGCCGATGCCCTTGACCAGCGGCACGGCGGAAATCACGCTCCCGCTAACGCCGAACTTCTCGGCCCAGGGCATGAACTGCGGGCGCGAGCCCTGTCCCCAGAGCCAGACCGCGTTGGCCTGCAGTCCCTCCCCCTGCGCTTTCTCTCTGTTGTAAGGATGGTCGGGCAGAATCTCGTTGGCGAGCGCCGCCACTTCGAAGACCAGGTCCGCGAGTCCGCCTTCGGGCAGGTGCGCGGCGACCTTCTCGCCGAGGAACTCGTGCGGGGGCGTCAACCTGAGGTGCTTCGCGTCCGCGGGTTCGGAATGCTTCGGCCCAAGCGTCATGATATGCCGGTAGGCTGAACCCGGGTACAGCGTCATGTCCAGTTCCCGCAGACGCCTTGAAAAGCGCGGCTGGCCGTTGAGCCAGGCCATGATGTCTCGGCCTTTCCTGCCTCCGACCTGCCCGCCCGAATGGGAGAGCATATGCGCGTTTATAAGCTCCACGCCCGGTGTGACCGACACCAGGTTGCACCGAAAAGCGGTGTGCCCGTTTGGAAGTACTATGCCCATCGCAGCGGCTTCGAGAGGCGAGCGCCCCGTGTACTGCGTCTTCACGTCGTATCCCATGATCCCAAAAAAGGCGGTGTCCGTGCCCGGCGCCACGCCCTCTGGCACCGTCAGCACCGTCCCGAGTTCCCCCGCGCCCGCGATGCGGTCGGCATTGGGGGTAGCGGCAGCCTGCAAAGGTGTCCTGCCTCCCAGCCGTGCCTGGGGCTCGTCCGCCATACCATCGCCAACAACAATTACAAACTTCATTCATCATCCCTCAAAAAGCTCTGTTATAGTCAATCCACGCCTGCGTTTCTTATTTTAGCACACTTTTCCCTGCCGAGAAAGGCCGAACGCCGTTTCTGCCGGCAGGGAAACGAATGCAAACCGGGTTGTGCACAAAGGGCTTGGGCTAGGAGGCCGCCGGGTTTTCGAACTGGCTGTAGTACAGGGAAGCGTAGAACCCGTTTTGCGCCAGGAGCGACGCATGCGTCCCCTGCTCGACGATGTCGCCCTCGCGCATCACCAGTATGCGGTCGGCGTCCTTTATCGTAGACAGGCGGTGGGCGATGATAAAACTGGTCCTGCCCTGCATCAGCCTTTCCATCGCGCGCTGGATATGCGCTTCCGTGCGTATGTCCACCGAGCTCGTCGCCTCGTCCAGTATCAGCATATGCGGGTCGGCGAGGATGGCGCGCGCGATGGTGATGAGCTGTTTCTGGCCCTGGGATATGTTCGAGGATTCCTCGTTGAGCTCCATTTGGTACCCTCCCGGCAGCGTGTGGATGAAGTGGTCGATATGCGCCGCCTTCGCCGCCGCGATCACCTCTTCGTCGGAAGCGTCCGGCCGCCCGTAACGGATGTTTTCCATGATCGTGCCGTTGAACAGCCAGGAATCCTGCAGCACCATCCCGAACATCGCCCTGAGATCCCTGCGCAGGTATTCGCGCACATCGTGGCCTTCCACCTTCACGGAACCGCTGTTCACGTCGTAGAAGCGCATCAGGAGCTTGACGATCGTGGTCTTGCCCGCGCCGGTCGGCCCGACGATCGCGACGCGCTGCCCGGGCTCGATCACCGCCGAAAAGTCCCTGATAATGATTTTGTCGGGCGAATACCCGAACCGCACGCGGTCGAACTCCACGCGCCCCTGCGGTGTTTCGACCTTTACCGGGGAAGCCGTTTCCCCGGCTTCCTCTTCCTCGCTGATGAATTCGAATACGCGTTCGGCCGCCGCGGCGGTGGACTGCAGGATGTTCGCGATCTGCGCCATCTGCGCGATCGGCTGCGTGAACGAGCGCATGTACTGTACGAACGCCGCGATGTCGCCCACCGTGATCGCCTTCTGAACCGCGAAATACCCGCCCAGGATCGAGACCGCGACATAGCCGAGGTTCCCGACGAAGTGCATGACCGGCATCATCATCCCCGACAAAAACTGGGAGCGCCACGCCGAGCTGTACAGCATCCCGTTGTACTCGTCGAACTGTTTGATCGCCCCTTCTTCTCCGTTGTACGCCTTCACGATCACGTGCCCGCCGTATACTTCCTCGACGTGCCCGTTGACGCGCCCCAGGTACTTCTGCTGCTGCTTGAAGTATTCCTGAGACCGTTTTACCACCCTGGATACGATGAAGTAAGCCACCGGAAGGACCACCAGCGCGACCAGCGTCATGAAAAAACTGATGGAGAACATCATGTACAGCACGCCCAGGATCAGCGCCACGGAGGTGATCGCCTGCGATAGGCTCTGGCTGAGCGTGATGCTCACGGTGTCGACGTCGTTGGTCACGCGCGAGAGGACCTCGCCGTGCGTCACCCTGTCGAAATACTTGAGCGGCAGGACGTTGATCTTTTCCGAGATCGCCAGGCGCATGTTGTAGGTGACCTTCTGTGCCACCCCCGACATGATGTACCCCTGCACGAACATGAACAGCGAACTCACGCCGTAGAGCATAACGAGGGTGAGCAGGATGCCGCCGATCCTGCCAAAGTCGATGCCCGCGCCCGCCGCGCCCGTCGCCATCCCCATGAAACCTTCGAAAGCGGCCGTGATCGCCTCGCCCAGTATCTTTGGCCCAACGATGGAGAACACCGTGCTCCCCAGCGCGAAGATCATCACGATGATTATCGACAGGCGGAAGGGCTTGAGGTATAATAGCAGGTTCCTCATCGTGCCCCTGAAATCCCTCGCCTTTTCGACGGGGCGCATACCGTGCCCCCGCCCTCCGCCCATGCCCGGCCGCGGTCTGCCGGGCCCCCGGGCCGCCGCGCCCTGGGCGGCGCCGCTGCGACCGTCTGCCCTGTTGCCGTTTTCGCTCATGCTTCGAGTTCCTCCCTGGGCAGCTGCGACTCAGCTAGCTCCCTGTAGACTTCGCAGGTCTTTAGCAGTTCCTTATGCCTTCCTATGCCCGCGATCCGGCCTTCTTCCAGCACGATGATCTGCTCCGCGTTCATGACCGTCCCGATCCTCTGCGCCACAATCAGCACCGTGCTGCCCAGCGTGACGCTTCTGAGCGCTTTGCGGAGCCTGGCGTCCGTGGTGAAGTCCAGCGCCGAAAAACTGTCGTCGAAGATGTATATCTGCGGTTTTTTCACGACGGCCCGCGCGATGGAAAGGCGCTGTTTCTGTCCTCCCGACACGTTGGCGCCGCCCTGCGCGACGTTGCTTTCGTAGCGTTCGGGCATCCTCTCTATGAACTCCGCGGCCTGCGCGATTCCGCTGGCTTTTTCGAGTTCTTCGTCGGTCGCTTCCCCGTTAGCGTAGCGCAGGTTGCTCTTTATCGTGCCCGAGAACAGCACGGCTTTTTGCGGGATGTAGCCGATCCGCCCGCGCAGCTCGTGTTGCGTCACGTCGCGTATGTCCACCCCGCCGATGAGTATCTGGCCTTCGGTCACGTCGTAGAAACGGGGGATGAGATTGACCACCGTCGATTTCCCGCTCCCCGTGCTCCCGACGATGGCCGTGGTCTCGCCCGGCCGGGCCGTGAAGGAGATGTCCCTGAGCACGGGTTCGTCCGCTCCCGGATACCAAAACGTCACGTCCCTGAACTCCAGCGTGGCGTCCTGTTTTGGAAGGCGCCTGGGCGCTTTCGGGTCGCGGATGCCCGGTTGTGTCCGGAGCACTTCCGCGATGCGGTTTGCGGCCACCGAGGCGCGCGGCATCATGATGGCCACCATCGAGATCATCAAAAAGGACATGATGATCAGCATCGCATACTGGATCAGGGCCATCATGTTGCCCACCTGCATCGTGCCGTCGCTGATAGCGTGCGCTCCCAGCCACACGATGAGGAGCGAAACGCCGTTCATGACGAGCATCAGCACCGGCATCATCAGCGCCATCGTCCTGTTGACGAACAGGCTGGTCTTCAGGTAATGTCTGTTTTCCGTGTCGAACTTGGCTTCTTCCGCCTTCTGCATGTTAAACGCCCGGATCACCGGCATGCCCTCCAGGCTCTGCCTTAATACAAGGTTGAGCCTGTCTACGAGCTTTTGAATGAGCCTGAACCGGGGCATCACCAAAGCGAACAGGATGCCGAAGAACAGCAGGATCACCCCGACTGCGGCCGCGATGATCCACGCCACGTGCCCGCCCAGGCCGATGGCCTTGATGCTGCCGCCCACGCCGAGTATCGGCGAATAGAACACGATGCGCAGGAACATCACCAGCAAAAGCTGTATCTGCTGGATATCGTTGGTGGTCCTGGTGATGAGCGACGCCGTGGAGAACCTGTCGATCTCGTTGCTGGAAAAGCGCACCACCCTGGCGAAAAGGTCCCTTCGCACGTCGCGCCCGAAGCCCGCGGCGATGCGCGCAGCCAGGAAGCTCACCGAGACGGACGTGGCCGCCCCCGCAAGGGAGATCAGCAGCATGACGGCGCCGGTGCCCAGTATGAAATCGGACTGGATGGCGTCTGCGTCCAATCCGATCGCCCTGTACTCGTCCCTGATATATCCCGATGCGGCAGGCACGATCATGGTTTCCCCGAGATTTTTCATCCCCTCTTCGATCCGCGTGCGGATGGCGTCGAGCGTTTCTTCCGGCAACGACGCAAGCAGCGCGAACACGTCGTCGGCGTCCTCGATCTGCGGGATGTCGTCGCCCTGCGGCATCACTGCGCCGCCCTGCATTCCCTGCATAAACAGCATCAGTTCTTTAGGCGAGGCCCCTTCGATCCGGTCGACGAGGATGATCGCCGTGCCCATGCTCCCGTTCAGCGCGGCCAGGGCGCCGGCATCATCTGTATCGCGCTCGTATACCGGCGTATCCTTCAGCGCCGGATAGTCCCTGACCCGCGCTTCGTATTCGGCGGGATCGAGCTTCGACCTGTCCAGCAGGGAATAGCTCTTCTTAGCCAGTGTCCGGTCGTTATCGCCCATGAACAGCATGACCCTGTCCCACTCGCCCTGCCGGATGACGCGGGGAGCCGCGTTTTCGATCCCGCCCTGCTGTATCCCCGTGTTCACGATCTTCGACATATAGTCGGGCAGCGTAAGGTCGCACAACGCCTGGATGAGCAGCAACGCCACGATGGAGAGTACCAAAAAGGCGAACGGCCGGAAATACCTTATAAGCTTCAACACCTGTTTTTTTTGCCCCTTTTCTGCTTTATCTGCCCGGTTTTGTCAATTTTTGAAGTATTAGACGGCCCTGGAAACAAGCAACAGGAGTTCCACGGTGTCCTCCTCGCCCAGGTATTCGATGAATCCGTGCATCAATTCGCGCCGGCGCTCTTTGAGGCGCTCCAGCAGCCTGCGGCCTTCCTCCGATACGGACACATATACCCGCCGCCTGTCAATCCTCGACGTTTCGCGCGCCACATAACCGTGTTTTTCCAGCGCCTTGAGCTGATGCGTTATCGCCGGCATGGTCAGTTCCATCTTCCTGGCCAGGTGCGACGGCATCACTCTTTTCCCCTCGTTGATCGTGTGCAGCATCCACAACGTAAAATGTTCGCTGGGCTTCAGGCCCGAAATCAGGTCGTGGCCTATGCGGCAACGCTTGAGCGAACGAAACCCGGCCTCCGCTTTCTGAGCCGGTTCCAGCATTTTTTCGCTGTCCATACCCGATCCCTCTGTTTCGTTAACTTCCTAAATTATTTCAGAAGCTAATTATACACCGTTTCGGATCGTGCCAACAAGGAATTATTTTTAAAAATAAATACATAGGGAAGCCGCGACCCGGTGCGGGGGTTGCCGCGGCTTCATACGAAACTTCAACAGGGCGCCGTCACAGGCAGGAAACCCATCACCTGAAATAAGCGACGCCGCTTTCAAACAGCTCCCGGTCCTTGTTGCCGGGGACGTTCAGGTACAGGCCGGGCCGGTAGCGCTCGCTGTGCCCCATCTTTCCGAGCACGCGTCCGTCCGGGCTGGTGATGGCTTCGATGGCGTACATCGATCCGTTGGGGTTGTGGGCCGTGTCCATGCTGGGTAGCCCCGAAGCGTCGACGTACTGCGCGGCCACCTGGCCGTTTTTGAACAGGTCTTCGATCTCGGCTTCTGATGCGACGAACCGCCCTTCCCCGTGTGACACGGCTTCGGTAAAGACTTCCCCCGCCTGCACGTTGGCGAACCAGGGCGAGAGTGTGCTCGTGACCCTTATGTCGACCAGCCTGCTCATGTGCCTGCCGATGGTGTTGAACGTAAGGGTCGGGCTGTCCGGCCTCATGTCGCGGATGTCGCCGTACGGGACCAGGCCGACCTTGATTAACGCCTGGAATCCGCTGCAGATGCCCAGCGCCAGTCCGTCCCGCTCACCGAGCAACCGCATGAGAGCATCCCGTATCCGCGGGTTCTTCAGCATGGTTGCGATGAACTTTCCGCTGCCGTCCGGTTCGTCGCCGCCGCTGAACCCGCCGGGGATCATGAGTATCTGCGCCTGGTCGATCGCATCCGCCAGCGCCCCGATGCTCTCCTCGATGTCCGGCGGCGTGAGATTCCTAATGATCACTATGCGCGCCTTCGCCCCCGCGCGCTCGAACGCCTGCGCGGAATCGTACTCGCAGTTTGTGCCCGGGAACACGGGTATGACGACGCGAGGCGCCGCTACGGACGCGGCCGGCCGCGCCGTGTTCCTCGAGGTATACAGGCTTTGAGGCTTAATAACGCTATCCTCCGTGCGCGTCGGGAAGATGTCTTCGAGCGTCCCCGCCCACGCGGATTCGAGTTTTTCGAGGGGCAGCACGGCGCCGTTCACCCGTATCTCGGGCTTTTCGCTCACGGTGCCGACGGCCTTTGCCAGATGGCCGAAAGTCCTTTTCATGTCCGCGTACGGCGCGAGTTCGACCACGATGTCGCCGTGCAGCGGCGCGAACAGGGACGCATTGTCCCATTCGCCTTCCATACGAAGGCCCAGCCCGTTGCCGAAGGCCATGCGCGCCAGGGCGCCTGCCAGCCCGCCGGAGTCCACGACGAACGCGGAGACGACGCGCCCCATATGGATGGCTTCCTCGAGCGCTTCGAGCATCCTTTCAAGCTCGGCAAAATCAGGCAGCCCGTCCGCGCCGCGGCGGATGCCGAGCAGCGCCACGCGGTCGCCCGCCTTTTTGAACTCGGGAGAGATCACGTTTTCCATGTCCCCGACGCACACGGCGAAGGCGCATAGGGTCGGCGGTACGTCGAGGTCCTTGAACGTCCCCGACATGCTGTCTTTCCCGCCGATCGCCGGGATCCCCAGCGCGCGCTGCGCGAGCCCCGCGCCCAACAGCGCGGCGTAGGGCTTGCCCCACCGTTCGGGTTTGTCGTAGGGGCGCTCGAAGTATTCCTGGAGCGAAAGTCGCGTTTTTTTGTATTCACCGCCCGCCGCCGCGATCTTGCACACGGCGCAGACCACCGCGTACACCGCGCCGTGGAACGGGCTCCAGCACGCGAGGTAGGGGTCATAGCCGTAGCTCATGATCGTGCCGGTGTGCGTCTCCCCCTGAAGCACCGGTATCCTCGCCGCCATGGACTGCAGGGGGGTCAGCTGGCGCGCGCCCCCGTAGGGCATGAGCACCGTGGCCGCGCCGATCGTGCTGTCGAACCGCTCGGCGAGGCCCTTCTTGCTACACACGTTCAGCCCGGCCATCACCCGCGGCCAGACTTCCGTTACGCCGCCCTGGGGATAAGTGGCGAAATAGTCGCCCCGGGGCGCCTGCAAGCGCACGGACGCGCTTTGGGCGACGCCGTTGGTGTCCAGAAACTCGCGCGAGATGTCCACGATGGTCTTATTACGCCAGCGCATGCGCATGCGGCCCTCGCCGGTGACTTGAGCGACCTTCGTCGCCTCGAGGTTCTCGGCCGCGCACAGCCTGAACACTTTCTCGACGTCCCCGGGGGCCACGACGACGGCCATGCGCTCCTGCGATTCGGAGATGGCCAGTTCCGTACCGTCAAGGCCTTCGTATTTCTTGGGGACGGCGTCCAGGTCGATGTCGAGCCCGGGCGCGAGCTCCCCTATGGCCACCGATACGCCGCCCGCGCCGAAGTCGTTGCAGCG
>DCTV01000067.1:0-2596 GCA_002329665.1 Christensenella sp. UBA1431
CAGCGTCGGCGACAAGATGGCGGGGCGCCACGGCAACAAGGGCGTCATCTCGCGCATACTGCCCGAGGAAGACATGCCGTTCCTGCCCGACGGGACGCCGCTGGAAATCGTGTTGAACCCGCTGGGAGTGCCCTCGCGCATGAACATCGGCCAGGTGCTCGAAGTCCATCTCGGCCTCGCGGCCAAGCAACTGGGCTGGTACATCGCGACGCCGGTGTTCGACGGCGCGTCGGAAATCGATATCATGGAGCAACTGGAGTACGCCGGATTCAAGGCCGACGGGAAGACCGTGCTATACGACGGGCGCTCGGGCGAGCCTTTTGAAAACGAGGTCACGGTGGGGTATATGTACATGCTCAAACTCGCCCACCTCGTCGACGACAAGATCCACGCGAGGAGCACGGGCCCGTATTCGCTGGTCACGCAGCAGCCGCTGGGCGGCAAGGCGCAGTTCGGCGGCCAGCGTTTCGGCGAGATGGAGGTGTGGGCGCTCGAAGCGTACGGCGCGTCCAACACGCTCCAGGAGATACTCACCGTCAAGTCCGACGACATCATCGGGCGTGTGAAGACCTACGAGGCGATCGTGAAAGGGGAGAACATTCCCGAGCCCGGCGTGCCCGAATCCTTCAAGGTGCTCATCAAGGAGCTGCAGAGCCTGGCGCTCGACGTCAGGGTGCTCTCCGATACGAACGAGGAGATCGCCATCCGCGAATCGGTGGATGAGGAGATCGACCTGATGGGCGTGAACATAGAGGGCACGGAGGACATCGTCGGCACGGGGCGTGAAGATATGGAAGAGGGCGTCCTGGACGATGAGCGGCTCGACATCAGCGATCTCGAGATCGGCAGATTGGACGACGATCTGTTCGAGGACGACGAAGACGATAAGGAAGAAGAAGAAAACGATAACAAAGAAGAGGAAGAGAAAAACGAAGCAGATGACAGTAACGGTGAAGACGACGACCTCTAGCGAGTGCACACACCGCCGTGCGTGTATGAAGGGAGCGTAAACGGATTGTTCGAACTCAATAATTTCGATTCGATGCAGATTGGCCTCGCTTCCCCCGAGAAGATCCGCGAGTGGTCCTGCGGAGAGGTCAAGAAACCTGAGACGATAAACTACCGCACATTGAAGCCCGAGAAGGACGGTTTGTTCTGTGAACGCATTTTCGGCCCCACGAAGGACTGGGAATGCCACTGCGGGCGCTACAAGCGCGTGCGGTACAAGGGCATCATTTGCGACAAGTGCGGCGTGGAAGTAACGCGCGCCAAGGTGCGCCGCGAGCGCATGGGCCATATTGAACTGGCTGCCCCCGTGTCCCACATATGGTATTTTAAGGGGATACCCAGCCGGATGGGCCTTTTATTGGACATGTCGCCGAGGTCGCTGGAAAAGGTGCTCTATTTTGCCGCGTTCGTCGTGACGGACCCCGGCGACACCCAGCTGCAGTACAAACAGCTCCTCAACGACAAGGAGTATAAGGAGCACGTCGAGAAATTCGGCAGCGCCTTCAAGGCCGGTATGGGCGCCGAGGCTATCAAGGAGCTTTTGAAACAGATCGACCTCGACGAAGAGGCGGCGAAGTTGCGCAAGGAACTCACGGAGTCCACCGGCCAGAAGCGCGTGCGCGCCGTCAAGCGCCTGGAAGTCGTCGAGGCGTTCAGAAAGTCCGGGAACCGCCCCGAGTGGATCGTGCTGGACGTGGTCCCCGTCATCCCGCCCGAACTCAGGCCGATGGTGCAGCTGGACGGCGGGCGTTTCGCGACCTCCGACCTCAACGACCTCTACCGCCGCGTCATCAACCGCAACAACCGGCTCAAGCGCCTTCTGGAACTGCGCGCCCCCGATATCATCGTTCGCAACGAAAAGCGCATGCTTCAGGAAGCGGTCGACGCGCTCATAGACAACGGCCGCCGCGGGCGTCCCGTGACAGGGCCGGGCAACCGCCCGCTGAAGTCGCTTTCGGATATGCTAAGAGGCAAGCAGGGGCGCTTCAGGCAGAACCTGCTGGGCAAGCGCGTTGACTATTCGGGCCGCAGCGTGATCGTGGTCGGTCCCGAACTCAAGATGTACCAGTGCGGGCTGCCCAAGGAGATGGCCCTGGAGCTTTTCAAGCCGTTCGTGATGAAAAAGCTCGTCGAAGAGAACTATGCGCACAACATCAAGAGCGCGAAGCGCATGATCGAACGCGTGCGCACAGAAGTCTGGGATGTGCTCGAAGACGTGATAAAAGAACACCCGGTGCTGTTGAACCGCGCGCCGACGCTGCACCGGCTGGGCATCCAGGCCTTCGAACCGGTGCTGGTGGAAGGCCGCGCGTTGAAGATCCATCCGCTGGTCTGTACGGCCTACAACGCCGACTTCGACGGCNNCCCCACGCAGGACATGGTCATCGGGAGCTATTACCTCACCATCGACCGCCCGGGGGCAGAAGGGGAAGGCAGAATCTTCAGTTCGCCCGAAGAGGCGATCATCGCGTACCAGACCGGAGAGATATCCCTCCAGGCCGTGATCAAGGTCCGGTTCGGCCGTATGGTGAACGGGGCCCGTATCGAGAAGATGATAGAAACGACCCCCGGGCGCATCATATTCAAC
>DCTV01000067.1:2605-6130 GCA_002329665.1 Christensenella sp. UBA1431
GCTCGATTTGGAGATCAACGGGATGGTGGACAAGGACGTGCTAAAGGCCATCGTGGACCGGTGCTTCCGGTTGCACGGCCCCACCAAGACCACCGAAACGCTCGACGGGATCAAAACGCTCGGGTTTGCGTACTCGACGCGCGGCGCGGTCACCATCAGTGTCTCGGACATTACGATACCTGAAGAAAAAACCATGCTCCTGGATAAGGCGGAGGACCGCGTCCTGGGAATAGAGCGCAGCTACATGCGCGGCGAGATCACCGAAAAGGACAGGAAGCAGTGCATCGTCAACATATGGAAGGAAACGACGGACAAAGTCACCGACGCATTGCTGGACACGCTGGACCGCTTCAACCCGATCTACATGATGGCCAATTCGGGCGCGCGCGGATCTACCAGCCAGATCAGGCAGCTTGCCGGCATGCGCGGCCTGATGGCCGACCCGTCTGGGCAGATCATCGAGGTGCCCATCCGCGCGAATTTCCGCGAAGGCCTGACGGTGCTCGAGTTCTTCACCTCGACGCACGGCGCCCGGAAGGGCCTTGCCGACACCGCATTGAGGACGGCGGACTCGGGTTACCTGACGCGCCGCCTCGTCGACGTGTCGCAGGACGTGATCGTGCGCGAGAAAGACTGCTTCGAGGCCCGCGGCGAGACCGTCAAGGGCATCGTCGTGTCGGACATCGCCAGCGAAGGCAGCATTATCGTGTCGCTGGAGGACCGGATCCGCGGACGCGTTGCGGCGGCGGATATCGTCGACCCGAAGACAAAAGAAGTGATCGTTCAGTGCAACGAATACATCGACTACGACAAGGCGAAGAAGGTGGGCGAGGCGGGCATCAGTCATGCGCCGATCCGCTCGCTCCTCACCTGCCGCAGCGAACACGGCGTCTGCACGCGCTGTTACGGCGCGAACATGGCGACCGGCGGCACGGTAAGCATCGGCGAGGCCGTGGGCATCATCGCGGCCCAGTCCATCGGCGAGCCCGGCACGCAGCTGACCATGCGCACATTCCATACCGGCGGCGTTGCCGGCGCGGACATCACGCAGGGCCTCCCGCGCGTCGAGGAACTCTTCGAGGCGAGGAAGCCCAAGGGGCTCGCGGTAATCTCCGAGATCTCGGGCGAGGTGTCCATATCCGAAAACAAGAAGAAGCGCAAAGAGATTACCGTAACCAACAAAAACGAGAAACAGACGTACGAGATCCTGCCCAGCCTGCATTCGCAGATTATCGTGCGCGAGGGCGACGTCATCGAGGCGGGCGACCCGTTGACGGCCGGTTCGATCAACCCGCACGACATCCTCAAAATCAAGGGTGTCAAGGGCGTGCAGGACTACCTGCTAAAAGAAGTGCAGGCGGTGTACCGGCAGCAGGGCGTGGACATTTCGGATAAGCACATCGAGGTAATCATCCGGCAGATGCTGCGAAAGGTGAAGATCGAGGACGCGGGCGATACGGATATGCTGCCCGGCGAACTGGTGGACATCTTCAAGTTCGAGCGCGAGAACAACCGGGTCGTCGAAGAAGACGGACAGCCGGCAATCGCCATGCGCGTACTGCTCGGGATCACGAAAGCGTCGCTCGCGACCGATTCTTTCCTCTCTGCGGCTTCGTTCCAGGAGACCACGCGGGTGCTTACGGAAGCGGCCATCAAGGGGAAGGTCGACCATCTCGTCGGCCTGAAGGAAAACGTCATCATCGGCAAGCTCATTCCCGCGGGCACGGGAATGAAACGCTACAACTGCCTGGAAGTATACGAGACCGGCACGGAAGGCGAACCGGAGCATAAGGAGCTTTCGGACGCGTTGGGCATGATGGACCATGACGGCGACGGGCTGCCCGACCTTATGGAAGACGAACTGCCCGAAGAAGACGATGCGATCCTTGAACCGGGGGCATAAAAGCGCCGCAAACCTTTTCGTTGACACAGAAAAGCCGTAGTGTTACAATACTAAAGTGCGCCGAAAAGGAGAAGGCACGTTAAGGCCGATGACAAACCCCTTACGGGATTTGTCATCGGATTCCCTCGCGGGTTGATGAATGACGCCGTCGCATCGTTTTTTTGACCCGATCGCTAAAGGAGTGTCCGGATTGGGTCGAGTGCCCGCGCGCCCCATGACGGGTCTGTCCGACATTCTGAGGCATGTTTATGCCTCTTTCTGCGTGGGAGGGAGTTACAATGCCTAACAGGCTCGGTGAAACCACAAACCGCGTCGTCGGAACGAAGCAGGTTCTAAAACAGCTGAGGCAGGGCAATGCGGCTACGCTCTACCTTGGCGGGGACGTCGACGAGACGGTGCGCCGGTTGCTCGAAGAAGCCATGGAAGGCCAGCCAATAGAGATTGTGAACGTCCCGACGATGAAGGAACTCGGCCGTATTTGCGGGATCGACGTGGGCGCGGCCTGCGCGGCGCTGCTGAAATGATTTTATGAATCAGGCTTTAGGGCTACCGATAGCTTGAACATAGGTTTACGGAATCAACCATTGAATGAGGAGGAACGTACATGCCCACCATAAACCAATTGGTTCGAAAGGGCAGGAAGAAGGTGGAATACAAGTCCACCGCCCCGATACTCAGACAGTGCCCCCAGAAACGGGGCATGTGCCTGGCGGTCAGGACGATGACCCCCAAAAAACCGAATTCCGCTCTGCGCAAGATCGCGAGGGTGCGCCTGACCAACCAGATGGAAGGCACGGCATATATCCCCGGGGTCGGACACAACCTGCAGGAGCACTCCGTCGTGCTCATCCGGGGAGGCAGGGTGAAGGACCTGCCCGGCGTCCGCTACCACATCGTGCGCGGGGCGCTGGACTCGGCAGGCGTGGAAGGCAGGCGCCAGTCCCGTTCGCTCTACGGTGCGAAGCGGCCGAAGAAGGGCTGACAATTTATTGGACCAGGAGGTAAACGATGCCAAGACGCGGTTTTATACCCAAGCGCGATATCATGCCCGATCCCTTGTATAACAGTGTCGTCGTGACCAAACTCATAAACCAGATCATGGTCGACGGCAAGAAGGGCGTCGCGCAGAAGGTTTGTTACGGTGCATTCGATATAATCAGGGAGAAGACGAAACAGGAACCATTGGACGTGTTTGAGCAGGCGATGAGCAACGTCATGCCCATGCTGGAGGTCAAAGCCCGCCGCGTCGGCGGGGCGACCTATCAGGTGCCCATCGAGATACGCCCTGAACGGCGACAGACTCTGGCCTTGAGATGGCTGGTATCGTTTTCCAAGAAACGCGGCGAAAGAACCATGCGCGAGCGTCTTGCCGCGGAGATCATGGAAGCGGCCAACGGTGCGGGGAACACGTTCAAGAAGAAGGAAGACACGCATAAGATGGCGGAAGCCAACAGGGCTTTTGCCCATTACAGATGGTAACGGGGAGCTGACGAGACAGCATTGTATTATATAGTTTGCTTTAATCTGCGCCAACGGAAAGGAGGGAGCACTGCATGGCGAGGGAAATAGGTTTGGACCGCTTCCGCAACATCGGGATTATGGCCCACATCGACGCCGGGAAG
>DCTV01000067.1:6136-24606 GCA_002329665.1 Christensenella sp. UBA1431
ATGGACTGGATGGAGCAGGAGCAGGAACGCGGCATAACCATCACGTCCGCCGCGACGACCTGCGAATGGCGTGGCCACCGAATCAACATCATAGACACACCCGGCCACGTTGACTTCACCGTCGAAGTAGAGCGCTCCCTTAGGGTTCTGGATAGCGCAGTAGCCGTTTTCTGTGCCAAGGGCGGCGTCGAACCGCAGTCCGAGACGGTATGGAGGCAGGCCAACAAATACGCCGTGCCGAGGATCGCGTTCGTGAACAAGATGGATATTCTCGGCGCCGATTTTTACAACGTCGTCGATATGATCCGGGAAAGGCTCAACGCGAACCCCGTTCCGGTGCAGTTGCCTATTGGAAGCGAGGACGATTTCTCGGGCGTGGTGGACCTGGTCGAGAGCCGCTGCATCATCTATACGGACGACATGGGGACGCGCAACACGATATCCGAGATACCGGCCGAAATACAGGGGCTTGCAGCGAAGTACCGCACCGAGCTTATCGAAGCCGCGGCCGAGTTCGACGAGGAACTGATGGAGCGCTATCTCGAAGGAAAGGAAATAGAGCCGGACATGCTGCGACGCGCGATCCGCGAGGGGACCGTCTGCATGCGTCTCGTGCCCGTACTCTGCGGCACGGCGTACAGGAACAAGGGAATACAGTTGCTGCTCGACGCGGTGGTCGACTATCTTCCCTCCCCCCTGGACATCACGGGCGTTGTGGGGACCGACCCGGAAACGGGCGAAGAGGTCGAGCTCGTGGCCGACGACGAGGCGCCGTTCGCAGCGCTCGCGTTCAAGATCATGGCCGATCCGTTCGTGGGCAAGCTCGCCTTTTTCCGCGTATATTCGGGGTCGCTCAAAACCGGCGGCACCGTATTCAATTCGACGAAGAACCAGCGCGAGCGCATGGGGCGCATGCTGCTGATGCATGCCAACCACCGCACGGAACTCGACGAAGTCAACGCGGGGGACATCGCGGCGGCGGTCGGCCTCAAAGCGGTTACCACCGGCGATACGCTCTGTGACGAGAAGCGCCGGGTCTTGCTCGAAACGATGGACTTTCCGGAGCCCGTCATCAAGGTCGCCATCGAGACCAAGACCAAGGCCGGGCAGGAAAAGATGGGCATCGCGCTGTCCAAGCTCGCCGAGGAGGATCCTACGTTCAAGGCCTACACCGACGAGGAGACAGGCCAGACCATCATCGCGGGCATGGGCGAACTGCACCTCGAGATCATCGTGGACCGCCTTTTAAGGGAGTTCAAGGTCGAGGCCACGGTGGGCAAGCCGCAGGTGGCGTATAAGGAAACGATAACGAAGAAGTACAAAGCGGAAGGCCGGTACATCAGGCAGACGGGCGGCAGGGGCCAGTACGGCCACTGCCGGGTCGAATTCGAACCCGCCGAACCGGGCGCGGGCTACATCTTCGAAAATAAAATCGTGGGGGGCGTTATCCCCAAGGAGTATATCCCGGCCATCGACGCGGGGATCAGGGAAGCCGCGCAAAACGGCGCGCTGGGCGGATACGAGGTGGTCGATTTTAAGGCGACGCTCGTAGACGGTTCGTACCACGAGGTCGATTCGTCCGAGATCGCGTTCAAGGTCGCCGGTTCGCTCGCCTTCAAGGACGGCGTTACGAAGGCCGGACCCGTATTGCTCGAGCCCATCATGGACGTGGAAGTCGTGGTTCCCGAAGACTACATGGGGGACGTGATGGGTAACCTAAACGCGCGCAGGGGCAAGATCGAGGGCATGCAGTCGAGAGGCGGCGCGCAGGTGATCAGCGCGATGGTGCCCCTGAGCGAGATGTTCGGCTACGCGACCGACCTGCGCTCAAAGACACAGGGCCGGGGCACGTTCTCGATGCAGTTCTCGCATTACGAGAGCATGCCCGAGCAGACGGCCGAGAGGATTCTGGGCAAACGCAAGTGACGTCAAGCGCAGCGGCTGTGCATAACAGACAAACCTGAGCCGTGAAGGCAGGGCGGCGAGAGAACAAGGAGGGAAAGTAAGAGAAAATGGCTAAGGCAAAATTCGAGAGGACGAAGCCTCACGTAAACGTAGGGACGATCGGGCACGTAGACCACGGGAAGACGACGTTGACGGCGGCGATGACGATGGTGCTGGCGAAGTACGGTCATGCGCAGGCGACGAACTACGATGAGATAGACAAGGCGCCGGAAGAGAAGGCGAGAGGGATCACGATCAACACGGCGCACGTGGAATACGAGACGGACAAGCGGCACTACGCGCACGTGGACTGTCCGGGGCACGCGGACTACGTGAAGAACATGATCACGGGGGCGGCGCAGATGGACGGGGCGATCCTGGTGGTATCTGCGGCGGACGGACCGATGCCGCAGACGCGGGAGCACATCGTGCTGGCCAAGCAGGTGGGGGTGCCCAGCATCGTGGTATACCTGAACAAGACGGACATGGTGGACGACGAAGAGCTGTTGGAGCTTGTGGAGATGGAAGTACGCGAGCTGCTGAGCACGTACGAGTTCCCCGGGGACGACATCCCGTTCATCAGGGGATCGGCTTTGAAGGCGCTCGAAGCGGTGCAGGGCGGCGCGGACGTCGAGACGGACGAATGGTGCAAGTCGATATTCGAGCTGATGGACGCGGTGGACGAATACATTCCGACGCCGGAGCGGCAGATGGACAAACCGTTTTTGATGCCGGTGGAAGACGTGTTCACGATCACGGGGCGGGGCACGGTGGCCACGGGGAGAGTGGAACGCGGGACGATCAAGGTGCAGGACCAGGTGGAGATCGTGGGGCTGGCGGACAAACCGCGCACGACGGTATGCACGGGCGTGGAGATGTTCAGGAAGCTACTGGACCAGGCGCAGGCGGGCGACAACATCGGGGTGCTGCTGCGCGGGGTGCAGAGGAAGGAGATCGAGCGGGGGCAGGTGCTGGCCAAGCCGGGCTCGATCAAGCCGCACACGCACTTCATGGGGAAGGTGTACGTGCTGACCAAGGAAGAAGGCGGGAGGCACACGCCGTTTTTCAACGGATACAGGCCGCAGTTCTTTTTCCGCACGACGGACGTGACGGGCGTGATCACACTGCCCGAGGGCGTGGAGATGGTGATGCCGGGGGACCACATCGACATGACGATCAAGCTCATCACGCCGATCGCGATAGAGGAAGGCCTGCGCTTCGCCATCCGCGAGGGCGGCCGCACCGTGGGGGCGGGCGTCGTCACGAAGGTCATCGAATAAGGTCGGATTTGGGCGGCATCGGACGGATATCGCGCGGTGTCCGCCCAGATCCATTGTTCCTCTTGCTTTTGCATGTGGGATGTAATATACTAAACAAGTTGCGCCAGCAACGAGGGATGAAGTGGAAGGTTGCCGGCTTTGCCGGGTAATTTCCGCCGACTATTGTCCGGTTGAATCGGACGACGGGCTTATATGCGCCGTCGTGTATTAAAAGGCAGGACACACACGGGCGAGTGTATATAGGCGCGATATGTTAAGGAGGATAATCCATGAACCAGAAGATCCGTATCAAGCTCAAGGCTTACGACCACAACCTGATCGACCAGTCGGCCGAGCGGATTGTGGACACGGCGAAACGGACCGGAGCGCAGGTTTCCGGGCCCATTCCCCTGCCCACCGAAAAGGAGGTCATCACGATCCTCAGGGCGACGCATAAATACAAGGACGCCAGGGAACAGTTCGAGCTGCGCACGCACAAGCGCCTCATCGACATACTGGGGCCGACGTCCAAGACGGTCGATTCGCTGATGCGTCTGGATCTCCCGGCGGGTGTCGACATCGAGCTCAAACTGTAGGCGGGAATGGACTCTTTAGGAGGTAGACATAGATGAAAAAAGCCATACTTGGTAAGAAACTGGGGATGACGCAGGTCTTCCTCGATGACGGCAGGGTGGTCCCCGTTACGGTGGTTCAGGCGGGTCCTTGCCAGATCGTGCAGAAGAAGGTGGCCGACATCGACGGATACGACGCCGTGCAGGTCGGTTTCGGGGAGATCGGAGAAAAGAGAGTCAGCAAGCCCAGGCTGGGGCATTTCAAGAAAGCCGGCGTCCCCTGCAGACGCTACCTGCGCGAACTCAGGATCGACGATGCTGAGAGCTACGAGGTCGGACAGGAAATCAAGGCGGACATCTTCGAGCCCGGCGAGAAGGTGGACGTGAGCGGCATCTCTAAGGGCAAGGGCTTTGCCGGCGTGATCAAGCGCCACAATCAGCACCGCGGCCCGATGACCCACGGCTCGCGCTACCACCGGCGGCCCGGTTCCATGGGCGCGTGCGCGTCGCCGTCCAAGGTGTTCAAGGGCAAGAAGCTTCCCGGACACATGGGCGTGAAAAAAGTGACCGTACAGAACCTGGAAGTGGTCCGCGCGGACGGCGAACGCAACTTCATGTTGGTCAAGGGTGCATTTCCCGGCGCCAGAGGAAGCCTGGTCGTCATCAGGACGTCGGTCAAACAGTAAGCAGTGGATCGGAAGGAGGAAATGCCCATGCCCAAGGTAGCCGTATACGATATGGAAGGCAATAAGATCGACGAAATCGATCTGAAAGACGATATTTTCGGCGTTGAAATTAACGAGCACGTGCTGCATACCGTCGTGAAGGCCCAGCTCGCCAACCAGCGACAGGGCACGCAGTCGACGCTCACGCGTTCGGAGGTCCGCGGAGGCGGCGCCAAACCGTGGCGCCAGAAGGGGACGGGCCGCGCGCGCCATGGATCCATCAGGGCTCCACAATGGCGCAAGGGCGGCGTCGTGTTTGCCCCCAAACCCCGCAGTTACCGCCAGGACATTAACAAGAAGGTCAAGCGCCTGGCGATGAAGAGCGCTCTGTCGGCCAAGGTGGCAAAGGACAGCCTGCTCGTGCTGGACAGCCTCGAGCTTGCGGCGCCCAAGACGAAGGAAATGGTGAAGCTGCTTAAGAACCTCGACGTCAACAAAAAGGCGCTGATTGTGCTGGAAGGCACGGACACGGCCGTCGAGCGGGCGGCGAGCAATCTGCCCGGCGTCAAGACCCTGCTGGTGGGTACGCTCAACGTGCTCGACATCCTCAACCACGATACGTGCATCATCACGCGCAAGGCCGTTGGCAGGGTAGAGGAGGTATATGTCTGAAATGAAAGCAACAGCGTACGACATCATCATCAGGCCGGTGCTGACCGAGAAAACATATGATTTTATCCACGAGAAGCGTTATGTGTTCGAAGTGGACCCCAGGGCCAGCAAGACGCAGATCAGGCAGGCCGTGGAAGAGATATTCGGCGTGAAGGTCAAGAGCGTGAACACGGTCCGGACGCTGGGCAAGATGAAGCGGCAGGGCGCGCATACCGGAAGACGCCCGACCGTAAAGAAGGCCTACGTGAAGATCGCGCCGGACTCGAAGGGCATCGAGTTCTTCGAGAACATGGTGCAGTAGCCGCTTTGGCTACCATTCGAGTTTAGGAGGCAGCAACAGATGGCAATAAAGAAGTACAATCCCACATCTCCGGCCAGGCGGTACATGTCGGTTTCCTCCTTCGAGGAAATCACAACGAGGACTCCTGAACGTTCGCTTTTGACCGACCTTCGCAAGTCGGGCGGCAGGAACGCGAAAGGGCGCATCACCGTCCGCCACCGGGGAGGCGGGGCGAAGCGCAAATACAGAATCATCGACTTCAAGCGGAACAAGGACGGCGTTCCGGCCAAAGTCGCGACGATCGAGTACGACCCGAACCGGTCGGCGAACATCGCGCTGCTGCACTATGCCGACGGCGAAAAGCGCTATATCCTGGCGCCGGTCGGACTCAGGGTGGGCGCGAAGGTGGAATCGGGCGAAGGCGCCGACATCAAACCGGGCAATGCGCTGCCCATCAGCGCGATCCCGGTGGGCACGACGATCCATAACATAGAGCTCAAGCCGGGCAAGGGCGGGCAGCTTTGCAGGGGAGCCGGAACGTCCGCGCAGCTCATGGCCAAGGAGGGCAAGTATTCGCAGGTACGCCTGCCTTCCGGCGAAGTGCGGATGATCCCGTTGAACGCCAAGGCCACGATCGGCCAGGTAGGCAACCCGGACCACGAGAACATCTCCCTCGGGAAGGCCGGACGCAAGCGCCACCTGGGCTTCAGGCCGGCGGTGCGAGGTTCCGCGATGAACCCTGTCGACCACCCGCACGGCGGCGGCGAGGGCAAGGCGCCCATTGGCAGGCCGGGGCCCGTGACGCCCTGGGGCAAGCCTGCGCTCGGGTACAAGACGCGCAAGAAGAAGAACCCCACTGACAGGTTCATCGTCAAGCGCAGAGGTTCGAAATAGACCGAACAGGTACGGTTGTGATAGCAGGAAGGAGGCGCAAGCTGTATGAGCAGGTCGGTTAAGAAAGGCCCGTTTGTCAGTGAGAAGCTGATGAAAAGGATCGTCGCGATGAACGAAAGCGGCGAAAAGAGGATAGTCAAGACGTGGTCGAGGGCTTCGACCGTCTTCCCCGATATGGTCGGGCATACGATCGGGGTGCATGATGGCAGGAAACACGTCCCGGTGTACGTAACGGAGGAAATGGTGGGCCACAAACTCGGCGAGTTCGCCCCGACCCGCACGTTCCGCGGCCACGCCGGCGACCGGTCGTCCTCGGGAAGATAGGGAGGAAAGGACTTATATGGCAACCAGACAAAGAGAAAAAGCGCTCAGGCGCAAAGAGAACAGGGACAAAAGGCCATGCGCCAAAGCGCGCTACGTGCGCATCTCCCCCAGGAAGGTGAAGATCGTGATCGATCTCATCCGCGGAAAGTCTGTAGCCGAGGCGCAGGCCATCCTGATGTACACGCCCAAGGCCGCCTCACCCATCGTCGAGAAGTTGCTTCGCTCGGCCGTTGCAAACGCCGAGAACAACCTGGACCTGAATCGCGATTCGCTTTACGTTGCCGAGGTCTACGCAGACCAGGGCCCGACGCTGAAGCGTTACATGCCGCGTGCGAGGGGCAGCGCATCCCGCATACGCAAACGCACCAGCCATATTACCATCATCCTGGACCAGGTTCAGTAATCAAGGAGGAGGCAGAAGATGGGTCAGAAGGTAAACCCCCACGGATTCCGGGTAGGCGTCATCAAGGACTGGGACACCCGTTGGTTCGCGTCAAAAAAGGATTTTGCCAACAATCTCTACGAGGACTACAAGCTGCGGGAATTCCTAAAGAAGAAACTGTTCCAGGCGGGGATTTCCAAGATTGAGATAGAACGCGCGGCGCAGCGCGTAACGATCAACATCCATACCGCCAAACCCGGCATGGTCATCGGAAAAGGCGGGACCGGTGTGGAGTTGTTGAGAAAAGAACTCGTGAAAATTACCGGCAAGAACGTTGTCGTCAACATCATTGAAATCAAGAACCCCGATCTGGACGCGCAACTGGTTGCCGAAAACATAGCGGCCCAGCTCGAGAAACGGATCTCGTTTCGGAGGGCCATGAAACAGACGATGGGCCGCACGATGAAATCCGGCGCAAAAGGGGTTAAATTGCAGGTGTCAGGCCGGCTGGGCGGCGCCGAGATCGCCCGTACGGAGGGCTACCACGACGGATCCATCCCTCTGCAGACGCTGCGCGCCGACATCGACTTCGGTTTTACCGAGGCGAAGACGACGTACGGACGCATCGGCGTGAAAGTATGGATCTACAAGGGCGAGATACTCGAAAGCCCCCGCCGCGCAGGCGATCGCAAGCCTACGGAAGGAGGAGCCAGATAATGTTGATGCCCAAGAGAGTGAAGCGCAGGCGCGTGATGCGCGGGCGCATGAAAGGCAGGGCGACCAGGGGCAACTTCGTAGCCTACGGGGAATACGGCCTGGTCGCGATGGAGCCCAGTTGGGTCACCAGCAACCAGATAGAGGCCGCGCGTATCGCGATGACGCGGTATATGAAGAGGGGCGGCAAGGTCTGGATCAAGATCTTCCCGGATAAACCCGTGACCCAGAAGCCAGCCGAGACCCGAATGGGCAGCGGCAAAGGTTCGCCCGAATACTGGGTGGCGGTCGTCAAGCCCGGGCGCGTCATGTTCGAAGTGGCCGGCGTGCCCGAAGAGGTCGCGCGTGAAGCCCTGCGCCGCGCGATGCATAAACTCCCGCTCAAGTGCAAGTTCGTCACGAGGGCGGAGACCAGCGAAGAAGCGGGTGGTGACAGCAATGAAGTCTAAGTACCACGATCTGTCCGAACAGGAGCTTAGAGAGCGCCTGACCGAACTGAAGTCGGAGCTGTTCAACCTCAGGTTTCAGATGGCCACCGGACAGGCGCAGAACCCCATGCTGATCCGTGAGTGCAAGAGAAACATCGCGCGCGTGAAGACCGTCATCAGGGAGCGCGAGATCAAGGCTGCGCGCGTGTAGCGGCAAAGGCGAAAGGAGGAATATCCAGTGACCGAGAAAAGGAACAACCGGAAGACCCGTACGGGCACCGTCGTGAGCAATAAAATGGATAAGACCGTCGTCGTTGCCATTAAGAAAAGGGTGAAGCACCCGCTCTACGGTAAGACCATCAACCGCACCACCAAGTTCAAGGTACACGACGAGGCCAACGAATGCCAGGTGGGCGATTTCGTGAAGATCATGGAAACGAGGCCGCTTAGCCGCCACAAGCGCTGGCGCCTGGTGGAAGTGATCGAAAAAGCGCGCTGACGCGCTTTGGAAGAGGAGGCGCAACATGATTCAACCACAGACACGGCTGAAGGCCGCCGACAACACCGGCGCGAAGGAACTCATGTGCATCCGCGTGCTGGGCGGCTCCTTCAGGCGTACCGCCAACATCGGCGACACCATCATCGCGTCGGTTAAGACCGCTACGCCGGGCGGCGTGGTCAAGAAGAAGGACATCGTCCGCGCGGTCATCGTGCGGTCGGTTAAAGGCAAGCGCCGCGGGGACGGCACCTACATCCGCTTCGACGACAACGCGGCCGTGATCATAAACGAACAGAACCAGCCCAGGGGCACGCGCATCTTCGGGCCGGTAGCGAGGGAACTGAGGGAAAAGGATTACATGAAGATCGTCTCTCTGGCTCCTGAAGTGCTTTAGGAGGTGGATGAAAATGCGTGCGAAACATCTTCATGTGAAAAAGGATGACACGGTTGTGGTCATTTCGGGTAAGGACAAGGGAAAGCAGGGCAAGGTGATTGCGGCGATGCCCGGGAAGGGCAGGGTGATCGTCGAAGGCGTGAACAAGGTCACGCGGCACCAGAAGCCCCAGGGCACCAAGTCCCCCGGCGGCCGCATCGAACGCGAGGCGCCCATCTTCGCTTCGAAAGTCATGCTGGTTTGCTCGAAGTGCAACAAAGCCACCCGCATTGCGCACAAGTTCGTTGCGGACGGGACCAAGGTCCGCGTGTGCAAAAAATGCGGCGAGACTTTCGACAGCTAGAAGGGAGGATTATAAAATTGCCTAGGCTGAAAGACAGGTATGAAACGCAGATCGTACCGTCGATGATGGAAAAATTCGATTATAAGAACGTGAACCAGGTCCCCAGGCTCGAAAAAGTGGTTATCAACATGGGCATGGGCGACGTCAAGGACAACCCGAAGGCGCTGGATTCGGCGCTCAGGGACCTGAGCATAATCGCCGGGCAGAAACCGGTGGTGACCCGCGCCAAAAGGTCGGTTGCGAACTTCAAGCTCCGCGAGGGCATGAACGTCGGAGCGAAGGTAACGCTCCGAGGGACCAGGATGTACGAGTTTGCCGATAAGCTCATCAGCATAGCGCTCCCGCGCGTGCGTGACTTCAGGGGCGTATCGCCCAAGTCCTTCGACGGCAGGGGCAACTTCGCCCTGGGCGTGAAGGAGCAGCTCATATTTCCGGAGATCGATTACGATCAGGTCGAGAAGGTGCGCGGGATGGACATCGTCTTTGTCACGACGGCAAAGACGGACGAAGAGGCCCATGAACTGTTGTCGCTGATGGGCATGCCCTTCGGGCAGATGTAAGGGAGGACAGTACGATGGCGAAAAAGAGCATGATAAACAAGCAGCAAAAGCCCCCGAAGTTTTCCACCAGGGCCTATACCCGCTGCCGCATTTGCGGGCGTCCGCATTCCGTGCTCAGGAAATACGGCATCTGCCGCATATGTTTCAGGGAGCTTGCGCATAAGGGCCAGATACCCGGCGTGCGCAAGGCCAGCTGGTAGGACTTTGGATAAGGAGGTTGCACGATGGTTGTTACAGACCCCATTGCCGATCTGTTGACCCGCATCCGCAATGCACTGGTCGCCAAACACGATACGATAGAAGTACCCGCTTCGAACACCAAGAAGGCTATCGCGCAGATACTGGTCGACGAAGGCTATATACGCGGCTTCGATTTCATCGACGACGGCGTACAGGGCAAACTCAGGATAATGCTCAAATACGGGCCCGGCAGGCAGAAAGCTATCACCGGACTCAAGCGCATTTCCAAGCCCGGGCTGAGGGTATACGCGAAAAAGGACGAGATACCCAGGGTGCTCGGCGGACTGGGGATAGCCATTATCTCCACGTCCAAGGGCGTCATGACCGACCGGAGGGCGCGCAAGGAAAGTGTGGGCGGCGAAGTCATGGCGTTTATTTGGTAGCGATATGCATCACATGCGGAGGTGAGCGAAATTGTCGAGGATCGGTAAGCTTCCGGTCGCGGTCCCAAAGGGCGTTCAGGTAACGCTGGGCGAGAACAACACGGTTTCTGTAAAAGGCCCCAAGGGAACGCTGAGCCAGAAGATACACAAGGATATGGAGGTGCGCCTGGAAGAAGGCCAGGTCGTCGTTACGCGACCGTCCGACCAGAAGGAGCACAGGGCGCTGCACGGGCTGAGCCGCAGCCTGATCGCCAACATGGTCGAAGGCGTGAGCAACGGTTTTAAGAAGAACCTGGAGATCGTTGGCGTCGGGTACCGGGCGACGAAACAGGGGAAGAAACTCGTGCTGAACGTGGGTTATTCTCACCCTGTGGAGATACAGGAAAAAGACGGGCTGGAGTTTGAAGTGCCCGCGCCCACCAAGATCTCCGTTAAGGGGATCGACAAGCAGGCCGTCGGCGAGATGGCGGCCAACATCAGGCGGGTGCGGCCGCCGGAACCCTACAAGGGCAAGNNAAGGGCATCCGCTACGAGAACGAATACGTGCGGCGCAAGGAAGGAAAGACCGCCAAATAAGCTCAGGAAGGGGCCAAGGGCAGCATGATAAAAAAAGCGGACAAGAACGAGGTGCGAAAGAACAGGCACCGCCGCATGCGCAGGAACATCAGGGGCACCGAGGAGCGTCTGAGGCTCAACGTATACAGGAGCCAGAGCAACATTTACGCGCAGCTCATCAACGACGACGCGGGAGAGACCCTGGTATCGGCGTCCACCCTCGACGCGGAGGTGCGCGAGAAAGCGGCGTCGCTGAGCAAGAAGCAGGCGGCGAAACTGGTCGGCGAAACGATTGGGAGGCGCGCCGTCGAGAAAGGGATCGAGCAAGTCGTTTTCGACCGGGGCGGGTACCTTTATACGGGCCGCGTGGCCGAGTTGGCGGCGGGCGCAAGGGAAGCCGGCCTGAAATTCTAGTGGGTTAAGGAGATAGATCGAATGCAAGACCGTATAGACGCAAGCGTTCTGGACTTAAAAGAAAAGCTCGTTTCCATCAACCGCGTGACCAAGGTCGTGAAAGGCGGCCGGAATTTCCGCTTCAGCGCGCTGGTGGTCATAGGCGACGGTGAAGGGCATGTCGGCGCGGGCATGGGCAAGGCCACCGAGATTCCCGAGGCGATCCGCAAGGCCGTCGAGGACGCCAAGCACAAGCTCATCAGGGTGCCTATCGTGGGAACGACCATCCCGCACGAGGCGCTGGGCGTTTTCGGCAGGGGCAGGGTGCTGCTTCTTCCCGCGCCCGAGGGCACCGGCGTCATCGCCGGCGGACCGGCGCGCGCGGTGCTGGAGACGGCGGGCGTAAAGGACATCCGCACCAAATCCTATGGATCCAACAACCCCGCCAACTGCGTGAAGGCGACGATCGAGGGCCTGAAAAGCCTGCGCACCGCCGAGGAAGTGGCGCGCACGCGCGGCAAGACGGTAGAGGAAATCTTGGGCTAGGAGGGCTTATATGAGCAAACTGAAGATAACCCTGGTCAAAAGCACCATCGGGTGCCTGAAGAACCAGAAAGATACCGTGCGTTCCCTTGGCCTGAAGAAGATTCGGAGCGAGGTGGTGCACGAAGACACGCCCGACATACGGGGAAAGATCTTCACGGTGAAGCACCTCGTGAAGGTGGAGGAAATATAGCCGGGCGCTTGAAAACAGGAGGTACGAGGCACATATGAAGACACATGAACTCACGCCGGCCAAAGGCGCGACCACCAAGGCCAAGCGTTTGGGCAGGGGGATCGGCTCGGGGACCGGCAAGACTTCGGGAAAGGGACATAAAGGCCAGAACGCCCGCAGCGGCGGCGGCGTGCGCCCCGGATTCGAAGGCGGACAGATGCCGTTGACGCGGCGCCTGCCCAAGCGAGGATTTGTCAGCATTTTTGCGAAGGAATATGCTATTATAAACGTACGCGACCTGAACGCCCTCGAGGACGGCACCGTCGTCACCGCCGAACTGCTGCGCGAAAAGGGCGTTATCCGGAAGATAAACGACGGGCTCAAGGTGCTGGGCAACGGGACGCTGAACAGGAAGCTGACCGTGATAGCGACCAAGTGTTCCGCTTCCGCAAAAGAAAAGATCGAGGCGGCCGGCGGGACCGTTGAGGTGAAAGAATAAAAGATGTTCCAAACGCTGAAAAACGCCTGGGCAATCGAAGAACTGCGAAGGAAGATCATCTATACGCTGCTGATTCTGTTCATCGTGCGGCTGGGGTGTTACATCCCCATACCCGGCGTGGACGTGGCCTACGTTGCAGAGCAGATCGGCGCAAGCGGTATCCTCGGGTTCATGAGCATGATCACCGGCGGGGCGCTCGGGAACTTCACGCTGTTCGCGCTGGGGATCGGCCCGTACATCACGGCGTCGATCATCATGAACCTGCTGCAGGTGGCCATTCCCGCCCTCGAGCGGCTCGCGAAAGAGGGCGAGGAAGGCAGGCGGAAGATCGCGCAGTATACGCGCAGGTTCACGGTCGTGCTGGCCTTCATCCAGGCGATCGCGATCATACTGAGCCTGGGCCCGAAGGCGGTCACCACCACCAACTGGTTCAACTACCTCACGATCGGGCTCTGCCTCACGGCGGGCGCTATGATCGTGATGTGGCTCGGGGAGCGGATCACCGAGAAAGGCATCGGCAACGGCATCTCGCTCATCATCTTCACGGGTATCGTGGCCAGGGTCCCGATGCAGATCATCGCGCTGGTGGAAACCGCGGTCATCGACGCGACGATGATCTGGACCATCCCGGCGTTTGCTGCCTTCGTGCTGGTCATAATCACCGGCGTGACGTTCGTGGACCTGGGCGAGCGGCGCATCCCCGTCCAGTACGCAAAGCGCGTTGTCGGACGGAAGATGTACGGCGGACAGAGCACCCACATCCCGATGAAGGTGAACGCGACCGGCGTGCTCCCTCTGATTTTCGCGATGACGCTGCTCCAGTTTCCGGGAATGATCGCGGGGTTCTGGCCTGAGAGCGGGTTCAACATCTGGTACCAGGCGTGGATGGGGCCGGGGACCCCGATCAACCTCGTGCTGATGGCGCTTTTGATCGTCTTCTTCACGTATTTCTATACGACGATATCGTTCAACCCCGTAGAGATATCGAAGAACATGCAGCAAAACGGCGGTTTCATACCCGGCATCCGTCCAGGCAAACCGACTTCGGACCATCTTGCGAAGATATCGTCGCGCATCACGATGTTCGGCGCGATCTTCCTTGCGGTCATAGCCGTCATCCCGTCGATGATCTCGAGCCTCCTGGGCATACAGATTATATTCGGCGCGACGAGCGTGCTCATCCTGGTGAGCGTCGCGCTCGAAACGAACAAGCAGCTCGACGCCCAGATGCTCATGCGCAGCTATAAGGGTTTCCTGAAATGATAGACATTCGTTAAGGAGGAAATGAGGAAATGAAGGTTATTTTCCTGGGCCCCCCGGGAGCCGGCAAAGGTACGCAGGCGGAACTTGCATGCAAAAGATTCGGTATCGCGCATATTTCGACGGGCGATATCCTGCGTGCTCAGCTTAAGCAGAAGACCGAACTGGGCAAACAGGCGCAGTCCTATATCGACAAGGGCCAGCTCGTGCCCGACGAAGTGATCATCAGCATCGTGGAACAGCGGCTCAGGCAGGACGACTGCGAAAACGGCTATCTGCTCGACGGTTTCCCGCGCACGCTGCCGCAGGCGGAAGCGATCGACGGGCGTATCGACCTGGATTGCGCGGTCAACCTGGACGCCCCCGTCGAGACCCTCAAGGAACGCCTCTGCGGGCGCAGGGTCTGCAGGGAATGCGGAGCGACCTACCACATATCCCGGATCAGCGAAGGCGACCCCTGCGCGAAATGCGGCGGTGAGCTGTACCAGCGCAGCGACGACAAGCCCGAAACGGTGGAGAACCGCCTCAGAGTATATAGGGAGCAAACGCAGCCGCTTATCGATTATTATGATAAAAAGGGCATCCTGGTGACCGTGGACAGCAGCCGGGACCTTAACGTGGTGAACGCGGAGATCGTGAAGATCCTGGGGAAGTATGCCTAAATGATACCGATCAAATCGGCCCGGGAGATCGCCCTCATCGAAGCGTCGGGAAAGCTGTTGGGGAGCATCCTGGAGGCCGTACAAACGCAGGTCAGGCCCGGCGCCACCACCGGCTATCTCAACGACTGGATCGAGCAGCGCATCGTCCAGGGAGGCGCCCGGCCTTCGTTCAAGGGCTATAGGGGATTCCCTGCGGCGGCCTGCATTTCGGTGAACGAAGAGGTCGTCCACGGCATCCCGTCCCATGAGCGGGCGCTGAAAGAAGGAGACATCGTGGGGATCGACGTGGGCACCTGCATGCGCGGCTACCACGCGGACGCCGCCCGCACATACGCCGTGGGCGAGGTCAGCGACCTGGCAAAGCGCCTGATCGAATCGGCCAGGAACGGATTTTTTGAAGGGATCACACGCGCCGTGGCCGGCGGGCGCGTTGGCGATATCAGCAACGCCGTGCAGCGCGCTGTGGAACGCGACGGTTTTTCTGTGGTCAGGGCTCTCACCGGCCACGGCATCGGCGGCAACGTGCACGAGGAGCCGGACATCCCCAATTTCGGGAAGCCCGGGAAGGGCCCGCGGCTACGGGCAGGCATGGTGCTGGCCGTCGAGCCGATGGTCAACGCCGGAGGTTACGAGGTGAAGATGCTCGGCGACGGCTGGACTGTGGTCACTCAGGACGCGAGCCTCTCGGCGCATTACGAGAACACCATTGCAGTGACCGAAGAAGGCGAACCGATCATTCTTACGCTGGCGGAATGATAAATCGCCGAGGGAGGTATAAGTGGTGTCGGAAAACCCCATAGAACCGGGCAGGATCGTACGCACGCGTGCCGGGCGCGACAAGGGGCGCTACTTCGTGGTTGTGGACGTGCTCGACGACGAATACGTGCGCATCGTTGACGGTGAGCTTCGAAAGCTCGCCAGGCCTAAGCGGAAGAAGCGCAAGCACCTGGATCCGACCAAGGACGTGCATGAGGGACTGCGCTGCAAAATCGAGCAGGGCGCGAGGATCTTCGACGCCGAGGTGCGCAGTTGCCTGAAGAATATGGGATACTTGCCAAAGGCGCAACGCGGTCCGAAGGAGGGATAGCTTGGCTAAACAGGATGTCATCGAGGTGGAAGGAAGGGTCACGGAAGCTTTTCCGAATGCCATGTTCGAAGTCGAACTGGAAAACGGGCACAAGATACTCGCACATATTTCGGGAAAGCTGAGGATGAACTTCATCCGGATACTGCCGGGGGACAGGGTCACCGTCGAATTATCCCCCTATGATCTCACGCGCGGGAGGATCACCTGGCGCGGGAAATCCTAGCGCTATGGCGCGTTAAGATAACAGGAAGGACGTAACAAAGAACATGAAAGTGAAACCAAGCGTNNCCGATCTGCGAAAAATGCAAGATCATCAGAAGGAAAGGCCGGGTCCTGGTAATATGCAAGAATCCCCGGCACAAACAGAGACAGGGCTGAAATCCGTTTATACGAAAGCGGCTGATAGAGCAATCTATTTTCGTATGAATTGATGCATAGATCATACAAAGAAAGAGGACAGTATAACCGGAGGTGTACATTTAAATGGCGCGTATTGCTGGAGTAGACCTACCCAGAGAAAAGCGTGTGGAAATCGGTTTGACCTATATCTTTGGCATCGGGCGCACCACGGCGGCGCGTATTCTAAAAAACACCGGCGTGAACCCCGATACCAGGGTCAAGGACCTCTCTGACAGCGAAGTAGTCAAGCTCAGGGAGTATATCGACAGGGAAGTCAAGGTGGAAGGCGATCTGAGGCGCGAAGTCGGCCTGAACATCAAGCGCCTCATGGAGATCGGTTGCTACCGCGGTATACGTCACCGCCGCGGGCTGCCGGTGCGCGGGCAAAGCACGAAGCAGAACGCACGCACCCGCAAGGGTCCCAAAAAGACCGTGAGCGGCAGGAGAAAGTAAGGAGGGGCACATGGCACAACCCAAACGTCTTAGAAAAACGACCCGGAAGCGCAGGGACCGCAAGCACATCGAGCGCGGCGCCGCGCATATCCGTTCGACATTCAACAACACCATCGTGACCATCACGGACACCGCGGGCAACGCGCTGTCCTGGGCGAGCGCCGGCGGCCTCGGTTTCAGGGGTTCGAGGAAGAGCACGCCATTCGCGGCGCAAATCACCGCCGAAACGGCCGCGAAATCGGCCATGGAGCATGGCCTCAAAACGGTGGAAGTATACGTAAAAGGCCCGGGATCCGGGCGCGAGGCGGCGATCCGTTCGCTGCAGGCCGCAGGCCTGGAAGTCAGCCTGATAAAGGACGTGACGCCGATCCCGCACAACGGCTGCCGCCCGCCCAAACGCAGAAGGGTCTAATGAGGAGAGTGAGGATATAAATGGCAAGATATACTGGATCGGTCTGCCGTCTGTGCAGGAGGGAACAGGCGAAACTGTTCCTGAAGGGAGAGCGGTGCTACAGCGCGAAATGCGCGATGAACCGCCACTCCGCGCCTCCCGGACAGCACGGACAGGGCCGCCGCAAACCGTCGGAGTACGGTATACAATTGAGGGAGAAACAGAAGACGCGCCGCGCCTACGGTGTATTAGAATCCCAGTTCAGGAAATACTTTGAATTAGCCGAGCGCCAGAAAGGCGTCACGGGCGAGAACCTGCTCCGGCTTCTGGAACGCAGGCTCGACAACGTCGTGTACCGGCTGGGTCTGGGCGTTTCGCGCGCGCAGGCGCGGCAGATGGTCCTGCACGGACATATCCGAGTGAACGGCAAAAAAGTTGATATTCCTTCGTACCTTACCAACGTGGGGGATGTGATTTCGGTGCGTGAGCGCAGTCAGTCGAACGAGCGCCTTNNATGCCCAAGTGGCTGGAGTTCGATGCGAACAACCTCACGGGAAAGGTCGTCGCCCTGCCCCAGCGCGACGATATCGACCTGACGATCGAGGAACACCTGATTGTCGAGTTGTACTCGAGGTGACGCGCGGTTGGCCGCGCCACGCATCCTGACCACAGAAGGAGGGTTCAAATGATCGAGATCGAAAAGCCCAGGATCGAGTTTGTGAAAGCCAGTGACGACAATCGCTACGGCAAATTCATCATCGAACCGCTCGAACGCGGATTCGGAACGACGCTGGGGAACTCTCTGCGCCGCATCCTGCTCTCGTCCCTGCCTGGCGTCGCAGTGACCAGCGTGCGCATCAACGGAGTGCTGCACGAGTTTTCGACCATTCCGGGTGTGAAGGAGGACGTGACACAGATCATACTCAACCTCAAGGAACTCTCGGCGAAACTGTACACGGACCAGCCGAAAGAGGTCGCGATCCGCGCAACGGGGCCGTGCGAGGTCACGGCCGGCGACATCATCGCGGATTCCGAGGTCGAGATCATCAATCCGGAGCTGCACATCGCCACGCTCAACGAAGACGCGGAACTCGACATGGTGATAACGCTGGAACGGGGCCGCGGCTACGTGTCCGCCGACCGCAACAAGCGCGTCGGGCAGCCGATCGGCATCATCCCCGTGGATTCGATCTTCACGCCGATACGCAAGGTAAACTTCACGGTCGAAAACACCCGTGTCGGTCAGATCACCGACTACGACAAGCTTACGCTCGAACTGTGGGCCAACGGCAGCATCCGCCCCGAAGAGGCGGCCGCGCTGGCGGCGAAGATCCTCAACGAACACCTGATGCTCTTTATCAACCTCACCGACCATGTCGGCGACGTCGAGATCATGGTGGAGAAGGAAGAGGACAAGAAAGAAAAGATACTGGAAATGACGATAGAGGAACTGGACCTGTCCGTGCGCTCGTACAACTGCCTCAAGCGCGCGGGCATCAACAC
>DCTV01000004.1:0-22160 GCA_002329665.1 Christensenella sp. UBA1431
TTAGTGGAAGGTCTTTTCAGACTGATCGACATGGAGGATGGGTCCCTGTGGACACAGTGGGGTCTCAATCCTTGTTTTAGTGGAAGGTCTTTTCAGACCACTCGCTCAGTGCGCTTTATCACGGTAAAGGCCGCGCCGTCTCAATCCTTGTTTTAGTGGAAGGTCTTTTCAGACTAACACAAGGGCCTTCGACCAACATGCCATGCGAGGAGAAAGTCTCAATCCTTGTTTTAGTGGAAGGTCTTTTCAGACTGTAGTTGGGATGATAATAGACGCAGAAACGTATATGAAGTCTCAATCCTTGTTTTAGTGGAAGGTCTTTTCAGACCTGTAGCATGTGTTGCAGTGATTCAAGCTTGCATTTTGTCTCAATCCTTGTTTTAGTGGAAGGTCTTTTCAGACAAACTTTGTTTGGGATATCTCTGCAAATAGCATATACGTCTCAATCCTTGTTTTAGTGGAAGGTCTTTTCAGACAAGGAGGAGTTGCGTTGGAGAAGTCAAGGCTACACAATTGTCTCAATCCTTGTTTTAGTGGAAGGTCTTTTCAGACACGTTTGCGGGAATGATGGATGGTAAGGCGTGGCCCGGAGTCTCAATCCTTGTTTTAGTGGAAGGTCTTTTCAGACGAGGTTGAACCTGGCGATGGCATAAGCTGCTAAACACCGTCTCAATCCTTGTTTTAGTGGAAGGTCTTTTCAGACTACGACGAGCATGCCAGCTTAGGATATTTGACCGGGGCCAGTCTCAATCCTTGTTTTAGTGGAAGGTCTTTTCAGACTTACGACGAAAAAACGATACGCGAAATCGCAGGCGACAAAGTCTCAATCCTTGTTTTAGTGGAAGGTCTTTTCAGACACGAGAATGAATTCGCCGGGCGCAATAGCGGCGACCCGCGTCTCAATCCTTGTTTTAGTGGAAGGTCTTTTCAGACTCCGGAATATGTTGGCGTGGAAGTTGTGGGAACAGCGTCGTCTCAATCCTTGTTTTAGTGGAAGGTCTTTTCAGACACCGTTCTTGTTCTCTTTTCAATTCCGCTTCTTGATAGTCTCAATCCTTGTTTTAGTGGAAGGTCTTTTCAGACTCCCTCGCAAGCGAGACATGTTTGAAATCGACGCTTGTCTCAATCCTTGTTTTAGTGGAAGGTCTTTTCAGACACGGTTAAATTTGAAGGAATTAGAGAAAGACATACATGTCTCAATCCTTGTTTTAGTGGAAGGTCTTTTCAGACGACAAAGCGACCTGCTACCATTGCAGGGAGCCACACTACAGTCTCAATCCTTGTTTTAGTGGAAGGTCTTTTCAGACAGCTTACGACGCTCATCGAGGCAGCGCAGGACAAGGCAACGTCTCAATCCTTGTTTTAGTGGAAGGTCTTTTCAGACTCGATCAGCAGGCAAAAACCGCATTGCATAGGTAATTACCAGTGTTTTGAGAGGCATACCCTACACCTTCCTTTCCGGCTTCCGATTAAAGAAACAGAATATCCGTCTCCCGCATCGCAAGTGCTTTGTCAAAGCCCTTCCCAAAGTATTTCCCTTCTTCTATGAGCCTCTTATCCGTAGGTAGGACAAAGACCGAATCTTCGTTTTCGTCCATCTCCGATCGCAGGCGCGCAAAAAAGCTTTCCAGCCGGCTGTCGTCAACGATACCGACGAACACGCTTTTCTGCGCGCGTATCAGGCCGAAGTCCCTGCAGGCCCGCACAATGCGCTGCCGCCTCCTGTTCTGTGTAATATCATATACGATCCACGCACGCATATCAACTCTCCGCTATGGTTCCTGCAATTTCCGCCAGCCGGAGTCCAATCTCCGTTTCAATTCTCACCCGCCTCCTTTTGTAGCACGTCATTTCAGACATCTTCCGAAAATAGGCCGCAATAAGCAGTTTACGCCCCTCACCGTTCAGGAATACGCCGCCGTCTCTTGTATCGAACATGGAAGCCGATACTTTTCTCGCCGTAAAGAGTTTAAATGCCGTTTCTTCCGCATAATGCCTGAATAATTCAACCGCGTCGAATACGAAAGTCGGCTTATTGTACGCATCCGCGTGCATGATCCCAATATATGGGTCGACCCCGGCCAGCCTCGCCGCTCTTTCCACCTGCGAATACAGTATTCCATAGGCATAATTAAGCATCGCGTTGAATCTGTCTTTCGCGGGCCGAAAGGAACGGCCATCGAATGCTTCGGACTTTGGAAGCAACGCCGACAAAAGGTTAAAATACTCCCTCCACGCTGAACCTTCCAACCCCTGCAGCGTGTTACGCACCATGGCCACTGAATCGCCCTCCACGGATTTGATGCTTTCGGAAAAGACCCTTATTGATTCTATCACGCGAACGATTTCCGCCGCTTTATCTCCGCTGCGTTTTGCCTTCAGCTTCTTCAGCAGCCTGATCCGCCCGTGAAGCTTTCCGCATAGGAAATGCCTGCAAATGGCGACTCCGTCCGGAGTATGCGCAAGCGTAGTCTGTTTCCTGCGGACATAAGCCTGTCCTGCCTTTTCAAACGCATCGAAAATACCGTAAGGATGCCCGTGACCATCAAGAAAAAAGACGGGAATGCCCTCCGAAGCCGCAAGCAGTAGTGCGTCGGTAGTTATGGAAACCGCTGAAGTAACCAATATCTTAGATACGGCAGCCGCCGCAATTTCCTTTATGCCGTCCCCGCCCTTTGCCCTGAAGCACTCCCCGCTCCGAAAGAGCTTCGTGCCCTTCCCTTCGATGACTAAGATCATAAAGGCCTCCGTTCACCCGGGCAGCTTTGCCCTCACCGGGATACAGCAGCCGTTGACCATGATATCCGGGGAAACGGCGGACACCCCGAACACGCCCCGTCCGTACCACTCTTTAGGCGCCTCGTCGTAGAACGCCGAACCGCAGCGCAAAAACAGCAGCGGCTTCTTGAACGGCGTGGGGGAGTTGGCGTACTCCCTGTCCAGCTTGCCGTATTTGGCAAATACCCGGTAATACCCCCGCACCGGGTCCTTCGCCTTGGGTATGAAATTCGACAGGGAAACGATCCCGTTGGGCGCTTCCGGCTCGTCAAAGCCCGTGAACCCCGCGACCTCCCGCATGTCGAACGCTCCCTTGCCGGTCGACTTATCGGCTCCGATGCCCAGCGCGAACATGATGCCCAGCGTTTCCCGCAATATGGTTTCGTCCAGCCCGGTCTTTACGTAAACGTCCAGCAGGCTGCCGGGAGTGTGGAAGATCTCCTCTTTGCTGTACAGGTCGCCGCCTTCGTCGCTCCCCACCGTGCCGGTCTCGCGGTTGACGCTGTTTTTCAGGTTCTGCACCGTCGTCTCCCCGCTTTCGGCCATCTCCTCCGTGATTCCCTGGCAGTTCCCCTGCAATATCCGGTTGAAGGCTCCGATGGAAACGTACCGCGCGTTCTTGAGTTTTTTCCCCCGCTTGTAGGATGCGAGTTTCTCCTCCTGCGCCGAATCTGGCCGGATATCTGCTCCCGGGTCGCGGATGCCGAAAGGCAGCGGCAGGGCGTCGTGCGGAAAAGCGTTGGAGAATATGATGGGCGGCCTTTCTTCCCTGAACCCGCCGATCAGCTCCAACAGCGCCTTTTCACCTTGTACGGCGCGGTAGTTCCAGCAGAACGCGCCGAAGAGCGTGTCCGACTGCAGCGGCGAGAGCACGGACGACTGCGCGGATACTACCGCTCTGTAGAGTTTCATTCGGCATCACCCTCAAATATCGATCTCGCCCTCTTCGTAGTCGAACCTCACCTTGCCGTACCCGCGCGTGCCCGAACCGCCCAGGTAGCTGAGTTCAACCAGTTCCAGGGACTGACGGACGGCGTTTAAAAGCCTGTCCTCATCATCCCGGTCATATATCTGCAGGAGGATCTCCATGTCGAATTTGGCGCCCTCCGGCACGCGCTCAAAGAAACGCGGGCTTTCCGCGGTCCCCCGCTCGCGGTTGATCGAGTTTTCGCCCTTGAACTCCAGATAGCTGCCTCTCTCTGCCGGGAGACTCTGGAACAGCGTTTTCGTCTCCTCGCTCAGTTTCGCGTCGCGCACGATGATTCGGGTGGGGTTTGAAGGCGCTCCCGGATTACGGTGGGCTCCGAATAATAAGCAAACATCACAGTCCTTTTGACCACAACCGCAGGGGTTTCTGTCGATTTTACCGATCTTTTTCTCCAGCTGGGAACGCATTTTCCCCTTCAGGCTGGAACCGGGGATATAGGGCTCGTTGGTAACGGGGTTCTTTATGACCTCCTTGTCCAGCCCGCCGATGTTGATATCGTTGTTGGTCCCGCCGATGCAAAGGCCCGTCAGGCAGACGATCTTCCCCTCGAACTTGACAATCTTTTTCAGTTTCACTTTCTTCCCCTCCCTAGTCTCTCCTCGGATAATAGGCAACGATCATTTCAAAGTGCTCGACGAACGCGTTGAAATCGTCCGCGTCTTTCACCGCGTTGACGTTCCTTTCCACAAACGCCACGAAAAGGCGGGGCACCAGCGGCGTGGACTTGTTCAGCGCGTTCGTGGCATGGCCAAGGAGCTTTACGAAACCGGGCCTTATGACTTCGTACCCCACGCTTTTAAGCTGCATCTTGTCCTGCAGGTTCTTGCAGTAGTCATAGTACTTGCGCAGCTGTGACTTCTTCAACTGCGTCCTTCCGGAGTTCAGGCCCTCGGCTATGTCCTTCGCCGTCTTCATCATCAGGCTCGTTTTGATAGCCTTCCCCGTCGGGGTATCGTTGAAATACCCGTCTTTCAGGTATCCCTCCGGCAACCCGGGTTCCTCGCGATATGGCGTCCTGCCGCCCCTGCCTCCGTAGCCTCCGCCCCTGTTATTGGCCGGCATGTTCGTCTCTCCCCCTTTTCTCTCTGGTTTTATTCAGCGCGTAGTCAACGCAAAACCCTGCAAAGTAGAAGTCCTTCCGCAGATTCTTGTAGTTCAGGCTGTTGTCCCGCAGCGCGGCGGCCCAGTCGCGCACTTCCCGCCGGGGGCCGTCGCCGGGGTAATTCCTTCGCAGGTCGTATTTGAACAGCCCGTCGAACCGCGCGGAATCCAGCGTCCGCATTTGGAGGAAGTCCTTGTACATCCCGCTGTACCCAGCGACCCTGCGAAGCTGGGAAGTGTTTGCCAGCCCCGCGCCTATCCACTGTTCGAGCTTCTTGCCGTCGGCAAGATATTTTTCAAAGTCCTCCCATGTGAAGAAATGGTTGAAAAACCATACCGCGTCGCGGCCGTCCCTTTCCGGATACACCGTCTCGTCCGACTGTGTCTTCGCCTGCTTGAGTCTGTGTTCGCAGGTCTGCGAGAAGGTCTTTACGTTGGAAACCGCGTTCTCCAGCGTAACGGCCGCAGTTATCGTGAAACACGGGTTGCCCGCGGCGTAAGCCCTGAAATCCTTGTTGATCCGCAGCGCGAGTTCGGGCATCTTGTCCCACGGACCGACGAGAAACAGGTCGTCCCCTCCCGAAAACACGCTGTAGACATTCGTGAATTCCTTTTCCAGAAGGACGTTGACATAGCCGCTGAAAAACAGGTCGAGCATACGAGAAAGGGTCGAAACCCTCGAAACGGAATACCTTTGGGAAAACCCCTCCATGAACACGAACCCAAGGTTGTCCACGTCGGCCTTGAGTATCCCCAGGTGCTTCGAGCCCTTAGCCATCTGCGCAATATCGGAAAACGTCTTTATCCCGCCGTTCTCCGTCGGTACGTGGTTGGCGGCAAACCTTGCCGTCACGGGGAGGGAATAGAGCTTCCTGTCTTCGAATTCTGTGGCGTTGAGCATGTGGATCATAAAGCCGCCGTTGAACCTGGGCTTTTTCATCACAGATATCCATATGTCCCCGAACATATGGAACGTCCCGTGTCCCCTGGTGAACTCGATGTATTTGGCGTTGACCAGGTCCGCGCCCAGCCTTTCGTCCCTTCGGCATCCGGCACAGGTTTCCTCATCGTGACCGATCAGGGTCTTCCCACAGGATGCGCACATGGTCTTGTCCCTCAGGTCATCTGCGATAACGAATCTGTCCTCGTTCCACTCGCCTTCACATGTCAGCACAGAAGCGAATGGAATGTTCTTTTTATCGGAAAGGCCCGCGTTCAGTTCCCTCACGGCGTTGCCGAAATGCATCAGGTCGTTGCCGCTTAGATCAGTGCTGCAAAGGTTGATGCAAACGTCCCCCTGGAATTCTTTGAAAAGGAACGCGTTGACCGCTCCCGAGATTTCTTCGATAAACCTCTCCGAAGCCTTCGTATTGGGAAGCAGCAGGTAAAACTTCCCCCCGGAGGACATGAGCGTCGCGCACTGGGGCATCCCGAACGCGTCGAGGATATGCATCGCAACCACCGTCAGCAGCGTGTTGATATAGAATGAACGCGCGCGCAGCCGCTTCGCCATTCCCTTTGATCCGGTCTCCGCCGACGAGAATATGTAGCTCTGGATGCCGGAGAAGTCTCCCACCACCAGCTTGAATTTCTTTTTTTCGTTGTCCTTGACCGACGCAACGGACATGTCGCCGGCATCCGTGTGGTATCTCCACATTGCGGCGGCGATGGCGGCCGTCGTCTTCATGTGGTCGTAAAGCGAAATGTCGGCGATCGCGTCGTACGTGCTCGACGGACAGCACCACGTATATTTTAGCAGGAGTGTTTCCAGAACCGTGAGCAGGGCATTGTAATCCGCAGGATTATGCAGTTCCAACGCTTTGACTTCCCTCGTGAAAGCCTCTATATGCTCCGCGTTGCTGCTCTCTATGGTTTGTTTGAGCCCGGGAACGGGAAAAGCCCCTTCCGGTGACAGTGGCGCAAAACGATGGTGGATCGTTTCGTTTTCACGGGCTCCGATCCGGATTCCTGAAAACACACTCGCGAGCGGCGTCGTCCTGAACCCTGTCGTGCGCTCCCTGGCCGGCTCGTCCCGTTCCGATGAGGAGAGGTTGNNCGTTGTTCGCTCCCTGGCAGGCTCGTCCCGCTCGGAGGATGAAAGATTGTCCGCCGTGCTTACGATGTACGCAAGCGGCTTTACATCGCTTTCAGCGTACTGCACCAGGTATTCCCTGTCGAACGCACGCTCGTTCTCGTGATGCCGGGACACCAGTTCCTTCAGGAGCCCGACATCCACAAAAGGATCGAACAAGGGAGCAAAGTACTCGACAAACTGTCGGGATACGCCGGGATGTGCGCCGCTGTTGTCGATAACGCCTCCCTGTTTCCCCTTCTGATAAAACTTCCCAACATCGTGCAGCAATGCGGCCAACAAAACGGTCTCATACTCCCTGAGCAAACTCCTCACCCGCCATTTCTGAAGATTTATCCTCGATTTTTATCTTCCTGATGGTCCCGAAGCCCCTCGAAACGCTTTTTCCTATCCCGAAATATGAAGGAAGCCGGCAGTTTACAGTAAAACTCCCGTAGAACCCAAGCATGTTTTCGTTTTTGAAGTTGACAGCGGTCTCCTGCAGGGAAGCCTGGATGGAAATCCTGTTTTCCAGTTTTACCCCCAGCCCTTTGCACATGGAAAGGATATTCCCGACGAGGACTCTGTCAAGAAGCGATTTCTTCTGTTGGTCGTCTTTTGCCTGTCTGTAGGCCGAAAAATTCTTCTGGTTCAAGCCGAGCCACGGCGTTGCGAATTTATACCCGAATGTCCGCTCGCTGTCACCCGCCGTCTCATCGTAAAGATCAATCCTGATGCCGGCCACTTCGATGTTTTTTCCTCCGATGTCGATCGCGTCTTCTTCCAGAACGCTGCTGTAAACAGCTGCAATTCCGGATTCAAATGCGATGATGGCCGGTTTGCCGTAGATCACCTTGTACTGTATCCTCGGGTATTCGTATATGAACCCTTCGCCCGCGTGGTTGTGGAATACAGGGTTGTCCGAATGTTTATTAGCAAAAAAGCCCCGGAGTTTGGCCGCATCCCTGTTGTACAGACGAATGTCGGGATAAACGATCTTCAGGACCTGGAACTTCTTAATCATGGATATTGTCCCTCTTTGACGTATATTCTCATTATACATCATAAATCCCTGAAATTGGACTATTTATAGTTTACTATTTACTCTGTACTTAAATTGGGACAGCGAAATAAGACGGCTTTTCAACATTGGTATGTATGCTTGCCGAAGCCTCCTCGTCTATGTACCCGAGTTTTTTTCTCCTTATCAATACTCTCTAAATAATCTTCTATCGGCACCATACTATCGGCATACAGGCATATCCCATTAGGTTCGCACCAGCGAACCATTTTTACCCTTTGTTTGGCCCTTTACACGACGGAACACAATTGTACGGCGTTGAGCACAGAATTAAAGAAACCCCCGTAAATTGGGCATTTGAGAGACTAAGCTGCACCAAATTTTTCTCTATTTTTGGGCCGAATTATAATTCGAATTCTAGTTCCGCTGCCACTTCGTCGGAGCAAACTGCACTCCACTCACAATCCCTGAATTGTTTCTCAATTCAGGGGTTTTTCGTAACGCTCCGTTGCTCCTCCTCTTCCCCACAAAGCCGCGCTCTGCGGGGATTTTACTCGGGCAGGGCTTCGGGTATGTTTCATTAGCGTCTCCTTTTCTTCAGTATCAATGTGCGCCTCAATATACAAAAAAGCCGGAGAGCATGAGCTCTCCGGCTTTTTCGTTGAGGCTAGTCTATCAGGCCTTTGTCCCTGAGCGCCTGCGTGGCCACCTCTATCGATTCCGTCCCTTCGTCCACCATAAGATTGTACTTCTGCATGTCTTCATCCGTGAACGTTCCTTTAAGCTCCCTCAGCGCGCTTACCACTTCCGGATTCGCGTCCACGTAAGCCTGCTTCATTATCGGCGCGACGTAATACGGCGGGAAGAAGCTTTTGTCGTCAGTCAGATTCACGAGGTTGAACTTCGCGATCCTGCCGTCCGTGCTGAACGAAACATTGACGTCGATCTGGCCGTCGCGCAGCGCGGCGTACGTCAGGCTCTGGTCCATCGGCAGTTCCTGCTTGAAATTTATGCCATATACTTCCTTTAAGCCCGGCAGCCCGTCCGTACGCCCCAGGAACTCGTTATCGCATCCTATTATCATGTCGTTTGCATGCGGGACAAGCTCCGAGACCGTCGAAACGCCAAGTTCCTTCGCGGTTTCCGCCGTGACGGAAAGTATGTATGTGTTGTTCCAGCCTATCTCGTCCAGCCACGTTATACCATACTGTTTCTCAAATTCATCTTTTACATAATCGTACGTTTCCTGGGGACTTAGTATTTCTGTCTGTTCCAGTATCGCTCCGTAGCCCGTGCCCGTGTACTCCGGGTATACGTCGATTTCATCGTTTTTCAATGCTTCAAAGCAAAGCATCGTACCGCCGAATTCGGTTACTTCGGCCTCGTAATCGGTTTTTGCTTCGATCAAAACCGCGAGCATCTGCCCTGCAAGACGCTGTTCTGTATAGTTCTTATGTCCGATCTTTACTACCTTATCCTGTTGTGAGCAACCCGCCATCAATCCTGCCGCAAGCAACATCACTGCAATTAAAACGACTATTTTCTTCATTTTCCCTTCCTTTCTTCTGGTAATATTTATCGCCACCAGCCAAAATCGACCGGAAATTAATCCGTTATTTTGCGGCGATCCCTTTGGATGTTATCTTCTTTTCGAACAGCCCGAGAACAAAATCGGTGAGCAGCGCGAGCAGCGCGGCCGATATCGCGCCCCATATCATCATCGGATAGTTCATCATCCCGATTCCCTGGTATATTAGCGTACCCAGGCCGCCTGCGCCGATCAACGTAGCGATGGTCGCCACACCGATACCGGTAACTGTAGCGATGCGTACGCCGCCCATGATAACGGGAACGGCTAGCGGCATCTGGACCTTATAGAGTATCTGCATATTCGACATACCCATGCCCATTGCCGCCTCGATGATGGAAGGATCGACATTTCTGATGCCTATATACGTGTTCTTGATTATTGGCAGCAGCGCATAAAGAAAGAGCGCTAATATAGCGTTTTTATCACGTATGCCCACCAGCGGTATAAGCAACGCGAACATCGCAAGGCTTGGAACCGTCTGCATTACGTTCGCGACGCCTATAACGGCATTCGCCAGCTTTTCATTCCTGTTGATCAGCAAACCGACCGGTATCCCGACAATGCAGGCCAGCGCGACCGCTGTAAACGCCAGGTAAACGTGCTCCCCCGTCCTGCCCAGTATATCATCCCAGTGTAGCGCTATATATTCGATCAATTAGAATCCCTCGCTTTCCGGTATGATCTCTGTCAGTACGTTGAGGATGGTCGTCTCGGTAATGATACCTACCGTTATTCCTTCTTCCACGACCGGCATGAAACGCAGCTTGTGCTTTTCCCGAAGCTGCAGCACCTCGTTCAAAGGCGTATCCGGCTGGACGGTGACCACATCCGTCCTCATGATGTCCTTCATGCGCACGTCATGATCATAATCCTTGTTAATCTGGCGCCTGCCCACCATGCCTTGAATATAGTTGGGATTGTTCCCGCTGCTGCTGACGACGACCAGCACCTCGCAGTTCTTTTCACGCATGAGTTCCACCGCGTGGGCGAGAGGCCGGTTCATTCCGATGCGCACGTAATCCTTGTTCATGATGTCCCGCGCGCGCAGCATATCGGGCGTTTTCCACAGGCGATCCCGCCCGACGAAGGATTCTATGAACTCGTTCGCCGGGTTTTTCAATATTTTCTCAGGAGTATCGTACTGCATTATCCTTCCGTCTTGCATCACTGCGATCTTATCGCCGATCTTAATCGCTTCGTCGATGTCGTGGGTCACGAACACGATCGTTTTATGCAGTTCCTCCTGGAGCTTTAAAAGCTCGTTCTGCAACTGGTCCCTCGTTATCGGATCGAGCGCCGAGAAAGGCTCGTCCATCAAAACGATGTCGGGGTCGTTCGCGAGCGCCCTTGCCACGCCGACGCGTTGCTGCTGCCCGCCCGAAAGCTCGTTGGGATAACGGTTCATATATTCTTCGTGCTGCATGCCGACCATATCCAGAAGCTCTATCGTTCTTTTGGCGACCTTTTCAGGATCGTTTTTGGTCAGCCTCGGTACGATCCCGATATTCTGCCCCACGGTCAGATGCGGGAACAGCCCGATCCGCTGAATGACGTAGCCGATGTTGCGCCTTAGCTCAATGGGATCGATTTCTTTGATATCCTTACCATTAATCAGTATTGTGCCGCTGGACGGCTCCTCCAGGCGATTGATCATCTTCATCGTCGTGGTTTTGCCGCATCCGCTCTCTCCGACCAGCACAACCAGCTCGCCCTGCTCAATTTTTAGGTTGAGGTTTCTAACAACCATGTCTTTGCTGTTGTATGATTTAGATACGTCGATTAATTGAATCATATTCCGCCTTATAACCATTTTTTCAGTAAAACTTTGATTTGGGAGAGCGTCTCGTTTTTTTCATTGAAATACTCCCCCTTTTTTTTCGTGTTCACCAGATAATTGACAATCGTGATAATGTCATCGTCCGTAATATCTTCCGCTCCTTCCGTTTGAGAATCCTTGTATTCCCGGTCGTCTGACCTATGACACTCTTTCTTGAAAAATTCGATCTCTTCAATTTGTGCCCTGTAAACCAGCGATTCTCTGTCCAGTCTCTCTATCTGTCGCTTTGCCGTATCCAAGCTGCAACGAGAAAGTCCTACGCTCTCAAATAGCTTGGAAGTGTTCCTCGAATATTCATTCCACTGTTTCTGGTTGTTCAGATATGTCGTGAAAAATCGTATATCACGTGCTGTTATCTGGTCCTGGCCCTTTTCCTTTTCCATAAACAGCAGCAAATGAATCGACTTTTTAGATATCAAATAAACGATGATTCTCTTGCTCCACGTGCGGAATTTATCGTTAAAGAAGCATACAGCCTCCAGAATATCGTCCTGTTTGGTGCTGAAGTCAAGCTCTTTGCCTTTCTCGGAAGGCGTGATAAGTTTTAACGTCATATCGTAAATATCTTTAATCATATTAAATTACCTAATGTTTCTAAATATGTATAAGCTTACACTATCATAAATCCACATGTCAAGGTTAATCTACTTATTATTAATGTGCTTAAGTGTGCTATGTTCAGCTTGATTATTACTGGAACCTTGGTTATCGAATATTGTGACGTAATATGCCCATGCAATTCCCCGAATAATATAATACTCGATAATGACTAATATTTATCTATATTATACGGGACCGAGCGGCAGCGTACTTATTGCCGGGAAACCAATCCGGCATTCCCGCCGGAATCCGAGGCATCTTAATGCGAAGTTTGCGCCGCATAAAAATACCGGGAAGGCGAATGCCTTCCCGGTATTTAACGTGCTGGCGCGGGGTGGATACACGCCAGCACTTGCCGCTTCGCGACTTAGTGATGCTCTTCCTGGAACTTCACGAGACCCGGCCAGAACTTCGCGCGCAGGTCGTTGAACCCGTCGTTGAAGACCGCGAAAAGCTCCTCGTAGGTCTTGACGTTCTGCGGAATGGGATCGAACCTCTTCAAGACGTGCACCATGTTCTTCTCGGCTTCGATGACGTCTTTGTACATCCCGACGCCGACGGCTGCCAGCATCGCGGCGCCCAGGGCGGTCGCTTCGGCGACTTCCACCACTTCGACCGGGCTGCCGTAGATGTCGGCCTGGATCTGGTTCCACACGTCGGAGCGTGCGGCGCCGCCGGTGAGGCGCAGCAGTTCGAACGGCTTGAAGCCGCCCAGCTTGAGCGCTTCGAGCATCTGCTTCATCTCGAAGCAGATCCCCTCCATCGCCGCGCGGTACAGGTCGGCCTTCGTATGGGCCAGCGTCATGCCGATGAAGGCGGCCCTTGCCTTGTCCTCGTAATACGGGCAGGCTTCGCCGGCCAGCCACGGGAAGAAGATCGCGCCTTTGGCGCCAGGGACGGACTTGCCGGCCTGCGCCGTAAGGAGTTCGTACACGTCGACGTCCAGAAGGCCGGCCGCGCCGATCTCCAGGTCGCTGATCGTGTTCTTGACCCAACGGAAAGCGCTTGCCGCCGCGCTGGCGTGGCCTTCCATCGTCCAGCAGTCGGTGCCGGGGAGTCCGAGGATGTGGCAGGCTGCGTTGGGGTGGCGCACCGGGGTGTCGCTCACGCCGATGCACAGGCCCGCCGTGCCGAGGCAGATCGAGGCGAGTCCGGAACGGACGTTGCCCACGCCGATCGCGCCGCACTGCTGGTCGCCGCCGCCCATGATGAGGGGCGTGCCTTCCTTCAGGCCGGTCGCTTCCGCGATATCCTTGGGAACCTGGCCCACCTGGACGCAGGACTTGTAGTTCTTCGGATACTTGTTGATGTCTACGTCGAACACTTCCGCCAGGAAGGGATCATATTGGAAAGTATCCGCGTTACAGATCTGCCACCAGTTGGCGTCCGCTTCGTCGTCATACCAGTCGTCCCTGGCGCCCATCGCCCTGATGAGCAGCGCCTGCGGGGTGAGCATCTTGTAGGTCTTTTCATACAGGTCGGGATGGTGCTTCTTGAACCAGTAGACCTTGGTGGACGGCCACACGGCGCCCTTCGGGAAACCGCTCATCTGGTACAGCTTTGCCCAGTCCATGTCGTATTTGGCCATGCGCTCTTCCATCCAGGGGTACATCTCGACGCCCCGGAGGTCCTGCCAGATGAAGATGTTGTGCAGGAAGTTGCCGTCCTTGTCCACGGGCACGTATGTGGAGCGCATGTTGGTGAAGCTGACCGCGGCGATGTCTTCGCCCTTGATGTTGCCCTTCTTGATGGCCGCCGCCGTCGATTGCACGGCCAGGTCCATGAAGTCTTCCGCGCGCTGCTCGATCCAGCCGGGCTTGGGATAGAAGGTCGGTGTCTCGAAATACGCGCTGCTGACCTCTTTGCCCTTTTCGTCGACGATCACGCAGCGTACGCCCATGGTACCTCCATCGATACCAGCAAGGTATTTACCCATTCTTATGCTCCTTTCTTCTTTAACACTGCCGTGTTGTTTCTGTGGTCATGTCGGTCCTGCCAATTTTGTAGCCCGGGCCCTTCGTTGCATTGCCGCGTCCGTTGGGACACGATACAACCCGGACTCGTCCAAATGTTCGCTGATCGCTTCCGTCCACCTCCTATTTCTTTGGGGCCAAACCAAGTTCCGAAATAGATAACGTCGGGGTATTATCAAGCACACCCCATATAACCCGGAAAAATCTTCGCCGGCGTCTCCCCGCCCGGTCGTCGTCCGGAACGTTTCTTTTCGGATATACGGGGCATGCTTAAAGCAATTCGATTGTATGCGGGCGTATCCTTATATCAGCCGCTTGAACAGGGCGCCCCACTCTTCGCCGCTGAGCTGTACGGGGTTGCCGCTCATGCTCGAGCCGAAACACTCGTTGCCCATCGTCTCGGCCAGTTCCTCGCTGACGTTGAGTTCCTTCAGGTCCGCGGGGATGCCGATATGGGCGTTAAGGTCCTTGATAAACTGGATCGCCACCTGAGTGCCCTCGCCAGGCTTGTCAAAACGTTTTCCGGCGAACGCTTCGCCCACCGCGTCGTAGAGCGTGGGGTTGTCCTTGGCGTTGATCTCCATCACGTAGGGGAGCGTCACGCCGACGCCGAAGCCGTGCGGCACCGGGAAGTAGATGTTGATCGCCATGCCGAGGCCGTGCGCGGCGCCCAAACCGCTGTTAGAGAACGAGATTCCGCCGAGGTAGGCCGCCAGGGACATGCCCTCGCGCGCTTCCAGGTCCTCGCCGTTGTCGTAGGCGCGCTGCAGGTAACGTCCCGCGAGTTCGAGCCCCTGCAGTGCAAGCGCCTTGCTCATCGGGTGCGCCTTCCACGTGGCGTACGCCTCCATCAGATGCGTTATGGCGTCGATGCCGGCGATGGCCGTGACCCTGGGCGGCGCGCTTACGCAGAGTTTCGGGTCGAGTATACACAGGTTCGCGATCAGCTGGTCGTCGCGCATGCTGCGCTTGAAGTGCTCTTTCTTTGAACCGATAACCGCATTTTTCGTCACTTCCGCGCCGGTGCCCGCCGTAGTGGGCATCGCGATGAAGGGCAGCGGGGGTATCTCGACCTTGCGGCCGGTGCCCACGTATTCCAGGTACTCCTTCACGTGCCCTCCGTTGGTGATGACCCCCGCGGAGGCCTTCCCCACGTCGATAGAGCTGCCGCCGCCGATGGACAGCACCGCGTCGCAGCCGAACTCCCTGGCCTGCGCCGAGGCGTCGTCCACGTAGGAGACGTCGGGTTCACCGACGACGCCCAGGTAGGCCGTGTAGGCGATCCCCATCGCATCGAGCTCTTTCTGTACCCTTGCGAGCGTGCCGTTTTTCTCGAAAACGGGGTCGATGACGATCAAAAACCTTTTTCCGTAACCGCCTATATATTTGCCGATTTCATCGAGCGCACCGCTTCTAAAAACCGTTTTCATGGGTGCGATAAAAGTAAACTCCATAACCCGCTTCCTCCTCTATGGATATATGCCGGGACCCGAACGGGCCCCTGGCATTCAGTTTTCGGAAAAAGCATATATTCCATCCAGGCAGTCGGGCTGCCCGGGTGGAATATAAGCTTTTCGGTTTTCAGCCTTTGTAAGGCGGTACGATACCGATCTTACGCATCGTCGGCAGCGCGAGGATCATGGGCTCGGCTGCGCGCGTGCCGATCAGGTCGGCGCCTGCCGCCAGGAAGACCCACGCGTTCTGGGGACGCGGGTGCTTGACGCCGGCGACCTTCGTCTTCGTCTTCGTGCCTTTACAGACTTCGGCCATCACCAGGAACTGCTCCACCGTCGGGCCGACGTACTGTCCGGTCGAAGTCTTCGCGTAATCGCATCCGGCTTCAACGATCAGCTTTGTTCCGTCAGCGATCTGCTGGTCGGTCAAAAACTCGATGTCCATGATGACCTTGGTGACATTGCCCTGGGCCGCTTTTACGAAGTCGTCGAGTTCTTGTTTCACGACGTCGAATTTGCCGTCCTGCAGCGCGCCGATGTTCATGACCAGGTCGAACGCCTTGGCGCCCAGCTTTACGCCCAGTTCGGTCTCAAACGCCTTTGCAGCGCTGTTGGTGTTGCCGAACGGGAAGGCGATGCAGGCGCAGGGGAGAACGTCGGTGCCCTCGAGAATCGGGCAAATCAAGGGCAGATAATAAGGGGACGCAACCACATAAGACATCGTGTTGTACTTCACAGCCATCTTCGCGCCCTGGATGATATCCGCCTCCGTGCTGTTCTTGGCCAGTGTCGAAGGATCAAACAGTTTACCACAATTGCTCTCGTTGATCTTGGTCAGATCTATCATTTTTACCACTCCTTATTTGAATAATGGTCAAAGACCCGCGCTTGGATTAGTGTTCCTTTATTTTAAGTTTAACATACCGTCCTTACCAAAAACAGTGAGCCCGAACGCGTGCCGTTTCACGTTGTGCCCCGGTCGACAAACAGGCCTTCCTATGCCGGCAGCGAACCGTAATAATTAAAGATGATTGCGATCCCTGCGCCGGGTTGAGAACAGGGGGCGCGGCTTTGGCCGCGCCCCTTCTCCATGGGTATTATTTGCCTTTTGCAGCCTTCTTCTCGCGTCCGACCTTATCGGTCTTCTTGATCGCTTCGAAAACGATATCGGTCGAGAGCTCGACGGGCTCGTGGGACATGAAGTTGAACTTGTAGGCGCTCTCCGCTACCTCTTTGAGTTCCGCATCGGTTACGTTGGGGATATGCAGCTCTTCGAAGGTGACGGGCAGTCCCACGTCGATGCAGAAATCATACACTTCGTCCTTGATGCCCAGGTCGTCGTACAGTTCCAGTCCGACCAGGGTCCCGAAGGCGACTTTCTCGCCGTGATACAGATGGTGGGTGGCAGGGAGCACGGTCAGACCATTGTGCACCGAGTGCGCGGAGCCGAGCCCGCCGCTCTCGAATCCGATGCCCGAAAGCAGGGTGTTGGCCTCGATGACAGCCTCGACCGCCTCGGACTTGATGCCGGCTTGTGCGTCTTTTGCAGCCTGGCGCCCATACTTGAGCAGCATGTCCAGACAGAGCTTGGAAAGCGCCATGGCGGTCTGGGTGCGCAGGGCGAAAGCTTCGCTTAATGACCCGGTCTTCTCGCAGGAATTCGCCTCGAAGAACGTCGCAAGCGCGTCGCCCATGCCCGAGATCAGGAATCGTGCCGGGGCCTTCAAAATGATGTCCGTGTCGATCAAAACTACGTCGGGGTTATGTTTCTGATAGAGGACTTCGACGTAAACGCCTTCATCCGTGTAAACGACGGCGCATCCGGACGTGGGGGCGTCGGTGGCGGCTATCGTGGCAGCGACCACCACGGGTATGCCCATTTCGTCCGCGACGACCTTGGCGGTGTCGATGGGCTTGCCGCCGCCTATCGCGGCAATCGCCGTCGATCCCTGTGCCAGCGCCTTAACGCGGTCTATTTCGTTCCTGCTGCACTCGCCGCCGAACTGCTCTACCTTGCCCTTGTTGCCCATAAGTGTTTTGGCAAGAGGAATCATGGATTTGGTCGCCAATACAAACGGTTTGTCCCCGAACTTCGCCATTACTTCGGGAAGGAACTGGATTGCCCCGTCCCCCTGGATGTACTTGCTGGGGAACATCATGATCTTCATGTCTTTGAGTTCACTCATCCGATACCACTCCTCGCTGTTATTTCCGGCGGTTACAACCACCGAAGCTGTTTTTTTATGTTTAAGGGCGGGGAATTTGGTCTATCTTGATATAACCTATTAATATATGTATTGTCATCTTTGGGCCTGCCCGTTTTGATCCGGTCAAACCTTGCAAGGCCTGCTACCTGTCTTTTAAGGGAGATTTGCTCCTTGTACACTGTCAGTGTATCATACTGGTTTGACCAAAATCGGGCAGGCTCCCATGGTCCGGACAAAATATGATAAAATCAAGAACGGTCCGTTTTCCCGGTCAGAAAACCCTATCCAAAGGGGATTCTTCCCGTTTGACGGGCGGCGCATGCGCATATTGGACAAAAAAGGTTGCCCATTTTCCGCCTGCCCGGGATACGGCGGCTATTGCATCGGGATCGCGCTGCGGGCGCCGGAATCCGGCCGAAACCCAGGTTGCCGCGCTTTGCCGACCCACCGCCTCGCGGGCCGCAAAAAACGGCGTGACTGCGCCGTTTTTTTGCGCCGGCAGACCGCTTGCCGGCCGAATGTGCTATGAGGTTAAAACGCCGCGGCGGCTTTTTCGGAACCCTGTCCCCACACCCCCTGCCGGCAGGGTTTTCGACAGTCTTACAGGCGCCATCGCGCCGCCGCCTGTAAGGGGGTTTGAAAACCCCGCCCAAGCCGGGGGTTGTGCCGGCACCGCTGGCTGCATCGGAGCATGCCCAAAGCGCGTCATTCCTCGCCCGCAGCGTATTTCTTCATGATATTTTCCGCGTCTTCCCGGATAAGCTTGCGCAACGAAAGCGGAGAGAGCACCTCGCACGCCGAGACGTATTTCACCGCCCAGGTCCGCATCTTCTGTATGGAGGACAGGAACGACACCTCGCTGTTGTCTTCGTCGATCCGTTTGAAGACGACGTCCTTGCCGAAGCAGTCCACGACCCTGCCCACCAGATGCGGCTTAATCCTGAGCGTGATCGGCGTCCAGGTGTCCCCTCCAAGGTGGATCGCCAGCTTCGCGTAGTCGACGATGTTCATGCCTACGGAATAATCGTTGAGCTGTTTTGAACGGACGATGGGCGTGTCCTCGATCCTGATCTTGGTGATGAAATCGATGCGGTAATGCGTCAGGTTGTCGCATCCCACATGGTTACACACGACATAGAGTTTGCCGTTCATGCTCACGATCTGGTACGGGTTCACAACATAACGCTCCGGATGCTTGGGATGCAGTTTTTTGTCCATGTCGTATTGGTTGAATACGAAGGAAATCTGCCGCTTCCGCGACGTTGCTTCGCCGATCTGGTCGATCGTGTAAAACAGCTCCCGGTTCGTGCTCCGCGACCAGTAGTTCACCGTGTGGATATAGCTCATCTGTTTTTCGAAATAGATCGTGGAAAACCGCTTGATCTTGTCGATCAGATGCTTGGCGTTGGACGATGTGATGTAGGGCGACGAAAGCACGCCGTAGATCAGATACTGCAGTTCCGCGTCCTCGAATTCCCGTTCCCTGAGATAGAATCCCCTTCCGTTCTCCTCATACGTGGAGATATCGTAGCCGAAATCCTTCAGCCACTGGATGTTGCGCGTCACGGCCTTGCGCTCCACCGCCATGCCGTAGTCGGCCACGAGTTTGCCCAGTATGTCCCGCATCAGAAGGACATGGTCTGCGTCGGAATACCGCCTAAAAATCTGGAGCAGGCAAAGCGGAAGGACTTTTTTCGCACTCGCTACTTCTCCTGTGAATTCTCTTGCTTCCATGGCTCCACCCTCCTTGGTCGACCGGGGTTGGTATGAGAGTATTGGTATGAGTATGTATAGTCATTATACCTTATATAAATGCCGATTGCACGAAACTCCCTCACCAAAAAAGGTGAGGGGTAAAATTTGGCAAAGGACGTGAGCGCATCGTTTTTGAGGCATCGGCCTGCCCGAAGGCGGCCGAAGCAACCCCCGAAGGCGCGGCGGTCCTTCGGGCGCACCGGGCATGTGATCCGGTTTTTATAAAAGCCCCGGTGCGCCGGGCGAAGAAACGGCGCTCGTGAGCGCCGTTTCAATGCGTCGGGAGCGTCATTTGAGCAGGAAGACGATCTTGGTCAGCAGTTCGCTCTCGTCCACTTCCATCGGCGAATTATAGTAGAATTCGTATACCACGCCTTTGGGCTCGAGCCCGTTCTCCTGCATATAGCGCGTCATTTCCCCGTAAACGGGCTCCATCCCCGTATAGGGTCCCTTGTACATCCGGGTAACCTTCTTCCCGGCCGGTATCTCTCCCGCGACGATGTCGCCGCGTCCGGGCAGTGCCCGCGGCACGGGGAACCCCATATCCACTTTAAGCCGTTCCATGTCCATGTTGTGATAGGCTGTGAACGCCGCGTTTGCCGGCTGCTCCCCCAGTTCTCCCAAGTACTGGATGATCGCCGAATACGCCCTGCCCAGTTCCTGCGGCAGCTTGTCCACCGGCGTCACCGTACTGACGAACAGCGCGGGCTGCGCCTCCGTTTCCACGATCCCGATCGAAAAGTCCATATCGCGCCTCCTCGTTTTTCCCCCATTATACCGCGTCCAACATGACAACAGCCTGACATGTTTAGTAACGGATAATACAGAATTTACGGCTCATACACGCTGAAGGTGGATACACTGCCGTCAGGATAGGTCAATACGAGCTTCGAACCGGAAAACTTATAGGTCACGCCGTAGGAATAATCGCCCGCATCGAAGCGCAGGTTGCGCCCGTCTGCGGTATACCGGCCCGACTCGGTGACATCGCCCATATCGTCATAGAAAACCCCGGTGTATGTGCCGTTCTTTTTGAACGTGTACACGGCCGTGTACTGCCCCTGCCGGCAGATCCAGCTGTTGTAGAGTTTGCTGTTGACCGATGCCGTCTTCACGGGCGTTTTGGCCGGTGTTTTGGCAGGTGTTTTCGCGGGCGTTTTCGCGGGCGTTTTGGTCGGCGTGGGCTTGGGGGCGACCTCGACGCTCCAGGCCTCGAGATACGGTTCGGTGTATTTCATCTCGCCCTCGGAAAACGTATCGATGTAGGCGAACGTCGCCCATACCGTGACCCTCGTGTCCTCCTCGATCCTTTCTTCGCCTTTGCTCAGGATGTAGTCCACGCTCACCGCTTCCTTCGCGCCTTTCCCGGCGGACATGCGGAATTCGTACCACTCCTCGTCGCCTTCTGACTCGTCGTACACTTCAAGGACCGTCCCGGTGAGCCTTATTTTGGCCCCCTCGAGCTTCTCGCCGCCGTCCATCATGTCCTCGTGGGACATGGCCACGCACTGCTTCTTAAACGGTTCCAGCCTGGCCTTCCTGTCCGCCGCAGACTCGTCTAAAAACCCGTTGGAAAAGGTTCCGGAGTATATCACGTCCCCGTGCAGGTTGTAGAACGTGCCCTTGCCGTCGTACTCGTCCCCGGCGTAGTTGCCCTCGTGGACAAGCCGGTTCCCCTGGTAGCTCCGGCCTTCCCCGTTGAGGCGGTCGTTTGTGTAGGTTCCCTCCATCACGTAGCCGTCGCTCCAGACGGTTTTGCCCGCGCCCTCGAAATGTCCGTTCGCCCAGCCGCCCTCGTAGGTCCAGTCCAGCCCGCCTTCATTCTGGGAAGTGAACGCCCCCGTGCCGTGGGGCAGGCCGTTTGCGACCTCTCCCGAATACGTCCCGCTCCGTTCCCCGAAAGCGAAGGTGAGCGTCATTTGCTCGTTATCGGCCCTCTCCGGCCCCGTCGGCGACGGCGTGCCGGCCGGTGTCGCGGGTGTCGCGGCCGGTGTCGCGGCCGGGCCGGCGGGACCGCACGCGCTCAGCATGAGCATTAGCAATACGATCGACAGATAACGCAGTTTTTTCATTATTCCATCACCTCTCTGTTTGAAGCCCCTGTCCGTCCGGCGCCTTTTTCCGCAAAGCCGCGTAACCCGAGCCAATATTTCCCAGTAACTCATTATATTCCATATATGGGGTCTCAGAGAAGCTTTTCTTTTCGGCCGGTCTCCCAAAAAGAAACGGACGGCGGCCGGCCGCCATCCGTGGTACGGTAGAATATTTCTTTTTTTTTTTGCTGGCCGGGCCCCGGCTTACCGCGCGCCGGGTGAGCCCCAGGCACGCAAGCGTTGCCTACGCCTCCATCTGCCGAAGCCGTGCTTCGAGGGCGTCGAGCTGCTTTACAAGGGCCGGGATGCGTTCTATGTCGTAGCGCGCGTAATGCTCCCTGATCGACGCGACCTCGGCGAGCCATTCGTCCCTGTCTACCCTAAGAAGCTCCGCCATGTCCGCGGCGCTCACATCGAGGCCTTCGACGTCGAGGGCGCCGGGGGCGGGCATGTTGCCGATGGGCGTCTTCACGGCCTCCGCTTCGCCGAGGCTCCGCTGCACGATCCACTTGAGCACGCGGCTGTTCTCGCCGAACCCCGGCCAGAGCCAGCGTCCGCCTTGGTCCTTGCGGAACCAGTTCACGTAATAGATGCGGGGGAGTTTGTCAGGGTCGGTCCGCTTCCCGATTTCCAGCCAGTGCTTCAGGTAATCGCAGACGTGGTAGCCGATGAACGGCAGCATCGCGAACGG
>DCTV01000004.1:22248-22429 GCA_002329665.1 Christensenella sp. UBA1431
GTCCTCCCACTCGGGCGCGATGGAAGGGCACTGGGCCGCCGGGGCCGTGAAACGGGCGTTCGGGTGCGCCGCGGGCCCCTTTTCGCCTGGGTAAAAATCGTTCCCCCTCCAGTCGGTCAGATGGCCGGGCGGGTCGTATCCGATGCCCTCCCACCATACGTCCCCGTCGTCGGTCAGCGCG